>JABDGS010000115.1 GCA_013285915.1 Bacteroidota bacterium
TTACCGCCCTTGGTTAGCAGCTTGGTTCCTTCTTCAACAGGCGCCATATAACCAATTACACTTATCTCTTCGCTCAGCACTATTTTATCATAATCTGCTTGCTTAATGGTAAATATAAGTTCATAATCTTCGCCGCCATTTAAAGCGCACACAGTCGGGTCAAGGCCAAACTTAAATGCTGCCTTGCGGCTAAGATCGGAGACTGGTAGCTTTTCTTCATACAGCCTGCAGCCAAGGTTGCTTTGCTTGCATATATGCAATATTTCACTGCTTATGCCATCGCTAACATCCATCATGGCAGTGGGCATAATTTGCTGCTGCTCAAAAAACTCAATAATATCTTTTCTTGCCTCGGGTTTTAGTAACCGGCCAACAATATAATCTTCATTCTCCAGGTCGGGCTGCACCTGTGGGTTCTCCATGTATATCCTTTTCTCTCTTTCTAATAATGTCAACCCTAAAAATGCCCCGCCCAAATCTCCGCTAACACAAATAAGGTCGCCGTTATTGGCAGTGCTGCGTGTTACAAATGCACCTGGGGCCACTTCACCAATAGCGGTGCAGCTAACGATAAACCCTTTTTGCGATGCTGATGTATCACCGCCTACCAAATCAACGTTGTATTTTGTACAGGCCGCAAAAATGCCCTCATAAAATTCATCAAGTGCCTCAACGCTAAATCGGTTGCTTATGCCAATGCTAATGGTTACCTGTGTTGGTGTAGCATTCATCGCGTATATGTCACTCAGGTTTACTATCACTGTTTTATAGCCCAGGTGTTTTAAAGGTGTATATGACAGATCAAAGTGTACACCCTCGATCAGCAGATCAGTAGTAACCACAGTTTGTTTGCCAAAGTTGTCGATCACGGCGGCGTCATCACCCACGCTAACTACAGTTGATGCGTTGTGTATCTCAAAATTTCTTGTAAGATGATCTATAAGACCAAATTCCCCGAGGGATGATATTTCTGTTCTGGATTCCGTCATTTTTTTGCTTCTTTATATTGCGGATTTTAGATTGCGGATTGCAGATTTATTCCAAAATTTATACTACGCAATTGTTTATTATTTTCTGCTATTTTTCAAATTCACATTCGCAGTATTGATGGATTGCACTGTCATTGAAAGAATTTCATCACCCTCTTTATACAATATCCTTAATTCTTTCTTCCTCTCTTCATAAAATTCAGACAACAGTTCAAAAAAGTATAAAGCTTCATCGGTTTCTTCTTCAACTATTTTCAGCTTATTTATAAAATCGGGTTTCGATTTGGCTCTGCAGGCGGCCCGATAATTGGCGCCAACCGAAGCAGAGGCCCTAACAACTTGGTCTATGTACGACTTTATCACGGCATCGTATTGAAGGCTCTTGCAAAACTTGGCGGTATTAATAGCGAATTGCTTAGTGCGTTTTTTAAACATTTCTTTATCCATAGTTTAATATTTACCAATTTCATCTTCGCACTCAATCTGCAATCCGCAATCGTCAATCTGCAATCAAATCTTGTCATCTATCCACCTCAGCAACTCGTCATGTATTTTGCCGTTGGTGGCTACTATACCGTGCTGGTATGGGTTATAGTATTCACCTTTCAGGTCTGTCACCTTGCCGCCTGCTTCTTCAACAATCAAAAAGCCTGCTGCGCTGTCCCATGCTTGTAGTTTATGCTCATAAAACCCATCAAATCGGCCAGCAGCTACATAACAAAGATCAATTGCCGCGCTGCCAAGACGGCGGACCGGTACACCGTTTTTAATTAACCTTCCAAAAACCTCGAGCGGGCCATTAGCCATATCTAAATAAGTGTATGGAAAGCCAGTAGCCAGGCAACTGGTGGCTACATCAGCCTTGTTGCTAACCTGTATTATCTGGTCGTTAAGGGTACTGCCAAAGCCACGTTGGCCAAAAAATAGTTCATTTATAAAGGGGTTGTAAACCGCACCCATTTCCATTTTTCCGTCAATTTCAATACCAATGCTTACGCAGCACATAGGTATGCTGTTAGCATAGTTTATAGTGCCGTCAATGGGGTCGATGATCCATTTGAATATAGAATCCTGTACAATTTCACCCGACTCTTCGCTTAAAATGTAATGCTCGGGGTAATCGTGGCGAATAATATCAATAATGGCTTTTTCGCTTTTGTGGTCAACTTCGGTTACAAGGTTGTTCAGGCCTTCCTTGTTACTGATGGTAAAGGGTTTATTAAAATTTTCTTTAAGAATAATAGCTGCCGCTTCCGTAGCTTTTAGTAAGGTTTGTTTAAGCATGCGCAAAAGTAAATGATTGATCGCTGATTTGGAGAAATGCAGCGATTTCTGATTTAGAGATTGCGAGATTTGCGATTTTAGTTGCCGATTCCAGGCTACTTAATAACTCCCCAAAATCACAAAATCAGCAATCAGAAATGCCCTTTAAATACCAATATCGCCCAATTCCTAAATCAGCAATCAGCTCTCTACTTATTTACAAACGCCATCATCGGTTCAGCATAGCGTGTACCCGCTGCCGCCCCTTTTGGCGCAATGGCATCTATCTCTTCCAGTTCTTCTTTTGTAAACTGCACCTGCAAAGCACCTGCGTTTTCTTCCAGGTATTTTATGCGTTTAGTACCGGGGATGGGAAAGATATCTTCACCTTGTGCCATTACCCATGCCAGGGCTAACTGGCTGGTTGTGCAGCCTTTGCGTTGCGCCAACGCTTCCAGCTTGCTAACCAGTTCAAGGTTTTTATTAAAGTTCTCCCCCTGGAAGCGTGGTGAAAATCGGCGGTAATCATCCGGGGCAAAATCGTCAAACTTTCTGATCTGCCCTGTTAAAAAACCTCTGCCTAAGGGGCTATAAGCCACAAAAGCAATTCCCAATTCCTTACACGTAGCCAGCAGTTCGTCTTCAGGGTCGCGGCTCCAGAGGCTATACTCAGTTTGTAAAGCAGTAATTGGGTAGGTTGCATGAGCCTTTCGTAAGGTTTCGGGTGATACTTCCGATAACCCTATTGCCTTTATCTTTCCTTCTTTTATTAAATCAGCCAAGGTGCCTATCATATCCTCAATGGGCACCGTTGTATCGCGCCGGTGCATATAATAAAGGTCAATCACATCAGTATCAAGCCTTTTCAGGCTGCTTTCGCAGCATATTCTTATGTATTCCGGTTTGTTATTGGTACCTCTTTTTGTTGGGTCGGAGGGGTCGCGAACAATACCAAACTTGGTGGCAAGGGTAATTTTTTCACGATGGCCTTTAACAGCTTTGCCCACCAAAATTTCGTTTTTAAAAGGCCCGTATACATCAGCGGTATCTAAAAAATTAATACCAAGCTCAAGAGCGCCGTGTATGGTTTTAATACTCTCCGCATCATCTGTTTCCCCATAAAACTCACTCATTCCCATGCAACCGAGGCCAAGTTGGCTGGCCGTTAAGCCTTTGCTACCTAAATATTTGATTTTCATAAGTTTTTATATTTAAAATAAAAAACGTATACTCTTATGTTCCTGCTGTAAAATTATCGTCATTCCTGTAAAAAAATAGGTGTTAAAATATTGTTAGTGCTTAAAAAGTTTTAATTTGTAGCTTTATAACACTTAGATATAAGCTTTACAACCTAATAAGAGTTAGTTTTGCAAATAAATAAATACATGCTATAATGGCATTATTTGAACTAAAGTTACCCAATAGTGTTGCAAAGGCTTTACGGTTGCCGCAGAATAATCCGCGGCGGCAGCAGTTAAATGTGCTTAAAAAACTGTTACGTAAAGCACGCTTTACCGAGTTTGGCCAGAAATACCGTTTTGACGAGATATTGATGGGCAAAAGCCTTGGCAAAGCCTTCCAGGAAAAAGTACCGTCTTACAACTACAACAGCATTTATAAGGAGTGGTGGCACCGCACCCTTGAGGGCATACCCGATGTGTGCTGGCCGGGTAAGATAAAATACTATGCGCTCAGCAGTGGTACCAGCGAGGCTGCCAGCAAATACATACCTATTACCAACGATCTTTTAAAGGGTAACCGCGTGGTTATGATAAAGCAGGTGCTTAGCCTGCGTACCTACCAGGATATACCTTTTAAATCTATTGGTAAGGGTTGGCTTATGATTGGTGGAAGCACCGCCCTGCAAAAAGGTGGTGGCTATTATGCAGGTGATCTTAGCGGCATTACCGCTAAAAAAGTGCCTTTTTGGTTTCAGCCATTTTACAAGCCGGGCAGAAAGATTGCCAAAGAGAAAGATTGGGATAAAAAGCTTGAAGAAATTATAGAAAAAGCCCCTGAATGGGATATTGGCTTTATTGTGGGTGTGCCCGCATGGATACAACTTGTAATGGAAAAGATTATTGACCATTACAAGCTGGAAAATATACACGAGCTATGGCCTAACCTTGCTTTTTATGTGCATGGCGGCGTAAGCTTTGAACCCTATAAAAAAGGCTTCGAAAAATTACTGGGCAAACCACTTACATATATTGAAACTTACCTTGCCAGTGAGGGCTTTATAGCATACCAGGACAGGCAGCAGCAGCAATGTAAGGGTATGCGGCTGGTGGTGAACGAACACATATTTTTTGAATTTGTGCCGTTCAATCATAAAAATTTTGATGCTAACGGCGACCTGGTGCAGGGTCATGAATCACTATTGATCGATGAGGTGGAAGAAGGCGTTGATTACGCTATTTTATTAAGCACCAGCGCAGGCACATGGCGTTATTTAATTGGCGATACTATAAAGTTTACCAATAAAGAAAGGTGTGAAATTGTAATTACAGGCCGCACCAAACACTTTTTAAGCCTTGTGGGCGAACACCTTAGTGTTGACAATATGAACAAAGCCATAAAGCTTGTAAGCTCTGAATTAAATATATCTATACCCGAGTTTACAGTAGCAGGTGTGCCTTACGGCAGCTTTTTTGCCCACCATTGGTATGTTGCCTGCAACGACCATGTAAATGCAGAAACCTTGCGGGTGATGATAGACGAGAAGCTGAAAGAGCTGAATGATGATTATGCTGTTGAGCGTGGTTCAGCGCTTAAGGGAGTTCTTTTGGATGTGCTTAGTGAAGACCAGTTTATGGAGTTTATGAAAGTAAAGGGTAAAATTGGCGGTCAGCATAAGTTTCCACGTGTGCTTAAAGGCAAGATGCTGGAAGACTGGAAGAAGTTTTTGCGGGGCGAGCTTGTAAGCGCATAATTAAGGTTTTAAAAAAAATTAACCGGTTGTATTAAACTACCGGTTTTTTTTCGCGTTGTTAAATTTTGAATCCCTTCATAACATTTCGGAGTACATTTCAATGAAGCAAGATATTTGTAACCGGCAGGATATTGAGTTGCTTATTAACAGCTTTTACGATGATGTTAAGAAAGACGAAATAATAGGCTATATTTTTAATGATATAGCTAAGGTTGACTGGCAAACACATTTACCCATAATGTACGATTTTTGGGATAACGTTATATTTTACACTGCCACCTACAACCGCAACCCTATACAACACCATATACAGCTAAACCATAAAACACCGCTTACTGCTGAGCATTTTAAACGTTGGCTGCAACTATTTACCCATAAAGTTGATGACCTGTTTGAAGGCGAGAAGGCTGAACTTGCTAAGCAACGTGCACTCAGCATTGCTACCATGATGCAGGTTAAAATACTCCAGGCCGGGGTTTAAACAACTGCGAGGGTAATACTACGTAAGCTTATGCAAAACCAAACTACACTGATAAACCGCATCTGCATGGCTGTTATTGCTATAACGGCATGGTATGCATTGGGGTTACAGTTTTATATAACCGTTAAAGATGCCGCGACGCTTGTTTTTTATCTCACATTCTTTACTATTCTTACAAACCTGCTCGTGGCGGTTGGCCTGACGGCGCGGTTATTGATGCCGCCGTCAAAAGCGGGTATATTCTTTTCAAAACAACCGGTGGCGGCAGCTACCGCTCTGTACATTGTTGTAGTGGGCCTGGTTTATAATGCTATACTTCGCTGGCTATGGAAACCCGAAGGCCTGCAGCTTATTGCTGATACATTACTGCACGTTGCAGTACCTGTCATGTTTCTTTTATACTGGCTATTATTCGTGCCGAAAGGCAATTTAAAATATGGCAATGTTTTTACATGGTTATGGTATCCGCTTAGTTACCTGGTATATGTTTTAATACGCGGCGCTATTGTTAATGAGTATCCTTATCCCTTTATTGATGTTACTGCACTTGGCTACCCAAAAATGCTCTTAAATTCAGGGGCCATGCTGGTGGTATTTCTCGGTTTGGGGTTGTTATTTGTGTTTGTCGGCAGGCAATCAAAGCAGCGGCCACAATAATTATATAATTTCAGCATTCATCAAAATCTTTCTCAATTTTATTTAATAATTGTACTTTCGCGCCGTAAGTCTGTTAAAAGACTCCCGTCTTAATACAGAATTTAATACCAAATCAGAAGGGTTATGCGGAGCGTAGTACAAGGCTAATTACCATTTCTTAAAAGCCTTACAATTTCAACTTTACCTGCAGCATTTGTGCTGTTACATTTTATTTTCTACCTAATTAATTTTTACAAATGACTACTTATACGCAACGAACGGGTGCGAGAAAAATATTTGCATTCATAAAACAAGCCCTTGCCGGCGGCGAGCAGGATTATACAACCGGAAGCATACGCCGCGCCGTATTGTTATTGGCTATACCTATGATTCTTGAAATGATGATGGAATCGGTATTTGCCGTTGTTGATATATTTTTTGTGGGGCGTGTAGGCAACGAGGCTGTTTCAACGGTAGGCCTTACAGAATCAATGCTGACAATTATCTACTCAATAGGCATGGGCCTGAGCATGGGTGCCACTGCAATTGTAGCAAGACGGATTGGCGAAAAAAACCCTGAAGCCGCAGCAAAATCGGGTGCACAATCAATAGTATTATCATTAATGATCACTGTGCTGGTAAGTGTTGCCGGTGTTGTTTTCGCCGGCGACCTGCTTAAACTGATAGGCGCTGATAAAACCATGGCGGCACACGGTGCCATATATACACGTACCATATTTGCCGGAAGTATTTCTATTATGCTGCTGTTTCTTATCAATGGTATCTTCCGCGGTGCAGGGGATGCATCAACAGCTATGCAAAGCTTGTGGATTGCCAATATCTGCAACATTATTCTTTGCCCGGTATTAATAAATGGCTGGGGGCCTTTTCCAAAAATGGGGCTTGAAGGCGCAGCAATTGCAACAACAACTGGCAGGTCAATAGGAGTAATATACCAGTTATATCGCTTATTTGGCAAAAGCATTACACTTAAGCTTAAGCTACGGCATTTTACGCCCGACTGGAAGCTTATGGGTTCTATATTTAACATTGCCTGGACAGGGGCGGTACAGTTTTTAATTGGTTCGGCAAGCTGGATTGTTCTTGCCAGTTTAATGATTGGTTTTGGTCCTGATGCTATGGCTGGTTACCAGGTGGCGATAAGGCTAATAATGTTCTTTCTGCTGCCAGCATGGGGAATGAGTAATGCTGCCGCAACACTTGTAGGGCAAAATCTTGGTGCAAAGGAGCCAAAAAGAGCAGAACAAAGTGTTTGGAAAGTTGCCACTTACACAATGACATTTATGCTGCTTGTGTCTCTGTTCTTTTTTTTCTTTTCCACGCCGCTGGTTAATTTTATGAATAAAGATGCTGGTGCCAGATATTATGCTGTGCAGGTACTGCGTACAGTAAGCATTGGTTATGTTTTTTACGGTCTTGGTATGGTTATGAGCAATGCACTTAACGGCTCGGGTGATACCAAAACACCCACCCTTATAAACATTGCTGGTTTTTGGCTATTTCAAATACCGGTGGCTTTCCTCTTAACGCGTTACTGGAAGCTGGGGCCGCAAGGGGTGTTTATTGCCATCGTTTCATCTGAAGTGTTTATTACAATTTTAAGCACCATCATTTTTATGCGGGGCAAATGGAAGAAAGTTGTGGTGTAGCTGGACAAGAAATCGTGATCCCGAGGGTTCGGGAGTTGATCATGAAACGCGGGACGCCAAACGTGAGACAATTTCAGTTTACACTCTGCTAACACCATAATCATTTCATAACTGATGGCATTTTCTTAAGAAGATGCCATCAGTTTTTTATCTTGTCAATCCGCTCAATCTTTCCTAACTACGTTCAATTCGCTCACCATTGTTGTAAGGCATAATATATTAAAACAGCGATGCCACCCGTTGGGCGGCATCGATTTATATAAAACAATATCAGCAATCTTTACTTCTCTCCCTTTATTAATTTACCACGGTATGTGTTTGAATTGGTGGTAAGTGTAATAAAGTAAGTACCCTCTGCCAGTGGCATTACCTGGTTTAATTTAATACGGTTAAAGCCTTTTGCAAATACCTGCTCAAGGGCAAACACAGTACTGCCGAGTGCAGTTTGTATAGTTATAAAGCCTTTTTCCTCCTTGTCATTATTAAACTCAAGTATTACGTAATTGCTGGCTGGGTTAGGATATTGGCGTACAGCCCAAACAGTGGTAAACTGTACAGTACGCACTTCTGAGAAGCTGTAGAAGCCTGTAACGTCAACTTGTTTAAGCCTGTAGTAATTAGTGCCTATCAGCGGCGCTACATCATTATAGCTGTAATTAGCCCTGCCTGCACTACCAACCTGCGCCTTAACTGTACCAACGGTCGTCCAGTCTGCACCGTTGTCGCTGCGCTCAATTTCAAAATGGTCGTTATCAGGTGCAATTGCCGCACCCCATTGTAACAATACGCCGGTATTTTGTTTTTGTGCGGTAAAGCTTAGTATTGCTGTATTCAGTACTGTACAACCACCCAGTGCTGCTGTTGCGTTAATACTGCCGCTGCCATTACAACTGTTGGCGTCTGTTATTGCCACAGTGTAAATGTCTTTTATTTTAATAAATGGTGTTTGAAGGTGCGATGTGGTAGCATCTGTGGCCGGGTCAAGCGCCGAAGTGGTATAAAAGCGGCTTACAGCATTTGTTGCAGTCCACGTCCAGCTTGTGCCAACAGTCTCATTCAATTCCACATAAGCTACGCCATTGCTGTTTATACCGCATAGGGCTACAGATATACTTGGCGTTGCCTGGTCGTATGTAATACTTGACGATGTTTTTGCAGCTGTACACCCGTTTGCATCTGTTGCCGTTACAGTATATGTTCCCGTTGCGGTAGGCGTAGCGCTGTTAGTTACAGTTGAACCTGTATTAGTTGACGCAAGGCCACCACCTGTGCCTGCCCACGTGTAAGTGTATGGTGATGTACCGCCAGATGCCGCTGCAGCTGTTAAGTTAACACTGCCCGCAGGCGATGCGCAAACAAGCGACTTGTTGGATGTAAGCGAACTTTCAGCAACCGTTGTAAAGGTTACTGTTGATGATGTGGCCCTGCCAATACAGCTATTTGCATCGGTTACAGTTACGGTATACGTGTTTGAAGCCGTTGGTGTCGCCGTATTGGTTGTAGTAGCGCCGGTATTAGCTGACGCAAGCCCCCCACCTGTTCCACTTGACCATGTATAAACGTAAGGCGACGTGGTTGTACTGGTTAAGCTTGTTGCCAGGCTGATACTTGTATTTGAACCTGCTGAACATGCAACCGAAACGTTAGGTGTTATTGTAACCTTTGGCGTATCGTTTATGGCAATTACCGAAGTAGTGGCTGCGCTGGCCTGGCAGTTATTGGCATCAAGCACCGCCAAACCAAACTGGTAGTTACCTGATGTAGTCGTAGTTGCCGTAGGTGAATTGGTAGTGGTACTGGTAGTGGTACTGGATGGTGTAACGGTTGAGTTATTGGATGATGTCCACGAATAAGTATAAGGGCCGGTTGTTATGGAAGTAATTCTGCCGGTTAAGTTGATGGTTTGGCCCACACACGCTGTACTTGCCAGTGATGAAGTTGCTGTAATAACTGGAATAGCGGATGCTGTTATGGTAGATGTACTGCCCGATGCTGTACAACCGTCTGCATCGGTAACTGTAACGTTAAACTTAAACGTTGACCCAACAGTTACGCTTGTGATACCCACATTGGGGTTTTGGTCTGCGGCGGAGGGGTCATACCCAAAAGTACCGCTTCCTGAAATAACGGTTGTTGTCCATGCAAATGTGCTATATGAACCTGTGCCCCCTGTTGGGTTAGAGAACACTTTAATAGTATCAGAAGTCGTACCGCAGAATGATGGGTTGCTGGCCAGCGGTGAAACCGACGGCGTAGCACTTACTACTTGCGCACCTGTGGTAGCTGTAACATCACAGTTATTGACATCTGTTACTTCAAGATTATATTTATAGCTGCCTGCCGCTGTTGGTACGGCGGATGTAGCCTGGGTGCTTGTTGTACCCAAGCCGTTACCAGCGGGCCCTGCGGTCCACAGGTAGGTATTTACACTTGATGTTGTGGCGCTTGAATAAAAATTCATTTCATAAATAGTCAATGTTCCGCTTGATTTGGCTATCCGTATATACCGCGCAGCGGTTGAGTTAGAGAAAGACAATACTTCCCAGTGTGCTGATGCTGAAATACTGCTGGGGAAAGTACCTAAATTAGTCCATGTACTTCCATCATTTGACCTATCTACGGTAGCACTTTGAAGACCTGATGCGGCACCTGCTGGCACATATACTTCTGCCAGAGTAATTTTTTGGGTAGTGCCCCCATAATCAAGCCCTATATACCTTGAACTACTGCTGGCAGAGCCAGATGTAGAAATGTTACCATCAATAGTATTACTTACGTTACTGGCACCGCTTGATACAGTGTTACTGCTTGTTTGCTGTGTATATGTGTTGCCCGCAGTTACGGTTGGGCTAAGTGATATGGTATTGCCTACGCAATAGGTTGCTGCGCCGGGCATGCTGCCTATTGTTGGGCCTGTTGAATAGCTGTATGTTACATTTTTAGTACCGGTTGCAGTACAGCCTTTGCTGTCTGTAACAAGTACCTGGAAGGTGTAAACACCATCACCATTAAGGCTTGAAATGGATGTTGTATCATTAGTACTGTTACCAAATGTTGCTGAACCGCCCAATGGAATAGCCGTTGTTGACCATGCAAATGTGTATGGCGAAGTGCCGCCGCTTACAGCCGAATACAGTGTATCCACAGCATTGGCACGGCATAAAACGCCTGAAAAATCAGATGGGGTAACTGTTGGGTTGGGGTTTACAGTAACCGCAGCTGTATTTATTGACGAAGAACAGCCTAAGGGGCTTGTGACTGTTAGCTGATAAGCGCCGGATGAAGTTGGGTTTGCCGAAGTTGACGATGAAGTTGAGCTTGTTATTGGCCCTGGGCCGCTCCATGAATATGTATAAAGAGGACCAAGCGGCGTTGCGTTGCCGGTAAGCGTAACAGTAGCACCGCTGCATACCGTTGTTGGGCTGGCAGATGCTGTAACTGTTGGCGCGCCTACAAGTGCACTAATTGTAACCTTTTGTGTTGTGCTGCCGGTTGCTGTACAACCATTACCATCAGTAACTTTTACGGTATAAACGTCACCCGGACTTATATTTGATGATGTTGGCGATGCCGATGTATTTTGTGTGTTTGTAGTGCCTAAGCCATTACCTGTACCCGTTGCTGACCATAAATAAGTATATGTGCCAGACCCGCCGGATGGTGTAGATGCCAATGCAATGGTACCGCCTGTACAAATAGTAACAGTAGCCGAAGCAGGGCTTACCGTTACTGATGGCGATGCAAAGGGCGTTACAACTTTACTCACCGGTACTTTACAAAACTGGTCTTTCAGGGTGTCAGTATATTGATAAGTTCCCGCCGCCGTTGGTGACGCCGTAGTACTTGTTGCATTAACATTTACAATGCCATTGCCGGCA
>JABDGS010000116.1:0-2477 GCA_013285915.1 Bacteroidota bacterium
ATACAGAAAAATTTTACGTTGACTTTGAGGAAAACCAGAGAGCGATAGCAGCAGCAAAACAACTGAAATAAGAAAACGCATCACAACAAGTTTAATTTGGGGGAAATTTGCAACCACTCAGCATAAAATTCCACTCCTTAAGCCAATAAAATATTAAATGAAGTTAACAAAAATGAACCGGTACTACTAAATTTATTGCGCAGGCCCGTTTTAAAAGAATGTATCAAGTTATGGACCTCTATCAATGTTCGTCGTTTCAATTAAATCTTCGTCAAGGGTTAAGCTGCCAACGTAATTCAGGTTCGTTTCGCTGATAACGGTGTGGTGAATTTTATAAGGGATATTTCAATTTCCATTTTATTCATTTAAACTATACAAATGGTGAGCAAAAAGGCTATTTTATGCATAACTATTCTAAATTTTTGCAGCTTGGGTAAAATAATTAATTACCAGGTTTTAATTCAATTATTGTAACCGAATAAGGCTCAAGTATCCTTGCAAAAAGAGGCTTTATATTTTTTATGACTGATGTTTGCGGAGGTATTTTTTCAGGATTGCCAAGGGTATTTGTGTCGCAAGGCTGGTCGCCTTTTACCACGATCAATTTTGCTTCAGCAAAATTTTTAGTAATACCATTCACCTTTATATTTATGATTTGTTTTTTTGCCATTGTATTTACCAGTTTAACATATACAATGCCACTGGTATGGTTCAGCGTTGCTGAGTAAAATAGCGCTGGAATTGTTTTGGAAGTTACTCCATCCGAGCTGTCTTTTTTGGTGAGCGGTCGGTTTTGCACCGGTATGTTTGCCGCAGTTGCAGGTACAATTTTATTGCCCAAATAATGGCTGAATAATTTTTGCACGTAATACGAAGGCGAGCCATAACTGTTCAGCGCATCATAGCCTATCAGATCAGAATCCCATTGCCATGCTTTTGGTGCAGTAGTGTTGCGGTATTAACATTTACAAATAACGGCCATAACACGACATAATCACAAGGTCTGAATTACGTTCCATGCCCGTCATCCAGGCTGCATCACCCAGTGCAGCGTTCAGGTTGGTTGTTGGATAATTGGTTCGTTATTACCTTAATCTGTTCTTCTGTTTCCTCTTGATATGCTTTCAATTTTATTATTCCACAATAGATAGGATTTCTGAGCAATGAATAAAACTGGCTTCGGCCTATCTTAAGGCCTTCTTTGTTACCTAACCACATAAGTCGCCACGCTTTAAGTGTTTATTTCCCCGCGTTTTCAAATGTAATAAAGGTAATACTTGCAGCAGGCACATTTACATTACCCGCATTTACTTGTTTGCCTTGTATGGTTGGCAGCATGTCATCATCAGTTAATTTTAATTCCTGCCCGTTTAACTGAACACTGCCGCTTTGCAGTTCATTTGAAGATAAAGTATATTGCTCACCGCCAGAAGGGATATGAATTGTAATTGGTGCATTATTCGTATTGAGTATTAAAAGCGTTATACCACTGTTACGTCCTTTTATGCTATGCGCAAATAAATAAACGCCTTGAGTTTCTTTGCCTGCCCAGTACACTTTTGCACCCATTAATTTAGCCCATAGCAATGCCGCCCAATAATTAGGTTTGGGTAAATGCGTATCCTGGTCAATAAGGCTGTATTCGCTGGCGGCGAGTGTGTTGTGGAAAACAACCTGTACCCCTTTTTTTGCCAGGGAACCAAGCTGGTATAAATAACGAAAACAATCTAAATAGGTAGCGGCGAAAGGGTCACCGCCGGCAGAAGCTTCCGCTGTTTCTGTTACCCATACAGGCTTACCGGCGCTGTATTTATCCCGCAGCGCCGTATAATAATCTGCAACTGCATCTGTTCGTTGTAACCATTCAGGCTTTAGTGCATTCTCTGGTTTAATTGAAAACGGACCACCACGCATCACACGCATTGACACAGCTCCATAATAGTGGTAAGAAAAAACATCAAATACTGGTAAGGGCCCGGGGGACATCAAAGAATCTGTTGTAATAAAGCCTTTCAATAACCCCGCAAAAGATTGGCCCGGGATCCCCTCGGCAGTTGAACCGGGGCCAATAAGCAGCATACCAGGAACCTCTTTTTTTGCCCATGCCCTGAAAACAGCCACATCTTTTGCAAAGTTGTGCCCATTATAACTTGTATCTACACCCCCTGCCATAGGTATGGTAGGTTCATTAAAAAGTTCTGCGCCATAAATTTTCCCCCCAATACTTTTTGTATAATTTACAATTTTTTGTGCTTCTTTTGGCGACCAAACCCCGCTTGAATCTCTTACGCCTTTGGATACCGCGAATGAAGTAACCAATTTAGAGTTAGTAGCCCTCACAAAATCAATAGCCGCTTTCCATTGGCTTTTGGTTAATGTATTTGCAAAGCCTTCCGGCGCTTTTGTTCCAGGGCTATCGTTGTCCTGGAAATAAACAGTGTTCGCCCATGTGCCGCTTATACGCACATAAGCAGGGG
>JABDGS010000116.1:2487-11533 GCA_013285915.1 Bacteroidota bacterium
CAAATTCAACAATCTTTTATCAGCAAGGTTTACAGGAGGAAGTTTCCTGAACATTTGATTCCTGTTTGAAAAATCAAATGCTGCACCCTGCCCTGGCAGACTGTCCATTGTTTTATATGGTCTCCAAAATTCACCCCCAACTACTTCAGCCATCTCCACATTATATGACTGGAAACGATCATTCACGCTGCAGAGATATTTCATTCCCTTAAGGCTGATAGTAACAGTATCGGTGCTATTCAAAATGCCATTACTGCCCGGTGAGCCCAGGGAATTAAAATTAAAAATTATTGCAAGCCCTGAAACGAACGCTGCTATGAGGGTTTTCATGATTACAATTATTTATTGCATATTATTTTAAATTAAATATCGAAGTTATGCTTTTGCCGGTTTATCCCTGCCGAAAAAAGGTTTCACCACACATCTTCTTTATGCGTATGCAGGGTATCAATCATTGCGCCTTAAAAGTAGTGCTTTACGGCAAATTATTCTGGTGGAAATTTTTTTTATTTAAATAATTTCCTTTCCTTTACAGGAAATTTATTTATTTATAATAATTTCCATTGGTTTTCCTGAATGAAAGAAGAAATTTTACAAAAATCTCTTAAGTTATTTCTGAAGCACGGCATTCGGGAAATGTCAAATCAGAAACTCGTTGAATGGTTGGGCATTTCAACCAAAACAGTTTATAAATATTTTAAAAACAAAGAGGAGTTATTGGAGCAAGTACTGCATCTCTATCATAAACAGCAGTATGAAATGTTGGAGAATCTTTCAGCAGAACAAAATGCTGCCTGCCTTTTTTTTGATGTTTGGCATATGGCGATTAAGACTGAATACAAGATTAATAAAGATTTTTACGAGGAGCTTTATCATTACTACCCAGAACTGGAAAAGAAAGTTGAGAAGGCTATTGGTAAGAAATTCGTGCAGTTCTTTCTTTCCATTATTCGTGAAGGAGTAGAACAAGGTAGTTTTCGGGAGGACATCCTTCCGGAAGTTGCTTTAAGAAGCATATTGGTTCTTCATAGGGCTGCGGTCCGGGGCGAACTGTTTAAAAGTTTTCGTCTGCCTGTTAATGATTTATTATTAAATACAACAGCCCTTTGTATCAGGGGTCTTTGTACAGAGGAAGGCATCACGGCTTTGGACGAGCATATAAGAACCATCAATCCGGCTGGAGAAGTTTTTACTGCAAAATAAAAAATGAAGCAATACAAGATTAAGGTACTGCGACAACAGTAATAACCGGCGCCACGATAAATTGTTTGCAAATTCATTATAACACATAACCTCATGAGCTCTGTTAACATTGGTAAGTTCTTGTTTTGCCTGGTAATTATTCATTCAGCTGTACTTCATGCACAAAATAATTCACCTTTGCTGAATGAGAATTTTACTAAAAGTTTTGCAATAAAAGACACGTTATTCAAAGAACCTTACATAGATACAGACGAGTGGCGTGATAAGCCCGTTCTTCACCGTTATGTGCATGGAGGATTTAAAGGAAGCGAAGCCCGTTTCTCTTTTTATTTCCCCGCCAAAGAAAAATACCAGGGTCGTTTTTTTCAATACATCACGCCATTTCCAGATAATGAAAACTTATCGCAAGGCGCGTCCGGCGAAGAAGATAAGATTGGATTTGCTATTACGCACGGCTCTTATTTTATCGAAACAAATCAAGGTGGAAAAATTGACTTTTCAAAGCCACAGGCAGGAGACCCTACAATAGCTGCTTACCGTATGAATGCGGCCGCGGCGCAATTTTCAAGAGTTGTAGCGAAGGAAATTTATGGGGGGAAGCGCCCTTTTGGTTATTGTTTTGGCGGCAGCGGTGGTGCTTACCGTACTGTTGGTGGTATAGAAAACACGCAGGATGTTTGGGATGGTGCTGTTCCTTATGTGTTAGGTTCACCCGTAGCAATTCCCAACGTATTCACTGTACGCATGTATGCTATGCGCGTGCTGAAAGATAAGTTTCCGCAAATTATTGATGCATTAGAGCCCGGGGGCAGTGGCAATCCTTATGAAGGGTTGAATGAGGAAGAAAAAGAAGCGTTGCAGGAAGTAACAAAAATGGGGTTTCCTCAGCAGTCATGGTATGGTTACAAAAAAATGGGGATTCATGGATTTTTGGTGTTGTACCAGGGTGTGGTTGGAGCAGACCGAAAGTATTTTGACAACGACTTTTGGAAACTTCCAGGTTATCTTGGTTACAATCCCCCTGCTTCTTTTGTAAAAGCCCGCATTCAAAAACAAAGCGAGATAAAAAAAGGCATTGCTTCTGATGAAGCTGTAAGCATCGGGTTAACACAACCCGTATCGCCAACGGAACGCGGCACGGCTGATGCTGCATGGAAAAGTATTGGAGGCGTTGAGGGTACCATGCCCGTTGCTTTTCAACTGCAGGATGTATTACCTGGCATTGATTTTATGGGAGGCGATTTAATTATAAGGAGTGGTGCTGCGGCAGGAAAAGTTTTACAGATAACAAAAATTGTTGGTGATAAAGTTGTTTTAGGCCCCGCGGACGCAAGGGTTCTTGTTCAACTAAAACCTGGGGACACTGTTCAGGTAGATAATTCTAATTTTCTTGCCGTTCAAACATATCATCGCCACCAGGTACCCGGGATAGAATATTATGTGTGGAACCAGTTTCGTGATTCTGCAGGCAACCCTATTTATCCACAACGTCCTCTGTTGCTTGGTCCTCTTTTTACAAGGGGGGCAGCAGGCGTTTTACCCACAGGTAAGTTTAAAGGCAGGATGATTTTGCTTGAATCGCTTTGGGACCGTGAAGCCTTTGCCTGGCAGGCAGATTGGTATCGTACTAAAGTAAAAGAAAATTTAGGCGACAGTACCGATAACTATTTCAGGCTTTGGTATACAGACCATGCACTGCATGGAGATATAGCAATTGAGGACGACCCCACGCACACTGTAAGTTATCTCGGCGTATTGCACCAGGCTTTGCTTGATTTAAGTGCATGGGTAGAAAAAGGTATTGCCCCTGCTGCTACAACCAACTATAAAATAGTGGATGGGCAAGTGGTTGTACCACCCACGGCGGATGAACGCAAAGGCATACAGCCCGTAGTAACTGCAAAAGTAAATGGGGGAAAGCGGGCCGACGTAAAAGTTGGTGAACCTGTAACGTTTACTGCGGTAATTGAAGTACCTAAGAATATGGGAAAAGTAATTGCAGCGGTATGGAATTTTGAAGGTGTGCCAAATGATTTGGAAAAGATGGATTTACACGGATGGAATTTTGAAAATTCTCCGGTTTTTCCCGTTAAAGCAGTGATCACTCCAACAAACAAATCAGGTTCCACTGTAACCTTGAAAACCACGTACAGTTTCACAAAACCAGGGACTTATTTCCCAACGCTGCGTGTGGCATCGCAAAGACAAGGTGATGCCAAAACAATTTATACGCGTATTCAGAATCTTGACAGGGTACGGGTAGTCGTAAAGTAGAACAATCAATTTTAAGAAGTTCTCTTTCGGCGTCTCCTTTCAGATATTAATTCACTTATTAAAACAGTATTATAAAGTATAAAGTTGCTGGATGCATCATCGCGTTATTGGTTTTGTCCTTTCAAATATATGCACAAAAAAAAGACAATATAGTTGATGTTAAGATTGTAAATCAGGGAAAAAACTATTCAGTAATCCAGAGCCCACCACCCGCGCCGGAACAATTTACAGCATTGCAATACCGCTGCCCGATACTGTTGTTGAGGCAATACTGGTCAATTATCTGCTGACGGAAAGCACCTGATTTTGGAAGTTCGCATGGCGGGAAAGAAGAAAGATGATATCGCCGTAATGATGGATGATGGAAGCGATTTCAAATGCCTGACCTGTGGAATGAAAGAAGAAATCGGAGGTGAAATGCCGGTACCTCTTCCTGATGTGAAGCGGGTTTACACACCAACGGGAATATTAGAATGCAGCCCCTCAATTGTGGATTGCAAAGCATCCCGGATACTACCTTTGGGTATCCCGAAATACCCGGTTCACGAATTCTCATGAGGATAGCTTCCAATATGTCGCCAGACGAAATTCATGTGGCAGGAACAATTGGAACTACAAAAGGCAGTCTTGTTTGGTGAGTGAATTAACCAGAATAATTGATGATAAAGGCGACCATTATGCACTCACGAATTCAAAAGTAAATGCAGGTGACCAACCGGATGCTGATCCATCTAATTTCAGGCCCTTTCTTCATGGCGCGGGTGATGTTAAAAGTTTTATAGGCAAGGGCGCTATCTTACATGCAGCACCGTATTTGAGAGCAATAACTTCGACTTGTCAAAGATTGATCTTGCAACAGGTGAAGTGACGCGTTTTACAAGACACTTTAGCTAAAAGGTACAAAAGCTGGGTGACCGGGTTATCCAGGCGGCGTTGGACTTTTACCACCACGTTAGATTCCGTTGGTCCGAACTAAATCTTTAGAACTAGAAGTTTGTTAACATTTATTTTAATTTTTTCGCTTCTTTTTTTAATCCGCTGAATACGAAGTATGTTTTAACAAGGTTTCCATTTTTATCAATTTTGAATTCTATTTGCCAGTCATATTCTTTGTCTGCAGAGAAAAATTTTGTGGGAGACTCCGGCAGTAATTTCAAATCAGGTTCTCCTGGTATTGTTGTCCATAGTGCTCCATCTTTTTTATATACACTGGCTATACGAGACAATTTATATTCCCCTGCATATTTGTCGAGCAGGGAAGTGTCAATTGAAATCTGCTTATGAACATAAGGCAGTACCACTTCCCTGTCAAATAAAATATACGATAAGGGACCCGCAATGTTTGAAGAAGTTTTAGCTTTATTAGAAAGGACAATAATTGTCAAATCTTCCAGCGGATAGTTAATCACAGTTGTGATGTAGCCTAACGTCATGTTGTTGCCATCATCCCTTTGCTGGATATAATTGCCCTGTTCATTTTCGCCAGCCAGTATGCCGTAACCAAAGTATATTTTAGTGAGCGAATCTTTTAAAACGTACCGGCTAAACATCTCCTTTTGGGTTGACGCAGAAAGCAGCCTGTTATTTTTTAAAGCCCTGTTGAATAAAAATAAATCGTAGGCGCTGCTGCTGACACCGGTACTGCCCATTACGCCATTAGAAGCGTAGGCAAGTTCCGGGCTAAAAGCATGAAAACTGTCTGCCGGAAAAAATTGTTGTTTTGATTCATCAAAAAAGACACTTTCAGTATGATTGAGATGTAATTTTTTATTTACCTGCATTTCTGCAAACACGTCAGTATTTTTTAAATGCAACGGTGATAATATATTCTGCTGCAAAAACTCTTTGTAAGAAAGGCCTGATAACTTCTCAATAATAGATACCAGCAAAGGATATTCAGTATAATAATGATATTCGTTATATTTAGTTCCCGGTTTCCACGCCAATGGCACATTTGCTTCGGCCAGGCTCTTTAACACATCACTATTAGTTGCAAGTTTTTCAGTTCCCCATTTATCTTTCATACCCTCATCGTAGTAATCGGGCAGACCTGAGGTATGCGTAAGCAGATCCTTTATGGTGACAGTATTGTAGGGCAGTTGCGGCAGATATTTTGTTATGGTATCGGTGAGTTTTAGCTTGCCCCTATCTTTTAACAATAAAATTGATGCAGCGGTAAATTCTTCGCTAATATTTCCTAATTCAAACATTGAATTGCGGTCTAAAGGGTTGGTATTTGCGTAATTACTCGTTCCAAATACTTCCTGGTAGATGATGCTGTCATGCCTTGCAATCAAGACAGAACCACTGAATTGATTGACGGTAACGGCTGCATGCATATATTGGTTGACTAACGCCGGATAATTTTTTTGTGCCAGCAAAGCCAAAGGAAACATAACTACCAAAAATGCCATCTTGATGCCCGTGTTTTTATTATGCAAGACGATTTTTTTATTACACATAGTTGCGTTATTTTATTATATATGGTTTTTGCAAAATTCATTTCCGTGCCTTTTACGCTTCTTTCTCAGCAACCAAAAATAATTGCGCGCCGCCCACGCGGTATTCCGTTTTATCCGTTGAGCTATACAAGGCAATTGTTTTAAGGCTAAATCTTTGTAACAAACGGATGATCTCTGCCACGGTATATATATAATGTTTAAAGCGTTTTGTTTCTTTTAGCCTGTTCTTTGTATAGGTAAGAGTAGTAATTAAACAACTGTGCCATACATTATAGTCATTTCTAATATCCATGGTTAAATCACCCAGCACATAGTTTTTTTCATGAACGAATTTTGTAAGAAAGCTTTCTGCTGCCAGGCCGGTGTTGACGATCCATTTTGCACGGGGTTTTAAAACGACGGATATTTTTTTTATAAACAATTCCATCTGTTCATATGGGAAATAACCAAAACTGTTACCCAGGCAAAATGCGCCATCAAAAGAGCCGTTAAGTGAATGTGTTAATATATTTCCATGTATTACGCTAACAGGCAGTTGCTGTCCTTCCAGTTTTTGTTGAAGTGAACGGATGAATGTTTCAGAGATATCAAATGCCGTCATTTGGAAGCCATGTTTGGCCAATTCAATAGAGTGCCGCCCGTTACCACAGGGAATATCTAACAGGTGGGCGCTTGCAGGCAGGTTAAATATGTCCAGCAAAAAATTGACTTCCGATAAAGTCATATCCTTCGTGGCTGCCCTTTCCCACATTTCGCAGTTGATGCCTTCAAAGAAGTTTTCGTACCAATTGTCATTAATGTTATTTTCAGAAAAATTTGCTTCATTCACCTCGGCTGCTTCCTGCATGTATTGTTTTTTGAAGTAAAATTAACTGGCCTAACCAGGCAGGAATAGTATAAACGCGCCAAGTAAAAAGAAATATTCAATGAAGCAACTTAAAAATCGGTGCGCTGCACTGTTCGGAATTTTTCATTAACCAGGTTGTTGCTGCTTCCATTAACATCTACAGAGGGGTTAGTGTATACATCAGTGCTGCCAAAAAGTTTATTTGGGTTTATATCTGCAAACTGTTTAAAATCCCGGATCATGTGCATTTGATCATAGTAACCACATTCATGTGCTATGGATGTCCAATTACAACCTGGTTTTTTTATTTTCAAATTCACCGCATTGTTAAAACGAAGCAGCCTGCAATAAAACTTTGGAGATACACCTACCTGCTCCATAAACCTTCTTCCAAAATTACGGACACTCATATTTGCTTTACATGCATAGTCTTCAACGCTATGCACAGATGAGCTGGTAAATAATTCATTCGCTACAAAAGTAATTCCGTCATGCAGCTCTGCTGTTTTTTTATGCCGTGTCAAAAAGTCTAAAAGAAAATGATCTGCAAATTGTGCCATAGGCAGCATTCCTCCAGCGTTTTGCAATTTTTCATTCAAAACATTTGCCGCCCTTCCAAAAACCTCATCCATGTAGTACAGCTTATTTACAAATTGCAGTGGAGGCAGGTTGAACAACTTATTGTAACCATTTGCCTTGAACTGGATGATGAAAGTGTGGTATACGCCGCTAAAATGAACGGTACCGTTGCAACCGGATTGCAATCCCACGATACAACCACGGCTGGGCTGTAGCGGTGAAGGTGTTTTTACATTTACATAATGAAAGGGTTGATCGGCCAAATAAAATATAAGACTGGTTTCATTGCTTGCGGGCCATGTGCTGTTGAGAACAATTCTTTCACCATGAGAGGTACTCAATACATAATTATCAACAAAGGGTTGCAGCATCAGATGTGGAGGTATAATATAATTGGTAATCACTTGGTGGTCAAATTTAAGGATAACCGGCCTCATTGTGTTCCATGCATATTACACCATAACTAAAGCCTTGGCGTAAAGCATTGAACGATGGCAACAGGCCTAATGCCGCTGTACGAAGGAGGCATGCTTAACGTTAACAATAATCCAGTTGAGAACAGCATACGCCCCGTTGCCACCGGCAAAAAGAAGCAGCAAGGATGGCGACCCAAAGAAACAGGGCTTAAAAGAAGCTTATACTTCTGAAATATTTATTTTAGTTCGTTTTGGCGAAACAACCGGCAACGAATAATTCCTTCCCTTTGTCTTTTATTTTTTTGCAAATTTAAAAACCATACATACCACCCGAAACGGAAATTTGCTCTCCTGTAATCCAGGCAGCATCATCGGAAGCAAGAAATACGGCAACTTTCGCAATATCTTCGGGCCGGCCCCTGCGGCCAAGCGGCGTATTGGCAATAAACATTTTTTCATACTCACTACCAGGGGTTATGCCAGCACTGGCTGCCCCTTCTGTTTCCGTAGCGCCGGGCAAAATAGAATTGATGCGGATGTTTTTTGCACCCAGCTCTTTGGATAACGAAATAGTTATGGCATCTAATGCCGCTTTAGAGGCAGAATATAACGAAGCCCCCGGAAGAGGCATTTTGCTGGCACCCGAACTGATATTAATGATATTGCCGCCCTTACCACCAAACAGTTTCAAAGCTGCCTGGATGGTAAGTATCGGGCCCAATACATTTACGTTGAAACTCTGATGAAAAGCTTCTACCGATACCTGTTCAATAGGTGCATACCCCTGGGAGACCGCGTTGTTTACCAAAATATCCACCGTGCCGAAAGCTTTTTTTGTTTCTTCAAACAGCCTGGTTACATCGGCTTCTTTTGATACATCGGCCTGTACCGCAATGGCTGTGCCCCCGTTGCCACATATCTCTTTAACCACGCTATCTGCGCCTTCTTTGCTTGAAGCATAATTCACCACTACTTTTGCACCCGCTGCCGCAAAGTGTTTTGCTATAGATGCACCTATTCCTTTTGAAGCACCCGTAACTACGGCTACTTTGTTATTTAATTTACTCATTGTATTTATTTATCAGTTGAATTTTACCAGGTCCTGGAAGATGAGTTTACCCCATGTTTTTTCGTGCGCCTGCACAAGCAGACCGCCTTCTGAAAGGCCGCCAAGTTTTACTGGCGCGAAACCGAGATTTTCAGCAAGTGCGCCAATTTCTGCTGTTGCGCCGTCATCGTCGCCCGCAAGGAACACGACTCGCCTG
>JABDGS010000117.1 GCA_013285915.1 Bacteroidota bacterium
TAAAGGCAACTTCTTTGTTCAGTTTGGTTATCCAGCCGAGGCCACCTTCCAAAGGAGTGGTAGTATCATCAATATCATTACCGTATAAGCAATAGCCCATTTCAAGACGCAGAGTATCCCTCGCACCAAGGCCAATAGGTTTTAGGCCCTGTGGTTTGCCAATTTCAAAAATGGCATCCCATATTTTGTCTGCAGCGTCATCTTTATCTTCAAAATATATTTCTACGCCGCCTGCACCTGTGTAACCGGTTGCGCTTATAACTACGTTGCCAACACCTGCAAATGTGCCTTTTACAAATGTGTAGTACTTAAGGTTTAGAATATCAACATCTGTTAACGGCTGTAATATTTTCGTGGCGTTTGGCCCCTGTATGGCAAGCAGGCAGGTTTTATCACTTATGTTGTGCAATTCTGCATTATTGGTATTGTGAGCGGTTACCCAGTTCCAGTCTTTTTCAATATTACTGGCATTAACCACAATCATGTAGACTTTATTTTGCTCAAGGCAATAAATTATCAGGTCATCAACAATGCCGCCTTCATTATTAGTGAGGCAGCTGTACTGCGCCTTGCCATCTGTGAGCTTTGAAGCATCGTTGGTAGTAACGCGTTGAATTAAATCAAGGGCATGCTCACCTTTTACAATAAACTCGCCCATGTGGCTAACATCAAATACGCCTGCATTGTTACGCACGGTGCTGTGCTCATCATTAATTCCTGTATAGCTTATTGGCATGTTGTAGCCGGCAAAAGCGGCCATTTTTGCACCGAGGGCGATATGTTTTTGAGTAAATGGCGTATTCTTCATGTGTTTATGCAATGTATTGGTTGGCAAATGTAACCGAAGCGCTGATTATAAAAAATTAACCTGCGTTATTTGTGGCATAGTTAATAAGTTGGCCAAAATGCATAGCTTTACTTAGCCTTCACCTCTTAAAAAAAATACTATGGAAAATAGGTCGTTTACAAGCGGTTTCCGGCGTATGCCAAAGCTTCTTTTATTATGGTGCGTACTTTTTTGCACAATACAAGGGTTTTCCCAATTTAGGGAAGTATATAAGGGCAGCGATGATTTCAACAATATAACCGGCCTTTCATTTCTTACGCCCTCAACCGGCTTTGCATCGTTTAATAAATTTATAGGCTATACTGCAGATAGCGGGCACACATTTGCCAAAAGGTATGTTAGCTATGATAATACCGATTTTAATGGCTATACCGTTACCCTTACATTCGGCTTTAATGCATCCGGCGTAAAAGCTTTTTCAAAGGATTCTTTAATAGTTTATGGCGATTATGGCAGCGAGCCAAGCATACTTTTTTCGGCAAATGGCGGCCAAAGCTGGAAGGTGGTTTTTCACCAGCCTGTAAACCCCAACGCCACCAATTTTAGCGATGGCGTGACTGATATGCAGTTTCCTGGTAACACGGCAGTTGGCTTTGCAGTGGAACATGAAATGTTGTTGCGCACTGCCAACCGTGGGCAGAGTTGGAGCATTGTTGCCTTTTACCCGAATAAGCAATTGAAAAAATTATCTTTTGCCACGCTTGATAACGGTTTTGCTATTGGTGGCGCCAGCATGTATAAAACCACCGACAAGGGCATTAGCTGGCAGCCAGTAATATTGCCATTGGTAAATAATGTAAATGGCGATTACAATGCTGTGTTTTTCCGGACAGGGCTGTTTGGCTATATATCAGACATGGGCACAGGCAGTTTTTTTAAAACAGCCGATGGTGGTGCTACCTGGCAGCAAATGAATGACTTATCCCTGGCTGACGGCGTTGGTGGCCATGACATGGTTTTTACCAACGATAGCACCGGGTTTATGGGCACCAAATCCTTTTATCACGTATACAAAACCACTGACAGCGGCCGCACCTGGCAAAGATGCGTGCGCGACAATAATTACCAATACTTGTATTATGGCATGAATAGCCTGTATTTTTTAGATGAAAAGACTGGATGGGCAGGCGGTGCAGGTGAGTACCTTATGCTTACTACCGACAGTGGCGCAAAAACATACCCTGCCGCTTTATTTAAAATTGATACCACTAACCTTTATGCGACAAGCAAAGTAACCCTTGCAAATTACTCAAAACCGGCATGGCATTTTAAATGGCTGCTTAACGGCACATTGCTTAGCACGGCATACAATGCATTATACACACATATTGCAAACAGGGCTGCCGACACAATTGTATTAATTGCCACCAACGATTATGGGGCAGATACCCTTATAAAATATGCTTACTTTAACGTGCCACAACCACCCCCAACTTACACCGGCTGGGCCATGCAGCAAACAGGCATAAATGATAACTTGCTTGATGTAAAATTTTACGGAGATTTTGGGGTTGTTACCACAGCAAAAGGCAGCATATATTACACTACTACGGGATGGAATGATAAAACAGGCTGGAAAAAATTTGTGATAACTGCAAACGCCAGCGATAGCCTGCTGCTGGAAAGAGTTAAGTTTAAACACACCGCATTTAACGACAGGGAGCCGATATTTTATGTATGCGGAAATGATACAATTAATAAAAAGGCCGTACTGCTGCAAATAAACCTTTTAACCGGGGCCTATGCATTTAAATACACAGGGGCCGTCGGCAGCGCCTTTAATGCAATTGGCCATACCAATGGTCAAGGCATACAAAAAGGGTCTATATTGGCAGTAGGCAGTGGTGGCCTTAAAGTGTTATATAACACAGATTTTAATACTTTAACAGCCAGTAACTTTCCTGATAAGAAAAATCTTATAGATGTAATACAGAGAGATGGCCCTATAAGCACTGTAATCGGCATATTGTCAGACAGTACCTTGTATGTATGCGATATAGTGGGCAATCTTACCTACACGGCCCCGCTTAATACTAAGGCTGTTGCGGGGGTGAACTTTGCCGGCAATGGTAATTTTATCATCAGTGACTCTATATTGCACCATTTGGTAGTATCTCCGGGGGAATATATACATGACAGCATTACCGCTACAAAGGCCAAAGGGCTTAGATACACGTCTGTTGCAAAATCTGGCTTTGCAGAAGACAACGGTACTTTTATTGGTACAACAACAGGTATTTACAGGGTTATTTATCTTTCCGGTATCGCGGGCGGCCCGCTTTGGGGCAAGGAGGCGATCGAATACCAGCCATCAAGCCAGCACAAAAAAATAAACAATATATGGTTCAACCATTTACAAAGCGCCGACACAGGCTATGCGGCGGGCGACAAAGGGGTACTGATGCGCACCGTAAGTTACGGCGGCCTGGATGTGCCTTACAGCACCATATACACTGATGGTGTTTGTGCAGGAGATTATTTATACCTGACAGGCTTTAACGGCAGCGGCACAAGCTGTGCCTGGTATTTGGACAATAAGTTTGTAGTAAATAATTGCATAAGCGGCACCATTATAATAAACACGCCTGGCGCACATACATTACAGTATGTAGTAAGCAATGGGTATGGGTTAACTGATACCACAGTAAAAACCATCAACATCACTACGCCGCCTGCCATAAATTTATCATTAGCGGCCAGCGATACCATTTTGTGTAAGCAGGAGCCATTAATACTTACTATTCAAAATACGGAAGCGGATTTTAAGTATGCATTGTTGCAGGATAGTACCAATACTTCTTTCGGTTATGCAAACAGCACAGGCGGCCTTATTTATATTAAAACAAGCCCCATATCGGTAACAGGCAATTATTTTGTAAGGGTGACAAGCAACAACAGTAATTGCGTACGCGATTTTACTGACAGGCTGCATGTAAATGTTGAACATACAAAATCTGCTTTTACAGCGGGCAAAATAAATTTGGCGGTTGGCCAGGGTGATGATTTTTACGCCCACTCCACCGAAGCGCAAACATATACATGGCAATTTAACGGCGATGCCAGCCAGGCAACATCAAACCTGGTTAACCCTTCGGGTATAAGCTATGCTTCAGCCGGGCAAAAAACGCTTTCTCTTATAAGCACCAGCGCCAATGGCTGCGCAGATACATTAAGCACCAACGCTGTAACTGCGTACAACCCGCCCACGCCGCCTGACAGCTGCTTTATATACGGTATATTAGATTCCTCAATATACCGGGGCAACACTGCCTATAATAACATGGCGTTAACGCCGGATGGCGGTTATGTTGTTTGTTCTGGCGGAGAAAATGCTGTTGTTACAAGCCGGTATGGCTCGCAACAAAAAATAAACCAGCCCTTAAGTGCTGTGCTCTCAAAATACACCGCCAGCGGCGTGCTTGAATGGAGCATTTACACCAACAATGGTGGCAGCTTTGCTGGGTGCGCGGTTGATAAAAACGGTAATATTTATGTAACAGGCAATGGTTATGTTAATACCTGGGTATATTTTGCCAACGGGGATTCCACACAAATAGCCAACAACCCCGGCCCCTTTACTGACAACGGCATTGTATTTAAAGTTGATGCCAAAGGCCGGCTGGTATGGAGCGCCAGGCTTATTGACCAGGTACAGGATAACTATTATGAAATACATGGAGGCGTGGGGACCAAAATTGTAGTGCAGGATAAGAATATACTAATAACAGGCACCTTTAATGCTAACCTGGCGTATGTAAAAGACAGCTTACATGCGATAGCCGCTTTAGCCAATGGAACAGACCCGAACGGCTTTAATAACTATTATATAATAAAGCTTGACACGAGCGGCGCATTTAAATGGGCAAACTACGGGGGTATTGTTTCTGGCGATCCGGGGATAACAGGCGCTGGCATGGATAAAAACGGCAACGCATATTTTTGTGGTTACAGCATAGCCAGTGAGATTAGTTTTTTAAGGAAGTATAACAGCAGCGGAAAGCTATTATGGAACGCGCAGCTTGGCGATGGTACCTACTTTGATGCCGCCAATATAACTGCAATGGCGGTTGATGCCAGCGGCAACAGCTATATAACAGGCAGGTGCGCTTTTGGCGGGCCTACAAACCCGCCCCACCCATTACCTGTTTACAACAGTGATGGCACACAGGCACAGGCAAGCTATACGCCATATTTTTTAATGAAATTTAATAATGCAGGCATATACGGCTGGGGCGCGGGCAGCAATAATGCTTACGATGGCAGTGCCGGCGGCCTTGCCATAATGCTTAATAAAGATAGTTTATATGTTGCCGGGCGCGCTTCAGGCACAGCAGTTGAAATGACTTCGGTGCATGGCGTATCTCTTATATTGCCATCTATCAGCACATCCGAATGCTTTTTTGCGCAGTATGATACAGCAGGCTCTATCAGAAGGGTTGTCTCAAGCGGGCCAAATGCCGGCGGATATGTACTGCCGCACGATATTTTGCCAACCAGTAACGGGGGCTTTTTAATAGGTGGCAACCTGTCAAACGATGCGGGCGGCAATAACCATTATAATATTTTCGGCAACCCGTTATATAGCTTGGGCTCAATGGATTTTATATTTAAAACAAGCTATAACTTTTGCGGTGCCCCAGGGTTTGTGTTGCCTGTAAATATTATTGTTTTTGCAGGCCAGCTAATAAAGAATGAGGCCTTATTAAACTGGCAAACCGGTACTGAAATTAACCTTGCCCAATACAACATACAGCGCAGTACAAACGGCAGAGATTTTGTAACCGTCGGCTTTGTTAAAGCTGAAAATAAAGGCAGCTACCAATATACTGACCCACTTGCCGGCCTGCAGGATGTGCAGAAAGTATATTACAGGCTTGAAATGGCGGATAAAGACGGCAAAAAACAATACAGCAAAATAATTGAGCTGAGGAGGCCTGCACAATTTACTGCAAATGTTTACCCTAACCCTGCATCTAATAAGTTTAACGTAACGGTAAACAGCCAGAAATACATCAATGCGTTTATCGTGCGGTTATTTGATGTTGCTGGCAAACAGGTATTTGCCAAAACTATTACCCTTAACGGTTTTTACTACGATGCCGGTTTTTATACAGCGCTAAGCAATGGTGTTTATGTAATGGAGATAATAGCCGGAGATGAAAAGGTGGTGAAGCGTGTTGTAATTGCTAAATAAGGATAAACGAAAAGTGGTTTTGGTAAATTGAAAACACGTTGCCCCAGCTTTAGAGGGGCTACCCCGTTACTATATTTTAGCCGTGTTGCCACTGTAAACAGCCGATTTTCCATTCAGCATTTTTATGCCAATGTATGCCAAGGGCACCAGCCACAGCACATCAGATGCGTGGGCCAGCATTTGGTTACGCCCTATGCGGCTTAATGGAAACATTATGGCGCCTGCGCAGACTAACACCGCCACCCAGGTATCAACAGCCCTTAGGCGCAACATAACAACACCCAATACCAGCAGGCTTAGTGGTACCAGCGGCCCCGTTTGAAAAAGCAACAGGTTTGATGCAGCCGGGTATTTGGCAAGGGTATCTAAATATGTTTGATGCGATATGTTAAATGCATGTGTGAAAAAATCTGCAAAACCAAAATTGGCGCCGGCAATGCATCCTAAAATAGCAATTAGCTGCCCCCAGGCGGCGTAACGCGGGTATTTTTCTTTGACCAATGAAAAAAGGCCCATGAAAGCAGGAATAAGAAACAGACTGTCAAGTACTACAAGTGTGCCACCGGTAGCATCATACCGCCCGTTGTTCCAAAAAAAGGAAGAGATGGCCATTATAGCAGGGGCTACGATAAGGCTAATGCCCCAAATAGTTTTTTCAGCCACAGGTATTTTTTTCATATAAATCAATTTAAGTATTGCCTAAAAAGGGAAGAACCCCTGCCTGAGAACAGAAAAGGGTTCTTATATGCTCCCAACCTAACCGAGTTTATATACTGAATCTCTCAATAAATGCTGTAGGTAATGTAAACCTTACTTCTGCTTTAGCTTGTTTTGCAGGTAAGCTGTCTTTTTTGTTCTTAACCGGGTTTTTAGCAGGTGGCGCCTGTTTTGCAGGTGCACTGCCCGGTGTTTTATAGTGATAAGTGCCCGTTGTATCAGACTGCGTACCGGTTGACGGCTGCGTTTCTGGTTTGCTGTTGCTGTTATCTTCATCGGTACGTTCGTCATTATCCCTTCTTCCATCAACCCTTTCCAAATGGCCGTCATTCTTCATCCTGTACTCAACATTAGATTCCCAATTTGTAGCACCGTCAAAAAAATCTTCCCTGTAGCGCCAGTCGTTATCCCATCCAAAATTTATATCAAAGTGGTCGTACCATCCTATATTATTACCAATTTCAATTCTTTTACCAACAGGTACCTGGATTGTTATATACACTACCTGGTTACGAAATTTGTCGCTTGGCGTAATTTTTATGCCTTTATCCAGCGTAAGAGTAGAATCCTTTTGGGTAATGCTATAATTTATTTTTGAGGCGGTTTCGTTAGCTTCCTTTTTGCTTGAGCCATCCGCCATTTTTGCTACAATAACGTGGAAGTTATTATCGGCTGATTTTAAAACCCTTAACCTGAAATTGTTTACGAAAACAGTATCGTCATCAACGCGTGCAAATGGTTCAAAATGCAGGAAGTTGTGTGAATAATACCAGCGTTCCCTTTCAGATTGTAAAGTGAGTTTATTTACTGATGGGTTTTGCAATTCAATTTGCTGTTCGGCAATATCATTATGATACCTAAAGTCCTGCCTTACGGAAGCTATAAGCCCAACGAAGCAAAACAAACCTAACAACCAAAGTGATACAAAGGCAAAACGAATAGTGCGTGCATTGCTCCTCATTTTGGCTACCCTGCGTATTATCCAGGTAATTATGCCCACAACAGGTACCCAAATAAAGAGTAGCAAAGTGCCCCATGCAAAAATGTTTTGCCAGCCATCGTTTATAAGATAGGTTTTAAGCGGTAACAAACCTGTTAAAGCTATGCCCGCGCTAAAAAGGCCTACTACTATTGCAAACAACACGCAACCCAAAACAAAATACACAAATATCTTAACCATAAGGCCTATTACATACCCAACGCCGCTGCCCCCACGCCTTGCAATTGTACCGGCTTCGCTGCCAAATTGCTTTGTGCGGCTGCCGAAATCTTTACCAAATTCCTGGGCTTTTTCGTGTACTTCTTTACCAAATTTTTCAGCTCTTTCTTTAAATCCACCCATGTCCTGCTGAATAGTATTTTTAATACTGTTCAGGTCAACACGCTCCCCCTTCATCTCCAACTTTTCTGCAGTAGTTTGTGCTTCAGGAAATATAAGCCACAATATTATATATACGAGCAAGGTGCCTGGGCTGAACGAAAAACTTAAAAAATTAGGAAAATCGAAGGCGCCCCAGTTATGCCACCTGAAAACTATACTTATAAAAGGTATAAGAAACAGTATTCTTGGTATCCAAACGTTTACACCAAAATATTGTGATAAGCCGCTGCAAACACCTGCTATAAGTTTATTATCGGGGTCGCGAAAAAGCCTTTTTTTGGCTGAGCCGATTACAGTTGATGCTGTGCTTGGCACTGCTACCCATAATACCAGGTATGTTATAAAGCCGAAGCCAAAGCCGAAGGCAAATATTACAAACAGTATACGCACAACCAGCGGATCAATATTAAAATAGTTAGCTATACCTGCGCATACGCCCGCTACTACTTTATGGTTTTCGTCCCTGTAAAAACGGCCGTGAGGTGCATGGGTGTGGTCACTATTGCTGCTGCCTGATGTTGAAGAAGAAGACTGGCTGCCGCTGCCTGTGCTGGAGCTGGTGTTTGCGCCAAGCTGGCTCTGCACTTTTGCCTCGTCATCATCAAAATCTTCAGGACGGCCCATGCTGGCTATAACGGCGTTTACATCGTCGTCTGTTACGCAGGTGCTGCCCTTTTTAAGCACTTCCCCAAACAGTTCACCAATCCTGCCCTCTATGTCATTTATTATTTCATCTCTTCCTTCTTCGTTCGCAAAATAGCGCCGAAGGCTTTCGATGTATTGTTTTAATACATCGTAGGCAGATTCCTCAATGGGTATCACCCTGCCCTGGAAGTTTATGTTGATTACCTTTTTCATGTCTAAAAATTTATTGGTTAGTTGGGTTATTCTGTTGTTTTGTTTTCCTGCTGCGGTGCAGTTAATGCTTTTACTGCGTCGGCAAGCTCATTCCAGGTCCTTTCCAGTTCCCCATAAAACTCAAGGCCTGATTCTGTCATTACAAAATATTTACGTGGGGGGCCGCTGTTGCTTTCAACCCAACGGTAGGTTAGTAAGCCTGCATTTTTTAATCTTGTTAACAAAGGGTACAAGGTACCTTCCAGGGTATGCAGGTTGGCCGATCTCATTTTTTCCACAATATCACTGGGGTAAACTTCACCCTGGCGAATAATGGATAAAATACAAAACTCCAATACCCCCTTTCGCATCTGGCTTTGTGTGTTCTGAATGTCCATAACCGGAGTTTTTTAAAGCCCGCCGCCGGTACAGATCGTAAACTTTGGCAGGCTATGTTTTAAATATGCTTTTCTAATTTTCTAATTGGTCTTTAAACTGTCAGTTGATCTATTAAACAATGTTCTATTTTACTTTGACAACACAAAGATGCACATTTTTATATTACTATGCAATACATAGTACCAGTTTTTTTAAGGTTGCTTGCAGTGAACAATAATAGGTTTTGTCACTAATTGTTGAAAATCAATCAACTATATCCAAAAAGGTAGTTTTAAGAAAATCATCGGAAATGATAAGCGGTAAATATAAGTGATGAAGTTTGGAGGAACCGAGGTCGCCAACAGCCAATAGTCGCTAAAAATGCCTTCAGCTCAATATAAGCGGCTTAATACGCAACAAACATCTGCTGCACAAATTTACTTAGTAAGCCTTTCCACGGCTGCTTTTAGTGTTTCTTCCTTTTTCCCAAAGCAAAACCGCAAAACCTTATTATCAGTTCCATTCCTGTAAAAGCTGCTTAGGGGTATGGCGGCAACACCTTTTTCTTTTGTAAGCCGTATGGCAAAATCTTTATCACTTTCATTAGTGATATTGTCAAAACTATAACATTGAAAATAGCTGCCATACGATGGCAGGACCTTAAATGCTGTTTGTGCCATTAATCCCTGGAAATAATCCCGCTTTTGCTGAAAAAAATTGTTTAATCCTAAATACGCCTGTTCATTAAGCAGGTATTCTGCCAAAGCAACCTGCACTGGTGCGCTGCAGCAAAAGCAGTTAAACTGGTGTACTCTTCTAAACTCAGCGGTAAGCGGTGCGGGTGCAATGCAATACCCCATTTTCCAGCCTGTGCAATGGTAGGTTTTGCCAAACGAAAAGCAGGCAAAGCTGCGTTCAGCAAGGTCAGGGTAACGAAGTATGCTAAGGTGCGGTTTGCCATCGTAAACAAGGTGCTCATACACCTCATCGCTTATGATGAAAATATTAGTGCCTTCCACTATTTTGCGTAATTCGTTTATATCTTCTTCGTTTGTTATTGCCCCGCTTGGGTTTTGCGGTGAGTTGATAATAATAGCCTTGGTTTTGGGGGATATTTTCGCCCGCACCTCATCCCACGGAATACTGAAAGACGGGTATTGCAGCTCAATGGTTACCGGTATTGCACCGTTAACTTCAATGTTTGGCAGGTAGCTGTCAAAAGCGGGCTCAAATACAATTACTTCGTCACCCGGCTCCAATATGGTTGTAAAAGCAGTATAGATAGCATAGGTGCCACCTACGGTTATGGTTATATCAGTTTCGCCATTAACATTGCAGGCATATAATTTATTTACTTTCTCTGCCAGGCGCTGGCGAAGCAAGGGCAGGCCGTTTGTGTGCGGGTATTGATTATAGCCGCTGCGCATAGCATTATTCACCAGGTTTATCAGGTCTTCACTCATCATATAATCAGGAAAACCCTGCCCAAGATTAATTGCTTTATGCTCCACGGCCAACTGGCTCATAGTGGTAAAAATGGTGGTGCCTACTTTTGGCAGTTTGGAATGGATGATCATGCGTTAATGTTATGCTCGTTAGAGAAACCTACGAAATACTAATTTAGTACGAATATACGAATGGGTAGCAGCGCAAATTTATTTGTGAGCGTTAGTTCTTTTTACATATACGAAATACCACTCACGTAGGGCATGGTGGTCATGAGAATGTGCGAAGATGCCTAAGGCCATGGGTCAAAGTTAGAAACTGTCAAATGCCATATATTTTTGTTTGTAGTTTCGATATCGTAAAATGCTTTGTTTCTTTTAAATCTAAACTTGATAAATTTTCCAGATCTGAAAAAAAAAATCGTGCATCTTCCCCTTATAAAGTTTTTATTATTGAGTATTATATAAAATCGGTTGTAAGGATATGCTGTTGTATTTGTATCTGGTAAATTGTAATTTAAGAAAGTATGATAAGTTGCTGCCCCAGAATGATAAATGATAATCGAATCAGAAAAATTGTAGGAAAAAAGCAAAAAACAGGCTTTTTGAATGCTTAAATTCTTATCAAAGCGAATCTTCTTTATTAGTTTTTGCTGATGTAAAACGGTGTTGGATTGTGAAAAAACAATATTCTGCAAAATGAGGGCCAAAGCAAATGTT
>JABDGS010000118.1 GCA_013285915.1 Bacteroidota bacterium
ACCTGATACGTTTTCCATACCATATTTATTAAAGAAATGTTAATGCTTAGCCATATTGAAAGCAAATACATCAATTAGCGTCACTACTGTATAAATGAGCAGGATTTTGTAAAATTGTTAATTAACTTGTACAACCAACCAAATCTTTGCTATTTGCACAATATGGAAATTAAACCACTAAAAATGATAAGCTGGTTGCTCAGTACGGTTATAAGCGCGTTTTCATTATCATCCTGCGCAGAACATAAAAGTCAAGATAATATTATGAGCGAAGACAGAACTGCAGTGGCAGTAAAAACAGATACAGCCACATTTGCAACAGGTTGCTTTTGGTGTACCGAAGCTATTTTTCAACGCCTTAAAGGTGTAACAAAAGTTATTAGCGGCTACAGTGGCGGCCACGTTGCCAACCCTACGTATGAAGAGGTGTGCACAGGCACTACCGGCCATGCCGAAGCTTGCCAGGTTGTGTACGACCCGCAACAAGTTAGTTTTGATGAATTGCTTAAGGTGTTTTGGAAAACACATGACCCCACAACGCTTAACAGGCAGGGTAACGATGTGGGTACACAATACCGCAGCGTTGTTTTTTACCATAACGATTTTCAAAAAGAGAGGGCTGAACACTTTAAACAATTGTTAGATTCAAGCAAAATTTATAACAGCCCGGTAGTTACAGCAATTGAGCCGTACACAAATTTTTATTCTGCCGAAGATTATCACCAGAATTACTATAACTCAAACCCCAACCAAATGTATTGCCGACTGGTGATACAACCAAAAGTTGAAAAGTTTGAGAAGGTATTTAAAGATGAGCTTAAATCCGGCGTGGGAAATTAACCCGTGATTTGTTTTTGAATAATATTGGAGGGGGCTAACAAAGCCCCTTTTTTTGTTTTAATTTTTTCTATCCCTCTGCATTACCGGGCACAGTAAATATAAAATGGTGTTTTGTTTTAAGAAAAACCGATAATGTGAATATCTTTTTGTTGCGGCAGCTTAAAAATTAATGTCTCGCGAGTCTGCTTCTCCCTACTTTTACACCATGGCTTCAGAACTTAAATTAGGCGATGCACTTAAACAGTTTGTTAGCAAAAGCACGTTAAAAAACGGCTTGCGGGCGGTGCAGATAGAAAGTATTTGGGAAGAAGTAATGGGCAAAACAATTGCAAAGTATACTGACAAAATACAGATCATCAACCAAACACTTTTTATTAATACTACCGTTGGCCCTTTAAAGCAGGAATTGCTTTACCAAAAGCCACAAATTATTGCGCGCTTAAACGAAGCCATGGGTGAAAAAGTTATAACTGAGGTGGTGATAAAATAGGAAGCCGCCCCTATCCCCTAAAGGGGGATTTATAAGCTTGTTACAATTATAACTACACGTTTTGTAAAGTTGACTATTAAAAAGATATCGCAGTTAGCCAATGATAACGTGATAATGAGTATGTATGAAAGAAAATTGCGCTGTGCATAAGTCCCCCTTTAGGGGATAGGGGCTTACTTCACCCTTGGGTCAATAACTCCATACAATACATCTGCAAGAATATTTACCAGTATAAAAAAAGTGGCCGTCACCAAAACACTGCCCATAACAACGGGAAAGTCGAGTTTTTCCAAAGCATCTACCGTTACTTTACCTATACCTTTCCACCCAAAAATGTATTCTACAAAAAAGGCACCCGCAAGTAATTCAGCAAACCATCCTGTAATGGCCGTTACAACGGGGTTTAGCGCGTTACGCAGCGCGTGTTTCCAAATAACGGCACGCTTGCTTAAGCCCTTTGCGTAAGCGGTGCGTATATAGTCCTGCTGCATAACATCAAGCATGGCGCTGCGGGTAAGCTGTGTTATTATAGCGAGTGGCCGAATACCAAGAGTAATGGCCGGCAACACCAGGTTTTGCAATTGTAATTGCCGGCCTTTAAATGTATCATAATCAAACAGGCTGCCTGTCATGTGCAAGCCTGTGTAGTTACTCAAAACAAAACCAAAAAAATATGCCAGCAAAATGCCCATAAAAAATGATGGTGCCGAAATACCCAGCACGCTGCCCAGTACGGCAGAAGTATCCATCCACGTATTTTGTTTTATAGCCGCAACAATGCCAAGAAATATGCCCAGCACGGTTGCAATAAGCATTGCCGTTAGGGCTAATATTAATGTGCCTGGCAACGCTTCAGCCAATACCTCAGACACATTCTTTTTTGATTGGTAACTTCTGCGCAGGTAGGGTATTTTAATGGCGAGTTTGGTATGCCCGCCGATAAATATACCCTTTAGCTGTTTTGACGCGATCTCCTCTTTTGTGTGTATTGCGATGGGTGACACATCGTTCAAATACATAACAAACTGTTTCCATTTTGGCTGATCCAACGCCAACTCTTTCCGTATATTTTCAATGGTTGCCTTATCCCCTGTTTGCCCAAGTACAAGCCTTGCAGGGTCGCCAAAGCCCTGGAATAAAAAGAAAACCAATACCACCACTCCCGCTAAAACCAGCAGGCCGTAAAGTAGTTTTCTTGTTATTAGTTGAACCATGATTTAATGCAGGTTTATTTGATGCCTGATTACCACTTCGTAGTAATAATGGAACGCAGATTGAAAAGATTATTAAGATTTACAGGATAAAGTATTTTTTATCTGAGACTATCATGATAATCTACTAAATCTGTGTTCAATTATTTTAGCTGCATTAGCGCCTTCTTAGCATCTTCCACGTCGGCATAGCTCCACTTCCCCTTTATGTTGCCTTGCTGCATTAGAAAATAAGTTGGGTTTACACGGGCAGCCGTTTTAATAACGGTGCCGTCGCAAACTAAAATATGCAAATCCGGGTTATTGCCAAATGCGGGCACCGCCCTGTCTTTATCACCGGTTACAAGAAAGAAGGGTATTTCTTTTGTTTTTGCGAGTGCCTGCACGTCCATCATATCCTTTTTCCAATCGTCCAAATGCGAAAGGTCTTTGGCGAAAAGCATTATATAGTTATTGCCCTGGTTTAAAATGGGTATAGTAGTATCAGCGCCATTTAGTGTTTGCAGGGAGAAATCTACTATTTTGGCAGCTGCGTTGCCTTTTTTTACAAGCTTATCGTAACGGTCAACATACTGGTAAGTTGAATCAAAATCAGCCGGGAAGTTGCTCTCTCCAAATTCAACTATTTTACCGTTCTTTTTGTACTTAAAGGTTATCGCAAAACTATCGGGCACAGCACCGGCAGGCACTTTCATTTCTTCAACAATATTTCTGCCCGGTTTGTAAGGCAGGCAATCAAGCACAGGTAAATGCTTTTGCACATACCACTGCAACCAGCTTACGGCGGCAATGCAAATAATTAACAGCGCCTGCGGAACAGGCGACGAAAGTGACGAGACTATGCGGTTTTTATTAACAAACAGCACCAGTATTAGCAGTAATAAAAACAGGTCTTTCAGGAAGGATTCAAGCGGCGTTAAAGGCAGGCAATCGCCAAAGCAGCCACAGGTTTTTATTTTGCCGCTAAGTAATGCATACCCGGTTAAAAAAGTAAAGAAAATGATCAGTAACAGCAACAGCCAGCTAAACAGTTTCATACGCCAGCCGATAATAACAGCAACGCCTGCCAATACTTCAAACACATTCATGATCAGCGATAGTGCAAGCGTGTAATCATTAAGGCTGCCGTTGAGGCCCCATGCCCCAAAAAATTCCTGCATTTTATAGCTTAGGCCCAGCGGGTCGTTGGCTTTTATAAGCCCGGAAAAAATAAACAGTAACCCAACGATCCACCGTATAACTAAAAAACGTCTTTTCATATTAAGAGTGTAAAAAGTACAAATATGTTTTGGCCCTTCCTGACTTTCAGTTTAACTCTCTGCAATAATACATCATATCTTTATTCTTTTATAACTACCGTTTTATATATGACGCTAAACTGCAGGGGGCAATTATTAAGGCTTGATGAACCCGTGGTAATGGGCATTATAAATGTTACCCCCGATTCGTTTTACGCCGGCAGCAGGCAGGCCTCGGTTGGCGGAGCTTTGCTGCAAGCTGATAAAATGGTTGCTGAAGGTGCCGCCATTTTAGACATTGGTGGGCAGAGCACGCGGCCCGGCGCTGACATTATTGGAATTGATGAAGAAATAAGCCGGGTAATACCGGTAATAGAGGCCATTTATGTTAAACACCCGAAAATCATCATTTCTGTTGATACTTTTTATGCACAGGTTGCTGATGCCGCATATAGCGCGGGCGCTTCAATTATTAACGATATAAGCGGCGGTACAATGGATGACGCAATGTTGGCTACCGCCGCACGCCTTAAAATGCCCTATGTATGCATGCACATAAAAGGCACGCCCCAAACCATGCAGCAACAGGCTGTTTATGCGGATGTTACGAAAGAGGTACTGGAATATTTTATTGAGCGGATTGACAAGTGCCGCCAGGCGGGAATACACGATGTGGTTATTGACCCTGGCTTTGGCTTTGCCAAAACGCCCAAACATAATTTTACTTTACTGCACAATCTGGAGATTTTTAAGATTCTGGGGGTGCCAATGCTTGCGGGCCTCTCCCGCAAATCAACTATTTATAAAACACTTGGAACAACCGCAGATGAAGCGCTAAACGGCACCACGGTGTTAAATACAATTGCCCTGCTGAAAGGAGCGCATATTTTACGCGTACACGATGTAAAACAATCGATGGAGGCGGTGAAGCTTGTAGCTGCTTATAAAAGAGCTCAATAAATCCATTCAGCCAAAGAATTATATTTATTTTAAACATTTGTGGGTTATTCATTTTCAATAACCTTTTGTCAATTTATTTAGTTCATGTAGGTTTGTTGCGATTTAAAACCAACTCATGAAGAATTTCAATTGGAAAAGCCTTATACCCCATGTTATAGCGGTGGTTGTTTTTTTAATAGTAGCCTTAATATATTGTAAGCCCGTGCTGCAGGGCAAGGTGTTGCAGCAAATTGACGTTGTTAACTGGAAAGGCATGGCCCAAAACGCCTTTGATTATAAGGCAAAAAATGGTCATTTCCCGTTATGGAATACCCATTTATTCAGTGGCATGCCAAATTACCAGGTAGCAATGGATGGCCACTCGTTTTTGCCTGATATTACCAAAATACTCACCCTCGGCATGCCCAAACCAGTAAGTTTCTTCTTCCTGGCGTGTGTTTGCTTTTATATTTTATGTGTAGTGCTGCGCAGTAATGTTGCCGTTGGCATATTGGGTAGCCTTGCATTTGCTTACTGCTCGTACGATCCCATAATAATCGGCGTAGGTCATGAATCTAAAATGCTTGCCATAGCCTATATGCCTGCCTTGCTTGCTGGCCTCTTATTGTTATATGACAGGAAGTATATTACTGGCTTTTTCCTTACTACCCTGTTCGCAACAATGGAGATTGGCGTAAGCCACCCTCAAATAAATTTTTATTTTGCCATTGTGGCCGTTTTTCTAACAATATCCAGCGCAATAACGTGGGTAAAACAAAAAGACTGGAAACATATTTTTATCAGCTGTGCATTAGCGGTGGTTGCGGTTTCAATAGCCCTCGCTAATTCTTCTCTCGGTTTGCTTACAACTGCCGAATATACAAAAGCTACAATGCGCGGCGGTAAGCTTATTGAGAGTTCGGCAAACGGGCAAATAGCCAAGGCAAAAACTACAGGGCTTGACGAAAGCTATGGTTTTCAATACAGTGCTGCAAAAAGTGAATTTTTAACTTTTATCATACCTGATGCTATGGGTAGCAGCACAGGTGAAGGATTTGATGAAAACTCAAAAGTGGTTTCTACATTAACGGCTAAAGGTGTACCTGAAGAAAACGCTGTAAATATAGCTGCACAGTTGCCAAAATATTGGGGGGGTATATTGCCCTCAACCTCTGGCCCTGTTTACCTTGGTGCTATCATCTGTATTTTGTTTATAATAGGTATGGTTATGGTTGATAATAAATACCGGTGGTGGATCTTCGCTGCCTGTTTTTTTATTATACTAATATCGTGGGGTAAAAACTTTGAAGGTTTCAACAGTTTTTTGTTTGAGCACCTTCCTCTTTATAATAAATTCAGGGCACCTTCTATGGCAATGGTAATTCCGCAACTGTTGTTTCCGGTTATGGCAGTTCTTGCTCTGCAAAAAGTATTCTTTACGCCGGCCAGCAAAGCTGATCTTAAAAAATCTTTCAAAAAAATACTAATTGTTACGGGCTGCGTTTTTGTGTTTTTAATGCTGGTATATGTTAGCTCGGATTATTCTGCAGGTTATGATTTACAAGTTAAAGCAAATGCAGATCAGCAACAGCCTGGCCTGGGCAGCACATTTGTTAACGCTATGCAGGAAGGGCGGAAAGAAATACTTGGCGCGGGTTTGTTACAGGCAATATTTTTCGCAGCAATTACGCTGGCAACGTTGTTCGCTTTTTTAAAAACATCATTAAAGCCAGTTTATCTTGTTATTGTTCTGTTGGTTATTAACTCAATTAACTTATTGTACGTTGACAACAAATATCTCAACGCGAACAGCTATGTAGACGATGAATCTTACAATCAAAACTTTTCGCCCACTCCTGCAGAGGTGGAAATAATGAAGGATAAAGACACACATTTCCGAGTACTGAATGGCGGCGATTGGGTCAATGATGCCACACCCGCATACTACCTGCGTACGATAGGTGGTTATCATCCGGCAAAGCTTAGCATTTACCAGGACCTGATTGAACACCAGCTCTCAAAAGGCAACCCGGCTGTTATGGACATGCTTGATACAAAGTACCAAATTATAGCGGCTCAAAAACAGGGAGCAGCCGATACCTATACATTAAGACCCTCTGCTTTAGGGGCATGCTGGTTTGTAAAAGAAGTGAAATTTGTTGAAGGACCGGTAGAAGAAATGAACGGCCTGGATAATTTTAATCCATCACAAACCGCCTTTGTCGAAACAATCTATAAAGACGCTATACCTCAAATGCCTGTTATGGATTCAACGGCCAACATTAAGCTCATTAGCTATGATAATGATGACATAACCTATAAATCATCATCAAAAACAAACCAGTTTGCCGTACTAAGTGAGGTTTATTACGCGGAAGGGTGGGATGCATTTATTGATGGTAAAAAAGCCCCTTACGTAAAAACAAATTATGTGCTTCGCGGTATTTACGTACCGGCAGGCGAGCATAATATTGAATTTAAGTTTGAGCCATCATCGTACAGTAAAGGGCAAACATTTACTTATATTGGCAATATCATGGTTTGGCTTGCATTTATAGCTGCCCTTTGGGCGTGGTGGCGCAACAATAAAAAGCCGGCCACTGCAAAGAACTAAATATAATTTAACTGATGAAGGTAGTTGTAACCGGCAATTATATGTTTAATGGCGGCGATGTTAGCTGGGCTGGCATTGAAGCTATTAAAGGTTTAACAATTACCAGTTATGAAAGAACGCTGCCCGAAGAGTTGGTTGGGCGCTGTGCAGAAGCAGAAGTTATTCTTATTAATAAAACTGTGGTTAGCAGTGCAGCGCTTGATGAGTTGCCACAACTAAAGCTTATAAGCGTACTTGCCACCGGCTACAACATGGTTGATACAAAGGCGGCGCGGGAAAAGAACATTGTTGTTTGCAATGTTCCGGCTTATGGCACCGGTTCGGTTGCACAACATACATTCGCTTTAATACTGGAGCTTACAAATCATGTAGGGCTGCATGCTGCCTCTGTTGCCCAGGGCGATTGGGTGCGCAGCCCGGAATGGTGTTATAACAAAGCGCCCATAATTGGTTTGGAAGGCAAAACATTGGGCATTGTGGGCTTTGGTAATATAGGCAGGCAAACAGCCGCTATTGGTGAAGCATTCGGGATGAAAATTTTGTATAACGGCCCGCACAAAAAGGAGCACCCTGCCGCCAAATATATTTCGGTGGAAGAATTGTTTGCACAAAGTGATGTTATATGCTTGCATTGCCCAGTAACAGCGACAAACAACAAATTTGTAAATGCACAATTGCTCGCGCTAATGAAGCCTTCGGCTATGCTTGTTAACACATCCCGCGGCCAATTAATAAATGAAGACGACCTTGCATACGCTTTAAATAATAACATTATTGCAGGTGCGGCCTTAGATGTGTTGTCTGTTGAACCGCCACCCGCCACCAATCCATTGTTCTTTGCAAAAAACTGTATTATTACCCCGCACAATGCCTGGATGAGCCTTGAGGCAAAACAAAGAATTTTAGATGTAACTGCCCTTAACATACAGGCATTTATTGATGGCAAGCCGGTAAATGTAGTTAATTGAATAAAATGTAATTAGGGTACTTTTTTCTATATGTGCTTAACTCTGTCAAAATAAAGGCCCACACTTACACCGCCGTAAACGCCGCTAAAATTATAGTTGGCTTTAGCATGAGCCGATGTTTCGTGGCTGGTGTGTCCCTGGTCATCGTGCTGGTTAAAAATTATACTCCCATAATCAGAAACCTGGAAAATCCAGCCGACATTAACACTATAATAAAATTTGTGCACAGCTGATTGACGCGCCAGGCAAACCTGTGGAAACAGTGCTACGCTGTTAAACGTATATGCAAGTTGCAAATAACTGGCCTGCGCAGTTTGTTCGTCATCATCGTCATCAACATACCTAAACTGTGTATTAAATGTCTTCCCGCTAATATTCAATATTTTATTTTGATTGTCTATAGTATTATCAAATCCAACCTGTGCCTGGAAAAAACTTACGCTTATTGACGGCTTAAATACAAATTCATTTTTGCTGGTGGTATGCAATGGGAAAAGCCTCTCATATCCAAATACAAAATTAAATAACTCATTTTTTGAGTGGGTAGGATAAGACCTAAAATAGTTGGGACTTAAGCTGACCCTCCATGTTAAGCCTTGTTTTTTTGTAAGCACTTCCAAGTTAAATATATCAAGCATATAAGCAGGCCTCGTAAAAAAATTAGTAATGCTTGTTTTATACGCGCCGGTTGTAATATTGCCGGTTGCAACATCTGTTGCCGTATACGGCAGGTTTATATCAAATGCAGTAAAGCTTTTAGGGAAAGAAAAAATGCCTGCATTCCAGGATAAAATATAATTAAATTTTTTCTTTGGCGGCTTCTTTTGTATTATAGCGGGATTAACCTGACTAAAAGCATATGTTGCTGTCAGTGCGCAGTACGCTGCAATTATTAAGGGCTTTATAGCAGGCATAGGTGTTCGTTAGAATTTAAAATTCTGTGTTTTGCTGCTCATTTTTTCAAAATAATTCTTAAATCTGTCATAATTAACAATGCATTCAATGTTGAAAAAGTGCTACATTTCACTCATCATTACCATCACATGCAATCATTACTTTAATCATGAAAAAAGCATCAATAATATTTCTTCTCTTCGCGTCCACCCTTCTCTCCTGCCATGCCCAAAACCCGCGCTTTAAAGTGCTGGCGTTGTACGAAAATGGCGGCCATCATGTGGCTTATTCAGCGGTAGGAAAAATTTGGCTTAACAAATTGGCGGCCGACAGCAATTTCACCATTGATTATATTACCAACACCAACACAATCAATGATTCAACACTTGCCAATTACCAACTTTTTATTCAACTTGACTATGCTCCTTACGCCTGGACACCTGCAGCTGTTGCCGCATTTCAAAAATATATCGAAGAAGGCCGGGGCGGGTGGATTGGCTTTCACCACGCAACATTGCTTGGTGAGTTTGATGGCTACCCCATGTGGCAATGGTTTTCCGATTTTATGGGTGGCATACGCTGGAAGGCATATATAGCAACCTTTGTTTCGGCAACGGTACATGTGGAAGATAAAACCTACCCGGTAATGAAAGGCCTTGCTGATACCTTTACCATAAGTAAAGAAGAGTGGTACACGTATGATAAAAGCCCCCGGCCCAATGTGCATGTAATTGCAAGCGTTGATGAGTCAAGCTATAATCCCGATTCAAAAATTAAGATGGGCGATCACCCCGTTATTTGGACGAACGAAAAAATGAAGGCAAGAAACGTTTATATTTTTATGGGCCATGCGCCCGAATTGTTTGACAATAGTTCTTATACAACATTATTCAGGAATGCTATTTTTTGGGCCGCAGCCAAATAAAATAACCCAACATTTTGGCACAATCTAAATAGTGTATTGTTTGTCGGCACAATACAATTAAATTGCTGTATGGCAACTGCAAAAAATAACACCACCCCCTTCTACACAAAGCTTGCAATGGTATTGCTAAGCCTTATTGCTTTGGGATATCTTGCCATTCTTGGTAAGAAATTGCTGGTACCCTTACTGTTCTCGTTATTGTTTTCTATCCTGCTATTGCCAATGGCCAATTTTTTGGAAAAAAGGCTTAGGCTGCCGCGCGGTGCAGCGTCAATCCTGTCTGTACTTATACTTATAAGCAGCATAGGTTTTATATTATATTTAGTGGGCTCGCAACTAAGTAACCTTGCAAGCGACTGGCCATTGTTTAAGCAGCAGTTAACAACATCTGTAAACGACCTGCAGGACTGGGTAGCAACCCGCTTTAACATCAATATACAAAAGCAAAAAACTTATGTAAACAACGCCACATCAGCAATAATGTCGTCTGGTACGGCTGTACTTGGCGCTACAGTGGTCTCATTGTCATCTGTACTATTGTTCCTCGTATTTGCGATGATAGATACCTTCTTCCTGCTTTTTTACCGCAGGCTTATATTAAGGTTTTTATTAGCTGTTTTTAAAGAAGAAAATTCGGTTGTGGTTAATGATATTATTGAGAATATTCAAAACATTATACGGCAATATATTCTTGGCCTGCTGCTTGAAATGGCGATTGTTTCGGCGGCGTGCTGTATAGCTTTTGAAATACTTGGTATTAAGTACGCCATCCTTCTCGGTTTAATAACAGGGCTGTTTAATATTATACCATATATAGGCATTTTTACGGCGTTGCTGTTAAGTACACTAATTACTTTTGCAACTGGCGCCAGCGGCGCAACTATTTTGATCGTTGGCATTGTTATCATCGGTATTCATTTGATTGACAGTAACCTGCTGCTGCCGGTTATTGTGGGCAGCAAGGTAAAAATAAACGCACTGATAACCGTATTGAGCGTAGTAATTGGTGAAATGTTGTGGGGTATACCGGGCACATTTCTTGCTATACCCGTAATAGCCATTGCAAAAATTATTTTTGACCGCATTGAAAGCCTTAAGCCATGGGGTATTTTGTTGGGTGATGAAAAACATGAAAAAAATTTGCAGCCATTGCCGATAACACCCGATACAGGCCTGCAGGAAGCAGAAAGTGTAAATGATAAGCCAGTAGATGATTAGCAACGAATTGCCTGTTTAAAAAATGCCACCCGCCTGCAAC
>JABDGS010000119.1 GCA_013285915.1 Bacteroidota bacterium
CAAATTTTTTGCAAACTATTTTTAAAATATTTTTTAGAATGCTCTGAATGGCTTAACCACAAAGAGTTTCAGGGGATATAAAATAATTGTTGCTGATGGCAATTTGTTCCGCAACATGGGATATGTTTTAAAAGAATGATGATGATAAGATACACTGTAGTTGGAGCAAAGCGTGAATGTTTGTCGGAAAAATGCCGTTACCCTGTACTAAATTTTTTAAACTTATCTTAGCATACAAATATTGCCTGCATGGTTTTTAACAGAAGATACACCAGTAACCACGAGCTGCTGGCTATTTATAAAAAATTGCTGCTGCCGAGAATGATTGAAGAGAAAATGCTTGTGCTGTTGCGGCAGGGCAAAATAAGCAAATGGTTTAGCGGCATTGGGCAGGAGGCTATTGCTGTTGGCGCCGCTTATGCGCTTGAAGCGGATGAGTGGATAATGCCGTTGCACCGCAACCTGGGGGTGTTTACTACACGCAATATGCCCCTGAACAAACTGTTTATGCAATGGCAGGGCAATAAGGATGGCTACAGCAAGGGGCGTGAGCGCAGCTTTCATTTTGGTAATGCAGAACACCATATTTGCGGTATGATAAGCCACCTTGGGCCGCAGCTTGCCATTGCTGATGGAATAGCGCTGGCGCATAAATTGAAAAAGGAAAACAAAGTTTCACTGGCATTTTCAGGTGATGGCGGTACAAGTGAAGGAGATTTTCATGAGGCGCTGAACGTTGCCGCAGTGTGGGATTTGCCGGTAATTTTTATTATTGAAAATAATGGTTACGGCCTTAGCACGCCTGTTAATGAACAATACCGGTGTGAAAGCCTTGTTGATAAGGCGAAAGGCTATGGCATGGAAGGCGTGCGTATTGACGGTAACAATATTCTTGCTGTTATTGATACCATTAAAGGCATACGCGAATACTGCATTAATGAACAAAAACCATATTTGATCGAGTGCATGACGTTTCGCATGCGCGGTCACGAAGAAGCCAGCGGCACTAAATATGTGCCAAAGGAAATGTTTGAAGAATGGGCTGCAAAAGACCCAATAAAAAATTACGAAGAGTACCTTATAACGCAGGAGGTTTTAACAGAAACAGTAATTGAAAAGATAAAGGCAGAATTTAAAACGCATATTGATGCGGAACTGCAACTGGCTTATAACGCTGAAGCGTTAACACCGGAAACGGAAGAAGAGGTGAGGGATGTGTATGCGCCGAAGGTAAAAGTTAAAAATGAAGAGTTAAAAGTTGAAGGGCAATCTGCAATCCGCAATCCGCAATCTGAAATCAGGATGATTGATGCTATTAAAGAAGGTTTGCAGCAATCCATGCAGCAGCATAGCAACCTTATATTAATGGGGCAGGATATTGCGGAGTATGGCGGCGCATTTAAAATAACAGAAGGTTTTGTACAGCAGTTTGGTAAAGAACGCGTACGCAATACGCCGCTGTGTGAGAGTGCTATTGTCGGTGCTGCGCTGGGGCTTAGCCTTAAAGGTTTTAAAAGCATGATGGAAATGCAGTTTGCTGATTTTGTTACCGTTGGCTTTAACCAAATAATAAACAACCTTGCTAAAATACATTACCGGTGGGGGCAAAATGCTGATGTTGTTATTCGCATGCCGTGTGGCGGTGGCGTTGGTGCGGGGCCTTTTCACTCGCAAAGCAACGAGGCGTGGTTTGTACATACACCGGGTTTAAAGGTCGTGTACCCAGCAACACCAGCCGATGCAAAGGGCTTATTAATTGCCGCTATTAACGACCCCAACCCTGTTATGTATTTTGAGCATAAGGCGCTGTACAGGAGTGTTAACGGCCCTGTACCAACAGAGTATTATGAAACTGAAATTGGCAAAGCGCGAAAAGTAAGCGATGGTGAAGATATAAGCATTATAACATACGGAAGCGGCGTGCTATGGGCAACGGAATATGCTGACGAACACCCTGACATAAGCTTTGACATTCTTGACCTGCGCACACTATTGCCGCTGGATCATGATGCTATTAAAGCCTGCGTGGAAAACACGGGGAAGGTGCTGATATTGCATGAAGACACTTTAACCGGCGGCATTGGCGGTGAAATTGCTGCCTGGATAAGTGAACATTGCTTTAGCCTGCTTGATGCACCTATACTGCGTTGCGCCTCGCTTGACACACCTATACCTTTTAATATTGAGCTGGAGAAAAACTTTATGGCAAAGGCAAGGCTGCATGAAACTGTTGAAAAATTATTGCGGTATTAGAAAGGAAAATTTCGGCGAAACCTCGTACTACGGCAACTATTCCCCGCCAATATGGGGCATATTAATTAATCTTTCTTTTACCTATTTTTAATGTGCCTGCTGTGCCTTGGTTTTGTTTATGCCTTATTTTTATTATATGAAAAGATTTGTGTCAGCCCTAATGATCTCTCTGCCCTTTTTGGTAATTGCCCAACCCGGCAAAATTGCAAATGAGGCGTATGTAGTTACAAGAATGGTTGCTAAATTTCACGTTGCGCCACGTGCTGTTAACGATACTTTTTCTATTGACGTGTATAACCAAATGCTGCAAAAAACGGATGAGGCCAAAGCTTTGTTTACGAAGGACGATATTGGGAAGCTCTCAGTATATACAACGCTTATTGATGATGAGATAAACAAAAAGAATACTGACTACCTAAACTTATTAACCGCTATTTACCAGCAGCGTTTAAAACAGGCAGATTCGCTGGCTGATATAGTAAGCGCAAAACCTTTTAATGTAAACACCCCTGAAAAATTTACTGTAACTGAAGATACCAGCTATCCCGCAAATATTGCCGGAGCGCAGGTAAAGCTGTACAAAATTTTTAAGACGAATGTACTGCAGGAAATAACAGATAACCTGCCGGATAATTACAAATCACTCACGCCCCAGCAGCAAAAAAAGTATATTGATTCTGCTGAGGAAGTATTCCGCAAAAAAAACCTGCTGTCATTCAAAAGAAAAATAAGCAACATACTGCAAAACCCTTATGGCATGGTGGGCTATATGGGTAATACGTATTGTGAAACAATTGCGCTTTGTTTTGACCCGCATACTGAATACCTGCCCAAAACTGAGAAAGAAAATTTTGAAAGCGCATTAGGCCAGCAAAGCTTTCGTTTTGGTTTTAGCATGGAAGAAGATAAGGATGGCGGCGTTTTAATAAGCAACCTGCAGCCGGGAAGCCCTGCGTTTAAATGCGGTAAACTTAACAAGGGTGATAAATTTATGATAGTGCAATGGGCGGGCAAGCAGCCGGTTGATGTGTCGGGCAGTTCGCCTGAAGAGCTTAGTACACTTATAAGTCAAAGTAACCACGATACTATTTACTTTACCATGCGCAAAGTAACTGGCTCGCTGGTGCAGGTTAAGCTGCTTAAAGAACAGGCGAAGCAGGATGAAGGCGAGGATGAGAACAAGGTAAAGAGCTTTATATTGAAGGGTGCTGCTACTGTTGGGTATATTTACCTGCCTGCCTTTTACGAAGATTGGGAGAGCGGCGATAATGGCAATGCAGGTTGTGCCAACGATGTTGCCAAAGAAATTGTAAAGCTTAAGAGAGAAAATATAAACGGGCTTATTATAGACTTGCGTTACAATGGAGGCGGCTCTGTTGACGAAGCAAGGCAGCTCGCCGGTATTTTTATTGATGCAGGCCCGGTTGCCCAGGAAAAGGGAAGGGACCCCAAACCTTTTACCATAAAAGATATTGACCGCGGCACTATTTACGACGGGCCTTTGGTGCTTTTGGTAAATGGGTACAGTGCATCTGCCTCCGAGCTGTTAGCGGGCACTTTACAGGATTATAATAGGGCAGTTATTATAGGTACACCTACCTATGGCAAAGCATCTGCACAAATTGTTTTGCCTATGGATACAACGGTTACCTATGAGAATTTTACAAAAAAGCAAACCGAAAACTATATTAAGATAACAGTTAACAGGCTATACAGGGTTAAAGGTACAACGGCCCAGTTTGCAGGTGTGCAGCCAGATATTACGCTGCCCGATATACTTGATGCTTACATTACTAAAGAAAGCGACGAAGAGTTTGCCTTAAAGCCCAACACTATTGATGCTAATAAATATTTTCAGCCTTACCCGCCACTGCCTGTTGCAAGTTTGGCCGCTGCTGTAAAGCCGCAAGTTGACACAGGCGCTTACTTTACTGAAGTAAAAAATTTAGTAGCAAGCTATAAACAAAAACGGGAACCTAAAGATGAATTATTAACGCTGGCAAACTACATGTCAGGCGATGCCAAAGATGTTGAGGGTTCCTTAAAAGAAAAGAGATTCGTTGCGAAAAATTTTACTGTTCAAAATAATCAATATGAACTAACGAGGCTGCAGGCTGACAGCTATTTAACCCAGCTTAATGATGGGTTTAAGCAGATTGTAAGTACCGACCCTTATATTAACATTGCCTACGAAGTTTTAAACAGGCTTAAAAAATAAACATTCAAATCACGTAACCTTAAACTTGAAAAATGAGAAAGCCCTTTTTACTTTTATCAGCAATCATACTGCTGATGCCTGCGTTGATGGTAAAAGCCCAAAACTATGATGACCCCGGTATTTACATGAAAAGTATCAGCAGTATTCAAACTGACTTTAATAAAACCTACATGGCCTACATAAGTGCTGCATGGCACAGCAATAGGGCAATGAAGATTGAAAAACTCCGGCAGCAGGTTGTTGATAATCTTACAACGTGCAGGTATAAAATAATTGACTTGCCTTATTATAAACACGATAACTCATTGCGCCAAAGCAATATCGATTATTTGTGGATCTTAACAAAAGTGTTTAACGATGATTTCACGCATCTTGTAAATATGGAAGATTTGATTGATCAATCCTTCGACAAAATGCAGCTATACCTGCTTTTTGAGGAAAAGATAAACGATACGCTGAAAGCAGCAAATGAAAGAATAGCCCAGGTTGAAAAAGATTTTGCTACAAAATATAACGTAACCCTTGTTAGCAATAAAACTGATGTTGCCCAAAAAATGGAAGTATCAAACAGGGTAAGTAAATATCGCAACAAAGTTTACCTGTTATTTTTTAAATGTGTGTGGCAGGAAAGCCAGGTTATGGATGCTATAGACAAAAAAACAATAACAAAAATAGAACAGGCCCGCAGCGCTTTGCTTAACTATGCAACGGAAGGCTTTACTGCCCTTGACAGTTTAACCAGCTTTGAAAACGATCCGGCACTTGCTGAGGCTTGCAAACAATCGCTTACGTTTTATAAAAAAGAGGCGGAAACCGAGATATCCAAAGTATCAGACTTCCTGCTGCAGGAGGAAAATTTTGCCAAAATAAAATCCTCTTATGATGCCAAGCCTCAAAATACTAAAACCAAGCAGGATACAGATGCGTATAACAAAGCCCTTGCTGATGTGAACGCTGGTTTTACCATCGCCTCGCAGGCCTTTAAAGGTATTTTTGCTGACCGTAATAAGATGATTGTAAACTGGGATAAAGCTGAGCAAAAATTTATCGATGCCCACATGCCGTATTACAGGTAAAAAATAAACGCTACAATAAACCTTAAACAAACAAACAGATGAAAAAATTGATTGCTTCTTTTGTGTTGCTTTTATCACTCGGTTGCTTTAAAGCAAATGCGCAAGATCTTAATGATCCTGGTGGCTACTTAAGTGCCATAAACAGCGCTAATGTTGAAATGAGCAAAACATACATGGCATATATAAGCGCTGCGGCGCACAGCGGCCGCGCAAGAAAAATTGAACGGATGCGGCAACAGACGGTTGATGCTATTATAAACTGCCGCGGTAAAATAAGTGAGCTGCCTTATTACAAGGGCGATAATTCCCTCCGCAAAAGCAGCATTGATTATATCGGGCTCGTATATAAAGTGTTTAATGATGATTATGCGCATATAGTTAATATGGAGGAGATTGTAGAACAATCTTTTGACGAAATGCAGCTTTACCTGTTGCTGCAGGAAAAAACAAATGACACTTTAAAAGCTGCGAACGATCGTATGGACCAGGCGGTGACCGATTTTGCTGCCAAATACAATGTTAAGCTGCTGAATGATAAAAGTGAGCTCGGCCAAAAAATGGACCAGGCTGGCAAAGTAAGCAAATACCGTGACAAGGTTTACCTGTTGTTCTTTAAATGCAATTGGCAGGAAAACCAATTAACCGATGCGCTAAACAAAAAGAACACTATTAAAATTGAACAGGCGCGCAGTGCACTTAGTAATTACGCGTCGGACGGCTTAGCCGCGCTTGATTCGCTTAAAAGTTTTCAGAACGATCCCTCACTGGCTGTTGCCTGTAAACAGGCGCTTACTTTTTATAAAAAAGAGGCTGATGTTGATATACCCAAAGTGTCTGATTTTATGCTGAAGGAAGAGAATTTTAATAAAATTAAAACCTCGTTCGACGCCACACCCCAAAGCAGCAGGACCCAAAAAGATGTAGATGCTTACAACAAGGCGGTTAACGAAATGAACGGTGCTGTAAACGTCGCCAATCAAACAAATGCAAACCTCAATAACAACCGCAAACAAATTATAGACGGCTGGAACAATGCCGAAAAATCTTTTAACGATAACCACGTGCCTTTCTACAAATAAAACTGTTTTTTCAAAAACTAAGCGGCTGTAATTTTATAAAAGCAGCCGCTTAGCTTTTGTGGTGCATTGAAGGTAATTCTCTCCCTAATATTGGTGAAACGCATCTGATACAAATTGCAATACTACTGGTAGCGACGCACGCCAGTACGTCCAGTTATGGGCGCCATCGCGTATGCGGAATTCATGCGGCCAATCCCTTTTGCGCATGGCAATATGCACAAGGCAGTTACCCTCATATAAAAAATCATCATCGCCTACATCAATATACCAGCGCACCGCTTTTTTCAAACTATCAGGCGTATTGTTTATCAGGCTTAAAACACTCTGGTCGTTAAAATATTTTATTATGTTGCTGTCTGGCAGCCCCGGTGTTTCGCGCAGCAGCCTTGCCCTTGCACTATCAAGGTTTGTTGGGCCTGTGGCGGCACTCAGCGGGCAGGCAGATGAAAACATTTCCGGGTGGTGCAGCGCATACGTAAATGTGCCACCACCGCCCATAGATAACCCTGATATAGCCCTGTAATGCTTCTCCCCTTTTATACGGTAAGTTTTTTCAACATACGGCAACAGTTCCTGGAAAAAGAAATCTTCATACCTCCATTTTCCCGTGGCATCATTGCTGTAACCACGCTTGCCGGTATTGGCATCAGGCATAACAATAATCATTGGTGTGGCTATGCCTTCAGCAATAGCCTTATCAGCAATACTCTGTACTTCACCAAACTGCACCCAGCCTGTTTGGTCATCGCCGGCACCGTGTAAAAGATATAAAACGGGATAACTTCTGTCGCTTGATTCATAGCCTGGCGGCAGGTAAATAGCAAACTTCCTGTCCATATTCAGGATCTTACTTTTTACGCTAAGGTTATCATACACCTTACTGCCCTGCGCAATAATTATTGACGAGGTAAAAAAGAAGAAAACCATTAAAGCAATCATTTTTTTCATACCGCAATTATTTATTTAAAGATATATGTTTTTGCTACGCGCCTGCTACTATCAATTGTGTTAGCAATGCCTTTTTCACGCTTATTGAAAACGCCAAAAAAGTGGGAAAAAAGTGAACCAAAGTTTGACAAAAGTGAGCGAAAATTTGCCATTTAACTTTACTTATTTATTTGATAATCACTATGTTATTATTTTTTGGCCCTTAAAAGCGCTGGTTTTGTTTTTAATATTCACCGCTAATAAATGTAATATTTACCTGTTGTTTGTGCAGGCGGTAAAGGTGCAGGTGTAACCGGCAAGGGCTGCTGCGGCTGCGAACCATCATCATCAGGGCGTTTCTCCGCGGTTACATCATCGCCGGTTGCACGCTGTTTTTTCTTTTTGCGGCTGCTTTTTTTAGCAGTGCCATATTCCTCAATAACCGGGTTTCCAAATTCATCATCACCCAAATGCATTGTTATATGCCAGTCTTCGTTTTTAGTACCCGCCTTTAAATGCAGTCCGTAATCTGCTTTTAAATCAAAAATAAGCCCGCTGGTGCTGCCTTCACCGTTTACCAGTGCCTCAACCATGCGGGATAATATGGCGTACTTGATAGCCTTAACCAGCGTGGTAAAGCTTTTGTGCCTCCCAAGTTTATCTAATTTTTCTTCTTCAATACCTGCAAAGCAGCAAAAGCTGCCCAGTGTGTAAATAATGCGTTTGGGTACCTGCATAAGTTCGCCCCGGTATTTAACTGTTTCAACATGCTCATCGCACTGTTTGCAATATTGCTGCCACCTGGCCTGCAGCTCGGCCGCCGTAATTTTATGTGCCATATACTTCCCCTTTATACTATATATACAAAGTGCTGTTTTGTCCGCTGTTTTGGCAATATTTATTTTTAATTTTTTGTCTTTGGTGTTACTCCGGGGGTTTTCTTTGCGAACTCCTTTGCGCTTCTTCCGCTTTGTGTCCTTTGCGGTTATGTATTCGCTTTAATACATGCCATATTATCACAGTGCTTCATACAAAGCCATCATTTTTTATTGTAATTTTACATCCGGCAATAAAAGCTGAAACAATGAAGGTTTTATTAGATATACAGAATAACAAAGCAGTACACTTGATGGAAGTGCTTAAAAGCCTGCCTTATGTAAAAGCGAAAACAATCTCCGGCGAAAAAGCCTTATTAATAGAAGAAATAAAAGAATCAGTTGAAAACCTAAACTTAGTTAAGCAGGGAAAATTGAAAGCCCGGCCTGCTAAAGATCTATTAAATGAGTTATAGTGTTTTTTCAATATCACCATTTGATAAACAACTGAAAAGGCTTGTAAAAAAGTACCCCTTCCTTAAAAAAGGAATTCGCAGATTTAATCACAAGTCTTGAGAAAAAACCACAACAAGGTTCACCACTCGGGAATAACTGTTACAAGATCAGGATAGCTATTGCTTCTTAAGGTAAAGGCAAAAGTGGCGGCGCAAGAATGATAACAAACGTTGTGGTAGATGCATTTGTAGTTTATCTTTTATATATTTATGATAAATCAGAAAAAGATAACCTCACCGATAGCGAATTGAATGAACTGTTGCAATATATTTTATAGTTTAGGATCAAGTTCTTCAATAATTCCCTTCAAAATTTTCCCTATCTTCCTTTTATGAAAACCATCGGCATAATCGGCGGCTTTACCTGGCTTTCCACGATTGATTATTATCGCCTGCTTAACCAGGCAATTAATAAAGCGTATGGCGGGGTGAATTCAGCACAAATTATTTTGCACTCAGTAAATTTTGAGGATATAAAACGCTTTGCTGAAACCTACGATTGGCTGGGCCTTGCAGCCATGATAGTACCTGCCGCGGTAAAGATTGAACAGTCGGGTGCAGATTGCATAGTGCTTGCTGCCAATACGCCGCATAAAATTGCCGATGAAGTACAACAGGCTGTAAACATTCCGCTGATACATATTGGCGAGGCCACTGCTAATGCAATAGTCGCCAAAGGCCTTAAAACAGTGGCATTGCTCGGTACAAAATACACCATGCAGCTTGACTTTTATAAAAACAAGCTCGCAGAAAAGAACATAACAGCTATTATACCCAATGACGATGATATTGAATTTATAAATAACTCCGTTTTTAAAGAGATGGGCAAAGGCATTTTTCTGCCATCAACCAAAAAAAGATACCTCGAAATTATAAACAAGCTGATTGATGAAGGCGCTGAAGGCATTATTTTAGGCTGTACCGAAATACCCATACTTATTAAGCCGGAAGATTGCGTGGTACCTACATTTGACACAACTGCAATACATGTTGAGGCGATCATGAATTTTGTACTAAGTTGAAAGAATTTAAATAACAGATATGAGTTTTTTATACGCGGCTATATACACTTCGCCCAACACTACAATCAATGGCTTCCGTGATTAGCTTAATGCTTTATTGATGTATCGTTTAATGACGGCCAAACAATTGAATATTGTGTTGATGAAATTGGGAAAATATTAAATTGGCTGTGGCAATCAAATGTTCCGGCTGTTGCTGCGTATGATTTTAAGGATAAATTGCCGTTTAACTGTGGTTATAAAGCGTTTAACCTTTTGTGGTCACACTTAAAAAAGAAGGCGCAATAGCCTTCTCCTCTATAAAACTTAGCATTAAAAACTTCTTACCTTGCGGCGATGAAAACAATAGGCATCGTAGGCGGGCTAACCTGGCTTTCAACCATTGACTATTACAGGCTGCTTAACCAGGGGGTAAATGAAAAATTAGGCGGTGTATCATCAGCAAAAATTATTTTGCATTCGGTTGAGTTTGCAGAAATAAAAAAGCTTACCGTGGCCGGCGAATGGGATGGCATTGCCGCCATTCTTATAAAAGCAGCACAGGGTTTGGAGAGGGCGGGTGCAGATTGCCTGCTTATCGGCGCCAACACCATGCATAAAATTGCTGACACTATTCAGCAGGCCATCAATATACCTATCATCCATATTGCAGAGGCAACAGCCGATGCAGTTAATAAAAAGCAGTTATCAAAAGTAGCATTGCTTGGTACAAAATATACTATGCTGCTTGATTTTTATAAAACCAAGCTGGCAGCCAAAAACATTACCACGATTGTACCCGGCGCAGAAGATATTACCTTTATAAACGACAGCATTTACGAGGAAATGGGGAAAGGCATTTTTTTACCGGAAACAAAAGCACGGTATATACCTATCATCAATAAACTTGTTGAGCAGGGCGCCCAGGGCATAGTGCTCGGCTGCACAGAAATACCCATTATAATAAAACAGTCCGACAGCCCGGTGCCGGTATTTGATACCACTTCCATCCATGTAAACGCTGCAGTGAAGTTTGCGTTGGAATAGTCGGGAAGTCGGGAGTCGGAAAGTCCGGAAGAACCAGCATTTGCTATTGTTAACACAAGATGGGATGGCATAATACGATCAATTGCTAATGCATATCCCTGAAGAGGATGCATCAGTAAGCACTGGGCACCGGCCGAACGGCCTGGCCGGGCTGGCAACGCCCTGTGGGAAATTAATGTAGATGTATTTCTTGCCTGAAAGGCATACATCAAATGGTTATTGGGTTTACAACGCTGAAGTTATCTGCAACTCACATTATAACACCGTAAACAA
>JABDGS010000120.1:0-4567 GCA_013285915.1 Bacteroidota bacterium
CGCAATTTTGCACATAAAAACAGTATTGCCTTTGAAGATTCAGGCGTTGCGGTATTAGAGTTTACAAATGGTGTTATTGCCACCATTAATTTTACCATAAACAGCTATCAAAAAAATATGGAAGGCTCTGTGACTATTTTTGCTGAAAATGGTACAGTTAAAATAGGCGGCCAGTATTTGAATGAACTGGAATATCAAAACATAAAAGATCATGTAATAGCAGATCTGCCTGCTGGTAATGCAGCAAATGATTATGGTACATACGTTGGCAGCATGAGCAACCATGATAAAGTGTATGCAAACCTGGCTGATGTTTTACAAAATGGTGCATCAATGAGCACAAGCGCATTTGAAGGATTGAAAACTGTTGAGATAATTGAAAAAATATATGCATCTGTACAACCTTCTAAATAAAAAAAATGGAGAGATATAAACAACTGCATGCTGGTGTGGCAGATGATGTAATAATGGGCAGTAATGTAACCGTTGTTCAGCCATGTAACCTGTATGGTTGCAGCATTGGCAATAATTGCTTTATAGGCCCGTTTACAGAAATACAAAAGAATGTTTCACTGGGTGATAATTGCAAACTGCAATCACACTCCTTTATATGCGAACAGGTTACTATTGGCAGCAATTGTTTTATAGGCCATGGCGTAATGTTTATAAACGATGCTTTTGCAAAAGGCGGCCCCGCAGGTGGCGATAAAGATTATTGGAAGCCAACCAATATTGGCAATAATGTATCTATCGGCAGTAATGCAACAATATTACCTGTATCTATTTGCGATAACGCTGTTATAGGCGCCGGCAGTGTTGTAACAAAAGATATCACCACACCGGGCGTATACGCAGGCAACCCTGCAAGATTTTTAAAAGACTTGCCAGGTTAAACTCATCATAATCTAAAGCACCATCCGCCACCAGCAACTGACTATTAAAATAGTTAGCACTCAAATAAATTATTTCTTTCCGAAGCATTCAAATTATGCATTAGATTGCTGTTAAATTAACGCCACATGAAAAAGATAATTGCACTCTTCCTGCAATGCTTTGTATTGTATGCGGTAAATGCCAATATTGTGTTACCATCTGTTATCGGCAGCAACATGGTGCTGCAGCAAAAAAGCGATAACAAAATTTGGGGCTGGGGCAATCCGCTTGAAAAAGTTTTTGTTACAACGTCCTGGGATAATAGAACTGATTCGGTTGTTATTCCGCCCGAAGCCGGTTGGGCTGTAACGGTTCACACACCGGGCGCAGGCGGCCCCTATACCATAACTATCAAAGGCAACAATACCATTACGCTAACAAATGTTTTAATAGGCGAAGTGTGGGTTTGCAGTGGCCAAAGTAATATGGAAATGAGCTACGGTTGGGGCATACCAATAATGAAGAAGGATGTGCCAAAAAGCCTTTAACAACAACATCCACTTTTTTACAGTAGCCAAAGCATCATCGCAATACCCACAGAACGATTGCAAAGGTGAATGGGCGGTTTGTGACAGCAACACCGTAAAGGCGTTTAGCGCTGCAGCATATTATTTTGGAAAAAGGCTGAATGCAGAATTGAATATTCCAATTGGCTTAATCAATACTAGTTGGGGTGCCACTGCCGCAGAAGTATGGACGCCACGGGAGGTTGTTGAAGGTGATGCAGTATTGAAAGAAGCCGCGGCAAAAATTCAGCCCAACCCATACTGTGCCATAAAACCGGGCAGTGTATACAATACCATGCTGTTTCCTTTATTAAATTACAACATCGCTGGCGCTATTTGGTACCAGGGCGAAAGCAACACGGGGACAGCTGCGACCTATAAGCAACTTTTTACCACCATGATAAGTTCATGGCGCACAGCGTGGAATAAAAACCTGCCTTTTTATTATGTGCAGATAGCACCATTCACCTATGGCAATAATTACAAAGGCGCGCTGTTGCGCGAGGCGCAAACGCAATCAATGTCACTTGCCAATACAGGTATGGTTGTAATAACTGATATTACCGGCGACACCACCGACATACACCCTAAAAACAAACGCGATGTTGGTTTACGCCTGGCAGGCTGGGCTTTGGCTGAAACATATCACCTGCCTAACATTATTTATAAAAATGCCTTATACAAAAGCATGGCTGTAAAAGATGGCAAAGCTGTGATAAGTTTTGATAATGCGGGCGGCGGTTTAACCTGCGCCGACAAAGTTATTACCCAGCTATATATAGCGGGTGACGACAAAATGTTTTATCCTGCCCAGGCCACGATTGATCATGATAAGCTTGTTGTTTGGAGTGCCCAGGTAGCACATCCGGTTGCCGTGCGGTATGCGTTTGGCAATACTGCAATCGGCAACTTGTTTGGGCCCGGTAGCTTGCCGGTTAACAATTTCAGAACGGATGATTGGCCTGTTGTTGCTAATTAACGCATAATTGCTTCATCACTGATAAATAAAAAAAGGGGTGTAAGTCCCTTTAAATATATCAATTTAACCTGTTTCTTAATCTCCGCTTCAATCTTCGCAATACCCCCTGTCCCGCCACAGCGGGATGGAGAAGGGCAGGGGTGAGGTTTATTGGTTCACAACTTCCACTCCGGGGTGTTTGGTTTTATCAAAAACAAACTTGGCATCGGGTATAACTGCGCTGGTATTTAGTTTGGTTAATGCAAATTCAATAATGTTATCACTCTTGTCAACTACCTTAGCTTTTGTAATAAGGCCTTTAGCTTTATCAACATAAACGGTAACCTGTTTAAAATTCTTTCTTTTATCAGTCGGCTCCATTTCAATTTCGTTGAATTGCCCCGCTGTTGAAACTAATTTATAAGTAAAATCTTTGTCGTAAAAATCTGAAAGCAGGTTTTGGGGGGTAAGTGTTTTATTATCTTCATCAACATCCGCCTCTGTTACTTCATTGGTTTCGCCATTATAATTCCATGTTTTTGTTCCGTCTGAATAAATCTCCGTTGTGCCCTGCTTAATAAAATATTTTTGGCCTTTTATATTTATAACACCCTGTACCGATCCACGCTGTATATTCTTCTTGTCTTTGGTTACGTAACTAAAATTAGCGGTGATGCCTTTAAAGGTTTTAATTTTTGCGCTCACGTTGTCAAGCACTGCCTTAGCCTTGGGGTCGTTTTGAGCCTTGGCAACCGTACCAATAAAAGCCGCAAGCAATACAAAAACAGCATATAATTTTTTCATTCTCAATTTTTAAGGTGGCAAAAGTAAATTAATATGTTATTTACATAAGACATTGGCAGCGTTAAAATGTTTAAGCACGTTTTATTAAAACAGCCAAAACCACCAACCATAAAGGGCAAAATACCGGTTTTAACCGCCGATTTATGTTTTTATTAACTGACTAACAGCGATTTACATTTTTTCAGTGCATAATTTGCCGCCAAATCGTAACTTTGCAAACTTTATGAAAAGTTTCCTTTATATCTTTTTTGCGGCCTTTATTTTTGCATCCTGTGCTTCAGAATTCGGAAAGGTATTAAAAAGCAAGGATAATGAGTATAAATTAAAGATGGCTGAGCAATATTATACCCAAAAGAAGTATGATAAAGCGCAGCAGATCTTTGATGATATATTCCCTTATTTTAAAGGCGATCCTCGTTTTGAGGATATGTATTTTAAATACGCCTATTGCGCCTATTATTCAAAAGACTACCTGAACTCAGAAAACCTGTTTAAAACTTTTACTGAAAGTTTTCCTAACAGTTCAAAGGAAGACGAAGCGGAGTATATGAGGGCCTATTGTTTTTACATGCAATCCCCAAAGGTTGATCTTGACCAGACAAATACCCAAAAGGCCATTTCACTGTTCCAGGCCTATATAGGCACGCACCCTGAAAGCAGCAGGGTTAAGGATGCTACAAATATTATGGACCTGTGCCGGAAAAAGCTGGAATTGAAGGAGTTTAAGAATGCCCAATTGTATTATGCAATTGGCTATCCTGACTTTAAGGCTGCTGCTGTTGCTTTTACAACGCTGATGGAAGATTTTCCTGATTCGGATAAGAGTGATGAATATAAGCTTGACGTTATAAAAAGCTATTACAAATATGCTGAGCAAAGCCTTTTTTCCAAACAGGAAGAACGTTACCAGAAAGTTATTACAGAATGTGATGACTTTAAGGACCGTTTCCCGGAAAGCAAATTAAAGGTTGATGTAACTAATTTCAGAACACTATCTCAAAACAACATAAATAAATTAAAAGATGAGCAAGCTAAGGCGACAACACAGCGCTAATACTGCCAGCGTGGTGGAAACTAAAAGCCTGGTTGATATTAAAGCAAAAACTGGTAATCTTTACCATTCAATTGCTATAGTTGCCAAAAGGGCAAACCAGATAAACATTGCTTTAAAGGAAGAATTGCATAACAAACTGGAAGAATTTGCTACGCATACTGACAGCCTGGAAGAAATTCATGAGAATAAAGAGCAAATTGAAATTTCTAAAGCATACGAAAAAATGCCCAACCCGGCAATACTTGCTACGCAGGAATTTATGGAGGGCAAAATATACCATCGCACCAATACTGATAACGATCTGTTCAGGTA
>JABDGS010000120.1:4577-10301 GCA_013285915.1 Bacteroidota bacterium
TTACTTTAGTTGTGGGTTAGTTCATGGCCCATAGTTCATGGTTCATAGCTTCAACACCGGCGGCTCCTGGACTATGGGTAACGAAAAGTACAATAAAACGTATCGTTCTTGCTATAAACTATCAACCATGAATTATGAACCTTCTTACACCCAAATGTTAAAAGGCAAGAAAATATTACTCGGTATAACTGGCAGTATAGCTGCTTATAAAGCTATACTATTGGTGCGCCTGCTGGTAAAACAGGGCGCCGAAGTAAAAGTTATATTAACCCCTGCCGCAAAAAGTTTTGTCTCGCCGTTGGTATTGTCCACCTTGTCAGGCAATAAGGTTTTGGTTGACTTATTTGATGAAGATACCTGGGCGAACCATGTAATGCTTGGCCGCTGGGCAGATGTTATGGTAATTGCACCTTTAAGCTGTAATACACTGGCTAAAATGGCCAACGGGCAATGTGATAACCTGTTGCTGGCAACTTATCTTTCAGCCACATGCCCTGTGGTAGTTTCACCCGCCATGGATGAAGATATGTGGCTGCATGCATCAACAAAAAGAAATATTGAATTATTACAACAATATGGTAATAAAATAATCCCGGTTGAGAAAGGAGAATTGGCGAGTGGTTTAATTGGAGAAGGAAGAATGGCTGAGCCCGAAACCATAATTACCTTTTTGGAAGAAAATATTTTTAGGGGAACCGAATTAAGCGGAAAAAAAGTGCTGGTTACTGCCGGCCCCACATACGAGCCGATAGATCCCGTTCGTTTTATAGGTAACCGCTCAACCGGCAAAATGGGTTTCGCCCTTGCTGAGGTGCTTTACGCCCGCGGTGCAGATGTGCATATTGTATCAGGCCCGGTGCACGTAAAAACTGGCTATGGTGGGATAAAAGTTACCAGTGTAGAAACTGCGCAGGAAATGTACGATGCATGCATTGCAGCTTTTGAAAATACAGATATAGCAGTGCTTTCTGCAGCAGTGGCTGACTATAAAGCAGCCGTAGTTGCTGACGAAAAGATAAAAAAGCATTCAGACGAACTGCAGGTACCTTTGGTAAAAACAAAAGATATTTTAAAAAGCCTGGGGGCAATAAAAAAGCCCGGGCAGCTGTTGGTGGGATTTGCGCTTGAGACAAATAATGAAAGAGAAAATGCGTTGAAGAAGCTTGAGAGCAAAAATGCCGATATGATAATTTTAAATAGCCTGCGTGATGCTAATGCCGGCTTTGGATATGATACCAATAAAATTACCGTATTCTCCAGCAATGGTGCAGTAACAGAAACTGGTTTGGCATCAAAGCATGAGATAGCCGGTGAAATTGTAAACATAATTATTCACTCATTACATGGTTAAGCGTTACATAATTTGTATCCTGTTGTTTGCCATGGGGCAAATACTGCATGCACAGGAGTTCCAGGCAAAGGTTACGGTGCTTGCGCAGCGCGTAAACAGTTCAGTAAATAAAAGAATATTTACCACGCTGCAAACACAGCTGACTAACCTGGTGAACAACCGCAAATGGACAGGTGACGTGTACCAGGCGAGTGAAAAAATACAATGCAATTTTTTAGTGAATATTGAAAATGTTGTTAGCGATAATGTGTACCAGGCCAGCCTTACAATACAGGCTGCCAGGCCAATTTACAACTCAGCATATCAATCAGCACTAATAAATTTCCAGGATGCTGATTTCACCTTTAAGTATGTTGAATTTCAACCCGTTGAATTTAATGATAACCAGGTACAGGGTACTGATGCGCTAACAGCAAACCTTACCGCAACGTTTGCATATTATGCTTATTTAATACTTGGGTTGGATTATGATTCATACTCCATTAAAGGCGGTGTAAATTATTTTACAAAGGCACAAAACATTGTCACCAATGCCCCGGAGGCCCGCGAAATAAGCGGCTGGCGCTCATTTGACGGCGTACGTAACCGTTACTGGTTGTCAGAGAACATAATGAATAACCGCTACAATGTAATACACGATGTGTTGTATGGTTACTACCGTTCCTGTCTTGACAGTATGTACAATAATGAAAACACAGCCCGCGCCAGCGCACTTACAGCCTTGGCAAAACTACAGGCACTTAACCAGGAGAATCCAGGTATTATGATAGTGCAGTTTTTTATACAAAACAGGGCGCAGGAACTTATAGGCATTTTTAAAAACGGTGACCCCATGGAGAAGTCACGTGCTTCAGATGTATTGGCGCAAATAGATATTGCCAACAGCAACAATTATAAAAACATGTTGCGATGATGCGTACCATTTGCTGTGTATTACTTTTTACCCTGTTGCTATCCTGCTCGTCAGATGATGAGGTACCCCGCGATATTATACCCATTCCACAAATGAAGTTTATAATGTTTGATGTGATTACAGCGCAGGAGACTGCAGGCCTCACTTTTACAAAAGATACAAATGCTTTAAAACAAAAAACTTTTGAATTATACCAGCAGGTATTCGCTATCTACAAAATAAGCAGGGGCGATTTTTTTAAAAGCTTCCATTACTATGAGGCCAACCCAGATAAAATAAAGGTTTTGTACGATTCGCTTACGGCCTATGCAAACCGCAAAAGGCAGGAATTATACCAAAAACTTAAATAACTGCTACTGTAACGTCTTAATCGTTCTTCCTAAATATTTTAATGCATTATCTACCCTGTTATTCCATAGCAGGCCGTAGCTTAAACGCATACAATTATTGTATTGCTGCTGCATGGTAAACATTCTGCCCGGTGCAATGCTTATGTTCTGCCGCATGGCTTTATCATACAATTCAGTTGTATCCACATGCTTATCCAGCTCAATCCACAACATAAACCCGCCTTCCGGCCTGCTAACCCTGGTATCTTCAGGAAAATATTCACTTATCGCCCTTATATATTGCAGGCTGTTTGTATGTAATGTTTGCCTCATTTTTCTTAAGTGGTGCTCATACCGCCCATTTTCTAAAAAATCAGCAACGGCCTCCTGCTCAAGCGTACCAGAAGATATGCTGTTGTACATTTTAAGGCTCTTTATCTTGTCCTTAAACCGGCCCGGAGCTACCCAGCCTACGCGGTAACCCGGTGCCAATGTTTTGGATATGGAGTTGCACCATAACACCATGCCGCTTTCATCAAAAGTTTTACAGCTCACCGGCCTGCCGTTTCCAAAATACACATCACCATACAGGTCGTCTTCAATAATGGGTACATTATATTTTTCCGCAAGCCGCACAGCCTCACGCTTATTCTCTGCGGGCATGCAACTGCCCAACGGGTTACTAAAGTTGCTCATAAGCAGGCAAACTTTTATCCGCTTGTTTTTAAACGCATTTTCCAAAGCATCAAGTTCAATACCTGTTTGCGGGTGCGTTGGCAGTTCAAGTACATTTAACCCCTTACTTTGCGCAAGTTGTAATATGCCAAAATAAGCAGGGCTTTCAACCGCAATGGTATCTCCTTTTTCAGTAAGTGCCATAAGGCAATAGGCAATGGCATTAATACAGCCCGCAGTAGTTATTATATCTTCTTCTTCAAGTTTGCCTTGCCAGGTAAATGAGCTTCTTGCTATTTGTCTTCTCAATTTCGCATTACCTTCTACCTGCCCATAGCCCGTGCCTGAATCAGGCAAGGTGCGCAATGCCTTTGTAAGAGATTTATTTAACCGCGGTATGGGCAACAACTGTGGTGCAGGCACCCCCAGTGAAAATAATAACGTTTGTTTATTGCCAAGCTCGTTATACACTTTTGAAATAAGCTCTCTTGTTTCCTCGGCAGCAGGTTTACTCACAGGGTTGCTCGTAGCCGGAATTGCAGGAAAGCTGCGGTAAGAATAACATACATAATAACCCGATTGCGGCCTTGATTCAATCAGGCCTTTCTTCTCTAATTCAAGATAGGCCTGCGTAGCTGTGCTCATGCTTACACCATGCTCCCGGCAAACCGTACGCAGCGATGGCAGCTTATCCCCTACTTTTAATACATTGTGTTTCAGCTTGTGTTCAATATTGCCAGAAATGCGCAGGTAAAGCAGTTCACCGGTGGTTGTAATATTTGTTGTCATAAAAAAACTGTACTGGTCAAAATTACAGAAATTGTATCTGTACACGCATTATTTTTTGAAGGATTTTTGTGTAATGAAAATTGTTGATTACAGGCCCGAATTACAATGCTATTTCGAGCGTTTTAATAAGGCTTGGCTGGAAGAAAACAACTGGTTAGAGCCGATTGACAGGTTCGTTCTTGAAAACCCTGAAGAAGCTATTTTAAAAGATGGCGGAAAAATATTTTTTGCGGAACACGAAGGCAAAATAATTGGTGCTGTTGCGTTGCGTTATTTGAATAAAACGACTATTGAACTTACCAAAATGGCCGTTGATAAGGCTGCCAGGGGATTGGGGGCTGGTACGGTACTATGCCAGGCAGGCATTGATGCGGCGCGGCAAATGGGTGTACCAACCCTTGTTTTATACTCGCAGTCGCTGCTTATACATGCACTTGCCATTTACCGCAAGTTGGGGTTTGTTGAAGTACCTATTGAACCCGGTGTTTATAAACGGGCCGATGTAAAGATGAAATTGGATTTTTAAGCTGCTGCGTTTAACATAGCACCGCTACATCTTCACCTTTATAATAGTAAACGAATAAGGTTTCAGAATGGCCCGAATTTTACCATCTGCAATACCAATACTTTCTTCACGCGGGCTTATATTGGTTTTATTGCCGAATGAGTTTACGTTGCGCAAATTATCATCCTGCAGCACAGTTATTGAAGCAGTTGCCGCTGCACCGGTAATGCCATCCAGCGAAACAGTATGTGTTTTACCCAGGCCAGACGTGTTTACTATTTTAATAATAAGTTCTTTTGTTTTACTGTCAACACACGCAGATGCATATAAACTATCCTGGCCTTCAATAACTGCGTTATTAATAGTAACGGGTACAGTATTGGTACCCTTGTTGTTGGAATACAATTTCTGTACATAATAATTGGGCGAACCATAGGCTTCAAGGCTGTTAAACCAAATAAGGTCTGGCGCCCATTGCCATGCATCAACATTGGCAAACAGCGGCGCGTACGATGCCATGCTAACCACATCAGCATTGCGTTCCAGCCCCGTCATAAAAGCTGCTTCAGCCAGTGCACTTTGCCAGTTATTTTTTAACACTGCACTATCTGTAAGGTGCGTGTGCGCAGCATACTCACCGGCAAATATTTTAGGCCCGTTACGGTCATAGTTATCATACCTTTTTGCGTTTTTCAAAAACCAATCGGGTGGCGCGTAATAATGTTCGTCTAACAGGTCAGCATGCATTTTACGCAAAGTATCGTTCAAAAAATTAAACATATCCCCGCTGCTAAAAGGCCCAACACTGTTTACAAGTTTTATGTTTGGGTATTTTGCTTTAATAGCAGCCGTAAAAATCTTATAGCGTTCCACGTATTGCGGGCCCCATTGCTCATTGCCAACACCCATCATTTTCAGGTTAAATGGTGCCGGGTGGCCCATTGCAGCCCGTAACCCACCCCATTTGGTTGATGTCGTCCCATTTGCAAATTCAATTAGGTCTAAAGCGTCTTGTATATACGGGTCAAGCTGGTCGGTTGGCACCACTTCAGCGGTATTAAACTGGCAGGCCATGCCACAGTTTAAAATAGGCAAAGGTGATGCGCCAATATCTTCCGCAAGTTGAAAATATTCGTAAAAACCCAGGCCATAAGATTGAAAA
>JABDGS010000120.1:10311-11070 GCA_013285915.1 Bacteroidota bacterium
AGCGATAAGAAAATTCCGTATTCCACCTATTCACGATCAGCTTTCTATCATCCACATTTCCAACGGTTTTTTTCCATTGGTAACGGCTGGCAAGTTCCCTTCCCTCAACTATACACCCGCCGGGGAAACGGATAAAACCAGGTTTGAGGTCTGCCAGCAATTGCACAAGATCAGCGCGCAATCCACCAGGCCTGTTCTTCCATGTAGCTGAGGGAAATAACGAAACCATGTCAATATCAATCACTCCGGTGCCGTCAAACCAAACAACTAACTGCGCTTTTGCTTCAGTTGCGGTAGCAGTAAAATGTGCTGAATATTTTTTCCAGGCAGCCCCTGTCGGGCTCACCGTTGTGTTGCCAATTTTATTGCCTTTGGCATCAACCAGGTCAACATGCAGTGTAATGTTTGATTTATCATGCACACTTGCCAATATTGAAAAGTCGTAACCGCTGTCCTGTTTAACCCCCATACCTCTAAAACCCTCGTTTACAATGCCGTATGAGGAGTTGGTATTATTTACCGTAACACGCAAAAACCTGGGGTTATTTGCCTTCTGCTCTCCCCTGTTTATTACAAGTATGCTGCCTTGTACTTTACCTTGTTTCTTTTCACTCCATCCCATTAACGGCTGGTTAAACTCAAACGACCTGTTTTTTACCAATTCCGCATAAACCCCTCCGTCCGCGGCCATATTAATATCCTCAAAAAAAATTCCCCACATATTCGGCTGAATGGGCACGCCGGGTTTGTTAACCTGTA
>JABDGS010000121.1:0-10105 GCA_013285915.1 Bacteroidota bacterium
AACATACGGCCAAGCTGGCCGCCGCCAAGTATTCCAACTTTCATGCAGCGAAGATAAGCCGCGCCCCGTTAGGGCATAATTTGATATTAAAATAAATTTCTACCTTTACACCGCGATGCAGCCAGATTACCCGCATAAAAGGTTTAACGATGTACGTAACAACTACTACCTGTTACGTGAAACTCCGGCAACATAAGCTTGTGTAATGTATTTGCCGCTAACAGCGGTTACTTAAATTACCTGTTTTTATCACTATTTCGGCTTATTTAATTATTAATTATTCATTGTTAATTATTACTTGCTATGCCACAAACAGCTACAGCACCCACCAGTACCGCTATACAGCAAACTGATTTTCTGCCGCTTGAAGGCACCGACTACGTTGAATTTTATGTGGGTAACGCCAAGCAAGCCGCGCATTTTTATAAAACAGCTTTTGGCTTTCAAAGCCTTGCCTATTCAGGGCCGGAAACAGGCGTAAAAGATAAAGTAAGCTATGCCATAAGGCAAAACAAGCTAACTTTTGTTTTTACAACCGCATTGCGCAATAACAGCACCATAGCGCAACATGTGCACGTACACGGCGATGGGGTAAAAATGCTTGCGCTGCGTGTACCGGATGCCTCCAGCGCCCGGCACGAAACTACAACAAGAGGGGCTGAAAGCTTTTTAGAACCAGTTACTTTAAAAGATGAATTTGGCGAAGTGGTAATGAGCGGCATACGCACTTACGGCGAAACGGTGCATTTATTTATCGAGCGCAAAAACTACAAAGGTGCTTTTATGCCGGGTTATAGGGAGTGGAAAACACTGTACAACCCACCGCAAACAGGGCTGTTGTATGTTGACCACTGCGTAGGCAATGTTGGCTGGAACCAGATGAATAAATGGGTGAAGTTTTACCAGGATGTTATGGGCTTTAAAAATATTTTGAGTTTTGATGATAGTGACATTTCTACCGAATACTCCGCTTTAATGAGTAAGGTTATGAGCAGCGGCAACGGTTATGTAAAATTTCCAATAAACGAGCCCGCGGAAGGCAAAAAAAAGTCGCAGGTGGAGGAATACCTGGATTTTTATAATGGGGAAGGCTGCCAGCATGTGGCGCTTGCTACGCATGATATAGTTGACACTGTTACCCAATTGCAAAACCGTGGGGTAGAGTTTTTAAAAGTACCAACCACCTATTATGATGATTTACAGCAGCGCGTGGGCAAAATTGACGAAGATATAAGCAGCCTGAAGGAGTTGGGCATATTAGTTGACAGGGATAATGAAGGTTACCTGCTGCAAATATTTACCAGGCCGGTTGAAGACAGGCCAACCCTGTTTTTTGAGATAATACAGCGAAAAGGGGCAAAAAGCTTTGGCAAAGGCAATTTTAAGGCATTATTCGAGGCTATTGAACGCGAACAGGCTGCAAGGGGGAATTTGTAATGGCGCATAATGTGGAAAACCCAAAGGATATATAAAAAATTTTCAACATGCAATATTTGGCGCAGGTAAGCAGTTTAACTTGTATTTAAGTATATAACATCGTTAAATGAATATTTTTGCGCCATGAAAATTGTTATTGCCGCGTTGCTGGGCATATTGATATCCGTTAAATTGGTTGCCCAGCCGTCTTTTATCGATGCCCAAAAAAAGTACCCGCATGTTGCTTTTGCTATTAAGCAAAAAGAAGACACTTTAAAGAAGCTGGCTGCCGCAGCTGGGCTTGAGTGGCCAATAAAGCAGATGTATATACGCAGCTTTAAGTACGACAGCCAGCTTGAAGTATGGGCGCGCAACAAAACTGATGAGCCATATAAGCTTTTTAAAACGTATAAGGTTTGTGCCATGGCAGGCTCATTAGGCCCCAAGCGCATAGAAGGTGACTACCAGGTGCCCGAAGGTTTCTACTATATAACCGAGTTTAACCCAAAGAGCGAATTTAACCTTGCCCTTAAGCTAAACTACCCCAACGAATCAGATAAACTGTTAAGCGACTCGTTAAGGCCGGGTGGTGGCATTTATATTCACGGCAGTTGCATTACTGTTGGCTGTATACCTATAATGGACGAACAAATTGCGGAGGTGTACGTTTTGGCAGCAGGCGCTAAAGCCAGTGGCGAGGATTTTATACCTGTGCATATTTTCCCTATCAGGTTCAACAATAAACAAAGTGCGGACTATTTGGCCAAAGCCAGCCGCGATGATCATGATCTGCAAAAATTTTCGGGAAAATTAAAAGAAGTGTACGACTATTTTGAGAAAGAGAAAAAGCTTCCGCTAATTTCAGTAAACGGCAAAGGCGAGTACGTGTTTATGTAGTGTCTAGGAAATTGAACTATGCATAGATGAAGAAATTGAACGCAGATTGCCAGGATTTAAAGGATAGCCGCTGATTTTAAAATAGATAGTTATCATTACAAAAAGAATATCTGCGTTCCATCACTCGCTACCGGGCTACGAAAAAAAATCCGCGTTCATCCACTCAATCCACCAAATCCGCGTTCCATCATTCGCCGCCACACCACGCAAAAAAACAATAATCTGCGTTCATCCACTCAATCCCTCAAATCCGCGTTCCATCATTCGCCGCCAGGTTACGAAACAAAATCTGCGTGTATCCACCCAATCCCTCAAATCTGCGTCCCATCACTCGCCTCTACGCCGCGCAAAAAAACAATAATCTGCGTTCATCCATTCAATCCCTCAAATCTGCGTTCCATCATTTCTCCTTTCACTACATTTTAACAACTGGTATATAAACTTCGCAGTGTTTACCACGTTTCATGCATAGGAAACATACCCCACGCATGAAAAAGACCATCATACTTATTGCTGCGCTTTTTTGTATAACGCAAATGCATGCGCAATCTGTTGACATTACTCCCGGCTCATCATACAAGCAGGCTTTAGGCCTAAAATTTCCCGGTGGCTTTTCAGTTACTTATAAAAAATTTGTTACCACAACAAATAATGTTGAGGGACAGTTAACATATTGGAACAAAGGGTTTCGCGCTGCAGGGTTATACGAATTTAATTTTTACTCATTCCCTTCAGTAAATGGGCTTGCATGGTTTGTTGGCCCGGGTGCGCATGTGGGATTTTGGAAAAGCCAATACATTAAAGATTATAACAGCAAGGCAGATATTGGCATTGACGGCGTTTTGGGGCTTGATTACAAATTTCAGGACATACCCATAAATGTTAGCGTTGACTGGGAGCCCTCTGTAACATTAGTAGGCACAGCAGGTTTTAATCCCGCATGGGGTGGCCTTGCAATACGTTATACATTTTAAAAAGTTCGTTAAACATTTTGGCATAATTTTTTATAATACCATATAAACTTTAAAAAGCAGTATGAAGAAAATCATTCTTACATCTTTACTAATTGCAGGGGTATTTATTATTGGTAACGCGCAGGATATGGGCACCGATTATAAAACGGCAGTGGGTGTAAAATTTTATCCCGGCGCTTTAACTATTAAAAGTTTTATTCAGCCAAATAAAGCACTGGAAGGCCTGGCATATTTTTATGCAGATGGTTTTAGGGCAACAGGCTTATATGAAATTCATCGTGATATAGAAGGAGTACAGGGACTGAAGTGGTATGTTGGCCCTGGTGCGCATGTGGGTGTTTGGAACCAAAGCTGGCAAAACAAATACCCGGACAGAAACCCCGCAGTTGCCATTGGTATTGATGGTGTACTCGGCCTTGATTATAAAATAAGCGGTGCACCGATAAACGTTAGTCTTGACTGGCAGCCATCTTTCACTTTTGTAGGGTACAATTATTTTGAAGGCGGATGGGGCGGCCTGGGTATACGCTATACGTTTTAAACTAACACCTCAATTATACATACAATAGCCACAGCAATTTTTGCGGTGGCTTTTTTTGTGCGGGCAAATGAACCTGGATGATCTTGATTTGGTTGTACAATTTTTTATCATTATCTTATGTTACCAAAACAAATTATATGCTGCCACCCACCTCAAAACTCAGCTGCATTTTGTTTCTATACATTGCTGTTTGCGTTACAGCCTGTTGCGATACAACATTACAAACAGCCGCCTCTGCCGAAACTGTATTTAGCGACAGCACACTATACCAGCAGGCATTGGCTGATGCAATGGATATTAGACGAGTTGATACTAACCTTACCGAAATAGTACCATCCAACCATAACCTCCTGTATGATACCAGCGATAAGAAAAATTTTGAAGTATACTTTATAGCCTGGAAAGATTCTTCGGATCTTAAATATTATTGTAATGGCAAAAAGGGTACGGGCTCAACAGATTCAACGCACCTTGTTTTTGTAACCGCCGAACCTGACCTAAAAAACTGGTTCACTCAAGATAAAAAAGATACAGCAGGTTTATACAAAAGACTATCTCAACTTTTTGGTTTACCCGTTGCTACGAGGCATCGCTATTTTGTTGAGTTTAGATTAAAGGCATCAGACATTTTCCGCCCCTGCCGCGACAGTAGTATAACAGACAAAGCCTGTGATGTTGATTTTCCTGCAGGTGTTTCCGCCGGTTACAAAGCAACCTGGCAGCAATTACATGATGGCAGTTATAGAAAGGATGCTCCGCTTTTTGGTAAATTTCCCTTCACCGGTTTGGGTTACACTTACGATTGGTGCCCAACCAATAAATCGCACATGGGCCTTAGCGAGTTTTGTATAAAACAAAAATCCAGGTTTGAGGTTGTAAACAGTTTTGACACTTATAAATATTTCACAGCAAAACGTTAAACCCGCGTTATCCGTTTCCCTTTAAGGCCTCTGTAACGCGGCATGCATTGTAAAATATATGGCTGATAAATTTGCCTATCTTTAATTATATCCACATGGGCTTATGCTGCTATTGGCTGTTGATGCTTTATTGCTTCTATATATAAATGCGGGCACGGGCATTTGTATAATTGCATTGCTGCAAAAGCTATTCAGGCAACCAGTGTCTGCCAATGTATTGGGTACAGTATTGGGCGGTCTTACGTTCTCAACCGTTTATTTTAATACTATCTCTTTTTGGTTGCCTGTAAATTACGTTTCACTCATCCCGCTGTTTATACTCAGCAGTATATCCTTTGGCTATAATAAAAACCTCACCGCCGCTTTTGTTACTTCAATTAAAAATACTGGAAGCTTTCTTTTCTCAAAACGATTTATATATGCCACTGTACCCGTTTGTATAATGCTGTTGTATTGCTGGTTATTACCGCCCGTTAATGCAGATAGCGCCGGATACCATTACAGCACCATACGCTGGTTTGAAGAATACAGGGCGGTACATGGCCTTGCTAATATTGACGGCCGCCTTGCATATAATTCAGCATCATTTATTATACAAGCAGCTTATGCTTTTACAAGGTTAACAGGCCAGTCTTTATACCCATTAAATGGTGTATTGGTAGCGCTTTTTTATTTATGGATGATCTGCCGCATATTGCGCAGCCCCAATTTATTTTCAGCCCTTGTACATTTCACACTGCTGTACCTTCTCGGTCGTGTTCTGCTGGTCAACATGTCATCCCCAACAGCAGATGTACTGGTGCTGGTTTGCCTTGCCTACAGTATTATACAAATATTTGATGCAGTCATTTTCAGGAAGCCACCATCATACTTTCTACTACCATCAATAATTCTATTGTACGCAGTTATTGCCAAGCTTTCTGCATACCCGGCGTTACTGTTATTACTTTTAATATTGGGGCAATTAAAAAAACAGCATGCCCTTTCTTTTATTCTCACACGCCTTTGTATTATTGGCATTGCCATATATGTGCCATGGCTTTGCAGGAATATAATATTAAGCGGCTACTTACTTTACCCCGTTCCCTTTATAGATATTTTTAATGCTGATTGGAAAGCACCAAAGAGCGTGTTGCTGCTTGATTACATTTACATAAAACGCCTGCCCATAAATTTTGATGACGACCTTGTACGCATAAAGCCTCAACCATTCCCCTATTGGATCATACCATGGATGCAAAAACAAACCACCAATGGTTTTTTAGGAGAGCTCTCAATTTTATTAATGGCTATTTGTTCACCGTTTTATTGGCTTATTATAAGGCTTGGCAAAATAAAAATTTACCGGTCCGCATTACTGGTTTGGGCAATTATTTATACCTGCGTAATTATATGGCTTATAAATGTACCCGAGTACAGGTTTGGGATCGTGTTTATTTCGTTTGCAGTTATAATGCCATTTCTGTATGCGGCACAGGCAGTACAAAGTAAAATTTCAGCCCGACGGCATATCATCGTTCTTTTAATGCTTCAATCTGCGTGGTATATTTATGCCGCACCCGGCAAAAAAAATATTCAGCAGTTTTCTTTCAGCCATTTTCTTGTTTACCCTTTAAAGGACAAGCAATATTATTATGATAATGATACGGCTACCTTTAAATACACCCTTTTAAATTCGGGCATAAGATTATACCACGAGGATTCAGCACACAACTGCATTAACGCAAACTTACCATGCATGATTTATAAATATGGAACAATTGAAATGCGCGGGGCAACCATGGCCGATGGTTTCAAAAATGTACAGGATGACGTTAGCAAAAATTATCCGTTTGTAAAATAGGATTATGCAGCTGAGGTTGTTATTAGAGGAGTCACAAAGCGCAAAGAAAAACTCAGTGAAACTCCTTAAAACACTCTGTGAAACTCCGTGCCCTGAATTACGAAATCCTAAACTAATATAAGCATTTAAAAGATTGTTCCTGCAATACTGTCTCAATTGATTGCTGCATATTGTGTTTTACAGCGTTATATAATGCGCTACCCATACTTATTCGCTTAATGCCCAACGCAGCAAGCTCACTAAATGTGGGTAGCCCGTTCATTGCAAACACATTTACTGGCAGTTTTGTGGCTGCAACTATAGCCGCAATATCCTGCCTGTTTATAACAAACGGCACAAATATCCCCGATGCACCTGCTGCTTCATACAGCTTTGCCCTGGCAATCGTTTCTTTCAGCGCGTTAGGCAGTTTCGCAACAAATGCGTCCGTTCTTGCATTAATAAACATCTGCATATTTCTTTTTGCAAGGTGCTCCGCAATTGACGAAAGAATGTGCTGAAATACTGAAGCCGGTTGCATGGTAAATCCGTCCCCTTTCAGGGAGTCTTCAATATTTATTCCCGCAACACCCAGGTCATGCAGGCATTCAACATTCTCAATAATTTTTGATACGTTGCGGCTAAAGCCGCCTTCCATATCAACAGAAAGGGGCACACTTATATTATCTTTAATTCGCTTTACGGTTTGCAATAACAGGTCAAAAGGTATATGCTCACCATCTTTGTATCCAAATGTATTGGCAACAGCCGCACTTGAAGTAGCAATGGCTTTTAAGCCATTTTGTTCCAGCATTTTGGCGCTGGCCACATCCCAGGCATTACCTAATAACAACGGTTTTTCTGCATGATGCAACTGCAGGAACGTTTCAAAATTTGTCATAAAATTTGTATGTTAATTTGCTCACGTTTAACCCCAATCATTTTTTGGTTCATACGCCACAAGTCAAGGCTCCATCGGTATTTTTCAACACCCGCAAGAAGAAAGCTGGCCGCACTTACTGTAAATACTGAGTAACTTAACGGTTCAACCACACCATGAGATATTGCCATACTTACAGCAAAGCAAAAAGCTAACAACCCGCTGCCTATAGCTGCAATCCTTGTAAATAGCCCTGCAATCAGTAATGCCCCAAACAAAAGTTCACAAACAGTTGCTGTTATTGCAAGCGCTGTTATTAATGGGCCCGGCAAAAATTGCATAACATCTGCGGCGTACACCATAAAATGTTGCCAGTCACCCCACGAAATGCCGCGCTGCCCATACTTTCCCCAAACACCCAGCCTGTCAAGGCCGGGTGTTATAAAGCCAATACCAAGAGCAATACGCAGGCATAATTGCCTTACTGAGGTTGCCTTTTTCATTTTGTTTCAATTATTGCTTTTAATATGCTACAGTTCAGGGTGCATATTTAATCCTACACCTATCCTGTTCCATGCATTAATAGCTATTATAACCATCATTACCTGCGCTGTTTTCTCTTCACCAAACGTTGCAATGGCTTTATCATATAAAGCGTCGCTAAGGCCGTGCTGGCTAATAAGCGTTATCTCTTCGGTCATGGCAAACAGCAGTCGCTCTTCTTCAGTAAATACATTAGGGGCTTCCCTCCAAACGCTTATTAAATACAGGCGCTGCTCCGTTTCACCCAGTTTACGGGCATCATTGCAGTGATAGCTTACACAATATGCACAACCATTTATCTGCGATGCTCTTATCCTTATCAGTTCCTGGTGGCGTTGGTCAACACCAATGCTCCCAATATAAGTATCCAGCGCATCCATTGCCTTATAAGCTGCGGGCTGTACTTTGCCCATTTTAAACCTTGTTGTCATATTCTCTGTTTTTAAGTTTATAAAATGTTTTAATTACCACACAAAAATATCACGAAACAGGACTACCTTTATAGTCCAGTTTATAAAATATAGGTAGTCCAGATGCTTCCTTTCAGAACGCTTATTAATATTAGCAAACAATCGCCGGTTGCGGTTTATTTACAAATAGCCAATAGTTTGGTTAATCTTATTCGCGGTGGTGTAATTAAACCCGGTGTTTTGTTGCCATCCACCCGCGAAATGGCTGATATATTGCAGGTACACCGCAAAACAATTGTAGCTGCTTATGAAGAGTTGCACGTACAGGATTGGACTGAAACAATGCCGCGAAAGGGTATTGTTGTTTCGCAACGTTTACCCGAAATAAAACCGCGTACTTTTAAACGGGAAAGAAACAAAACCGGTTACGAAAATAATGCCCCCTTTGTATTTAAATCATTGCTGCCGTTGACGGCAGCCAGGGCTACCAGCTCGTTAACGTATAAGCTGGTAATAAATGATGGCTTTCCTGATGCACGTATTGCGCCTGTTAGTTTATTACTGAAAGAATACAGGCGCTTTTTTGATGATGCAGCATCATCAGCACTAACCATGGCAGGCGAAAAGGCTGGCTCCATTAATTTACGCACGGCGATAGCCAGCTTTTTGTCGGGTACAAGAGGACTAAATATAACTTCGCAGAATGTGCTATTAAGTCGCGGGGCGCAAATGGCTATTTACATAGCGGCTGCAATGATAATTAAGCCAGGCAGCACTGTAGTGGTGGGCGAGCCCAACTATGCTATGGCGAATATGATATTTGAGCAGTTTGGGGCAAAGCTTTTGCGTGTGCCTGTTGATGAAAACGGGATAGATGTTGACGCAATTGAAAGAATTTGTGCAAAGAAGAAGCCGTCGCTGCTATATGTAATTCCGCACCATCATCACCCAACCACAGTTACCTTGAGCGCTGAAAGAAGGATGAAGCTTTTACAATTAGTGCGTACTTATAACCTGCCGGTAATTGAGGATGATTATGATTATGACTTTCACTATAACCACAACCCCATTTTGCCATTAGCAAGTGCTGATCATGGCGGCAATGTTATTTACATAGGCTCACTAACCAAATTCCTGGCACCCTCGCTGCGTGTTGGCTATATGGCTGCTCCTGAAAATTTTATACAGCAGGCAGCGCAATTAAAACTGATGATTGATATACGTGGTGATAATTTTCTTGAAGAAGCATTGGCAGCGCTCTCAAACGCCGGGCATATACAAAGGCATTTAAAAAAATCTGTAAAGCTTTACCATCAACGGCGTGATATGTTTTGCGACCTGCTGGAAAATGAACTCGCAGGTGTTGTTTCATTTACGAAGCCACAAGGCGGCATGGCTGTGTGGGCTACCTTCAATAAAAAATATTCTTTGTCATCTATCAGTCAGCGTGCAGCAGCACATGGCCTGTTTATCAGCAACGGCAGCACATACAATTCAGGCAATATAAACTACAATGCCCTGCGCATGGGCTTTGCATCGCTTAACGAAAAAGAAATGAAGGATGTGGTGGGTATTATTAAAAAAGTGCTGTAAGCAATTTACTTTAAGGAAAACAACGCGCCGTCCGGGTGTTTCGGGTTATACTCTAACCTGTTTTCAGAAGGTATTACCACGAGGTCCATTCCTTCCAGCGGAATAGCTC
>JABDGS010000121.1:10115-10995 GCA_013285915.1 Bacteroidota bacterium
GTATTACCCTGCAAAACAAAAGCATCTGTATAGCACGTTCTGTCGCCAAATCTAACTTTTATTCCCCCAATCATTTCTATTGGCCGAGTAGTACCGTCAGCCATAGCAACGTTCATTAAAATACCTTTTTTTAAACCCAGTTTCTCTTTAATTTCCTCGTTAATAGCCATGCGTATCGCGCCGGTATCAACCATAAATTCGCCGCTCCACCGCCTGATTTCGTTTGCAGGCAATTCCCCTTCTTCATATCTATATTCGTCAAATTGGTTGACCAATTCTATGGTAGCGTATGTTAAACCCATTACTATTTTTTATAAAATTAATTCTTTTTGCTGCCACTAAAATGCATGTTTCGCATTTTCATTAAAGCATGCCTCCATACTGTTAATATCTGGAATCCTAATACACATATCCGTCCGCAATCAACAGTGCTTCACTTATAATTGCCAGCCCTTCGTCAATTTCGTATTTGTTGACACACAATGGCGGCGCAACAAAAATGTAATTCCAGCGTACAAAGGTGTACATGCCGAGTTCTTTTATTTTTGCCGCCACTTTATTCATTATGCCCATTTCATTGGGCTTGGCATTAAACGGCGCCATTGGCTCTTTTGTAGCGCGGTTTTTAACCAATTCAATACAACCTAACAAGCCAGTATTGCGAAAATCTCCTATTGACGGGTGCTTTAATTTCAGCAATTCAACCTGTTCTTCAACATACTTTCCCATTTCTATAGTGTTCTGCATCATGTTCTCATCCTCATATATCTTCAACACTTCGTTACCCGCCGCACAACAAACAGGGTGGGCCGAATATGTTAACCCGAGCCATAACACTTTATCATCAAAATATTTGGTGATCTTATCACTCACCATTAGT
>JABDGS010000122.1 GCA_013285915.1 Bacteroidota bacterium
CGTGCGTATTTAAATATGTGAGGGCATGTGCGTTACATGTGATACCCCAGGCATAAGCGTTCCCAATGTTTCTGCTGCATGCAAGGCCTGCTCTGGGTGCTCACTTCCTTCCAGCGCGTGAATGTAGTAATGGTTTGCGCCCGGGTTAACCGGGTTAACTGCAAGTGCATGTTGCAGTACATTTACAATAACAGGCGTCCATGGTTTGGGTTTAAGCTTGTTATCGTACAAGTCCCATGGGTGCTGCAACATCAGGGCATCTGCATACAGGGTAATAGCGTCCGCGTTTGATGGATACTTTTCACTAAGCATTTTCATAGCATGGGTATAGTGCTGCTTAAGCGCACTTATGTTAGCAGAACTGTCGGGCGAATACCTTTTTTGCATAGCCTCAATCAAATCTTTCTCAAAAGGTGTACAAGACGACGAGAGTGTTTTACTTTTTGCTGCACATTCCCATGCACTTACGGGCGGTGGTGCCGTTGCATCATCGTTAATGGTAGGGCCTAAAGAAAGGGCCCTGCCATACCAAACCATAGCACTGCTGCTGTCAAACTTCGAAGCCTTTTCAAATGATGCAATGGATTCAATCATGTGAAAACCATAATACATATTTATGCCCTGGTTAAAATAAAACTGCGCACTGTCTGAACTGGTAGTGATCTTCCACCGGTAGCTACCCCAGCCGGGTAATGGCGGAATATCAGCAGGAATATCTTCATAAGCAGCATACGGGCTGCATCCAAAAGATATTTTTCTTGCTGCAAAAATGGCTGCCCGCAGGCGATTAACATGCGCTTTTGTTTTGTAACCGCCTGCCAGTTTAAATGCCATTACTGTTGTAAGAAGCAAGGCTGAAGGGAGAAAAATTAACAGGTTCTTTTTCATAAAAAGCAGTGTTTGTCTAAGGATTACGATTAAAAGGTATTGCAAAGTTTTAGTGTTTAAAAATAAACTTCAATAATCAATGGCTTGCCCTTTATTATAAATGTTATATTAGTTAAAACTAATTGCCATGTCAACCAGCTCACGCAGGGGATTTGTAAAAGTTGCTGCCGCAGGGTTCGGCTTTTTGCCGTTATCATCGTTGCTGTACGCCGCACCCGGTAAACCAGCCGCAACTAAAAGAAAGATCGTTTGCGTTGGCGGCCACCCTGATGATCCTGAAAGCGGCTGCGGTGGCTCGCTGGCAAAATTTGTACGTGCCGGGCACGATGTTACCATTATTTACCTTACAACCGGTGAAGCAGGTATGCCCGGCAAAAGCCATGATGAAGCTGCTGCCATACGAAAACAAGAGGCGATTAATGCCTGCAAAATTTTGGGTACCAAGTACATTTTTGCCGGCCAGGTTGATGGTGATACAATAATGGATAACACATGGCTGCAAAAGGTTAGCCAGCTGATTGCAAATGAGCAGCCTGACGTTGTTTTTACACACTGGCCACTTGACACCCATAAAGACCATCAAGTTGCCAGCCTGTTAGCTATACAAACATGGGTAAGGGCACAGCAGCGGTTTCAATTGTACTTTTTTGAGGTTTGTGCCGGGGAGCAAACGATGACCTTTCACCCTACAGATTATATTGACATAACGGATACACAGGAGCAAAAAAGGCAGGCCGTATATTGCCATACAAGCCAGGACCCACCAGGTATTTACGCCTGCGGCCATAGTGCCATGGAAGAATTTAGGGGAAGGGAATTAGGTGTTAAGGCTGGGGAAGGCTTTGTAAGAATGAACGGCAGGATGCAGGGTGGTTATGTTAATATTTAATACCAGTTTAATTAACCTTAAAACAATTATAAAATAGCCTGGAAAGATTTTTAGATATAGCAAAATTGAATAATTTGAGCTCATGTGGAAAATGTGTATGATGAAAAGGTGCACCATACTTGCAACCATAATATTTTATTGTGCCGGTATTTATGCCCAAAAGCCCTCAACAGGTGACATACCAAAGTGGGTGACGGCCTTTGCTATTGATTACAACAGCAACAGGCTTGACAGGGATGCCGAAGATGGGTATGTTGATATGGATTTTGAAAAACAGGTAAGCATCCAGGAACAATCAGTATTTGTACGGCATAGTTTTAAAATAATTTCAGAAGCTGGTGTGCAAAACAGGTCACAGGTTTCTGTTGAATTTGATCCGTCTTATCAACACCTCGTTTTTCATAATATCCAAATTATTCGCAATGGGCAGATAATAAACAAGCTCGATCTTTCTAAGATAAAAACCATTCAGCAGGAGGCGGAACTGGATAATTTTATTTACAACGGTACATTACAGGCACTGATGTTTGTAGATGATGTTAGAAAGGGCGATGTGCTTGAATACAGTTACACGCTAAAGGGTTTTAACCCGATATTTAATAACAAATACAGCGATGAATTTGTAACCGCGTTCCCCAGCCCTGTTTATAATTTATACTACAAAGTAATTGTTCCTGTCGGCAGAACATTGAATATTAAAAACAGCACGGAAAGCACTACACCTGTTGTACACCTAAACGCCGGCAATGCTGTTTATGAATGGAAGAAGTCATTTGTCTCGCCATTGCATCCCGATGATCATATACCGTCATGGTATAATCCTTATCCTGAAATAATGTTGAGTGAATTTAATAGCTGGAAAGAGGTTAACACTTGGGCCGTTGCATTATTTCCAAAAAATATTCCTCTTTCACCTGAACTAAAAAATAAGATACTCGACATAAAGGCGAATAACAGCACGGACGAAGCAAGGGTAAGCGCGGCGTTGCGTTTTGTACAGGATGATATACGTTATATGGGTATTGAAATGGGCGTTCACTCACACAAGCCCGGTGACCCAAACAAGGTGTTTAAGCAACGCTTTGGTGATTGCAAGGAAAAATCGTACCTGCTATGCACCATGCTTCGTGCAATTGGAATTGACGCCAACCCGGTACTGATCAGTAGTTCAACAAAAAGAGCGTTAATTGATGAACTGCCTTCCCCGGGTAATTTTGACCATGTTACAGTAAGGGCAAAACTTGACGACGGTTATCATTGGTTTGACCCTACCATCAGTTTTCAGCGGGGCAAAATTGATAATATTCACTATCCTGATTATCAATGCGGCCTGGTAATCACCGATACTTCAACAACACTTACTGCTATTAAACCCCATGCAGCAGGCAAACAGGATATAAAAGAAATATTTACTGTTAAAGATTTTAGCGGCGTTGCAAAACTTGCAGTTACAACTACTTACACCGGCAGCTTTGCTGATGAGGAACGAACATCGTTCAGCAATAACAGTAACTATGATATGATGCTGCAGATGAAAAAATTTTATAGCTACTACTTCGAAAAAATAAAAGCAGACAGTCTTACTTATACTGATGATGATAATACAGGCTTATTCAGCACGACAGAGTATTATACCATCAAAGATTTTTGGAACATTGAAAAAGGTGTGAAGAAAGCACAGCTTTCGCCATTTGTTATTGGAAGCCTGTTAAAAAAGCCCGATGACCAGGTAAGAACGATGCCCTACGCAATAGATTACAGCGGCAAATACCATGAAGAAGTGATAGTAAACCTGCCCGAAAGCTGGAATATTGATACATCGTCCTTTAATATCAGTTCTCCCGCATTTGCCTATAGCAGCAAATTCTCCAACTGGCAAAACCAGGTGATGATGACCTATGATTATGAAACATTAAAAGATAATGTTACCCCCGAAGAAACAGACGACTTTTTGGCGGATATTAAAACCGCTTCAGACAAAGAGAGCCTGAAATTAACTTATGGTGACAGCATTGTTAAAACAAATATTGGCACTTCTGCAAAAAGTAATGGTATTTATATAGCCCTTGCATTTTTAATGCTTGTCGGCGGCGTTGTTTGGTGGGCACAAAAAAGATAAATTGCTATAAACCCTGCCTGCTTACTATTGGTTTTATATCTATAACAGGCGTTTTATCAATAGCCTCAAGCCCTGCAACTTTTATAATGCCATTTCCGTCTGCTGAAATAACTTTTACGGGATGCATGCCTATAGGGTTAGGCCTATCAGGTGACCGCGTTGAGAATACGCCAGTTAAAGGCAAAGAGGTATTATTTCTTGGATAACATGTTAATGTACTTCTGTCTGCCAGGTGCAGCCATGTTAGCAGGATGATTTCATCACCGGGCTTTATATCTTTCGTGCCTTCGGCAAATTCATGAAAAATTACGATGGTAGCGCCTGGTGCATTTTCGTTTCCCTGTAATGGGCTTTCAGCAATTGTTTTTATGGAGGATTCAATTTTACCAATAAATTTTACAGCCTGGTTCATGTGCATTTAATTTTTAGTTAGTTTTTATCTTAGTAAGAAAAAGTAAAAGACAACTTTTACAACAACTAACGGTGTTTGGTTGCTTTAAGGCCATCTTTATCCAGCTCGTCCATCTTGCGCTGTATAATATTTTTATCAGCCTGTGTTTTAGCAAGAAGTAACCCTTTGTGATAATGTTGTTTTGCTTTATCATTATCAGTGCCTTTATATAGTTCGCCCAACAGCACAAAATAAAAATGGTTATTGTCAAGCTTTAGTGTCTCCGCTTCGGTAATCGCTTCTTCCCTGCCCTTTGCCTTGTACAACGCGAATAACCTGTTTAAGGCTACTGACGGTGAGTAGTTTATTTGCAGCAACCTGTTATACAATTCTAAAATATTCTCCCATTTCTCAGCCGAGTCATTTTTTTTGCAATGCCAGTAAGCAATGGATGCTTCAATATGGTACGATGTAACTTCCTCACCCCGCGCAGATAAACTAAAAAAATAATTGCCCTGCTCAACCAGGGCTCTATCCCAAAGGCTTTCATCCTGCTCATCATACAGCACATAATTGCCATTATTGCCCTGCCTTGCGTCCAGCCGCGATGAATGATAGCACATTAAGGCCATCAATGCATTTGTTTTCGGTTGGTTGGTAAGGCTGTAATCAGTAAGTATCACGCCAAGCCTTATGGCTTCAAGGCAAAGGTCTTTGCGAAGTATGTCGTTGTGTGTTATCGAGTAATAACCCTCGTTAAAAAGCAGGTAAATAATATGAAGCACATTGTTTAGCCTGCTGTTAAGTGTTTCTGCAGGCGGCATTTCCATTTTTATGTTACTATCCCGCAGCTTTTCTTTTGCGCGCTGCAAACGCTTGTTAATGGTTTCCTTGCTTGTAAAAAATGCTTCGGCAATTTCATCAATGCCAAAGCCGCACAGTACGCGCAGTGCCAGCCCTATCTGCGCTTCGCTTGCTATAACGGGTTCGCACACGGCAAACATCATTTGTAACTGGCTATCCCTTATATTTTCGCCCGAGAAATCCATTTCAATATTTTCATCACTCCCTGTTGTTGCTTTTAATACAGGCAATACCTTTTGTGCAAACAGGCTGTTTCTCTTAAAATAATATAGTGCATTATTTTTTGCCACGGTATAAAGCCATGCGGCCGGGTTGGCAGGCATGCCCTTTACATACCATGTTTCAGCCGCTTTTAAAAAAGCATCGCTTACAATATCTTCGGCAGTTTCAATATAAGCAAGGCCAAAAAGTTTGCTTATTACAGCAACCATTTTGGCGAACTCCTGCTTAAATAAATGCTTTAAAAATTCTTCCTGAGCTTCCATAACAAATTATAAGCCCGCCCAGGTACCAGGGCAGGCCTATGTAATGTTTATTGACCAAAAATAGGCCTAATCTCAACACTGCCGCCTGTGTCAATAGCAGGGCAACCGTGCGCAAGGGTGGTAGCTTCATCAAGGTTCTCGGCTTTTACAATAATAAAGCTGCCAAGTATTTCACGCGCCTCTACAAATGGGCCATCGGTAATTACACCTCCTGGTTTTAATACTTTACCTTCCATGGCAAGGCGTTGCCCGTTTGATACAAAGCTGCCTTTTGATGTAAGGCCTTCTACCCAATCTTTCCATTTTTTTGCAAGCGCCTGCCAGTCTTGCGGTGTGGTATTGTGATCAAAAGGCGGTTGGCGGAATAATAGCATAAACTCTTTCATGACTTTTTTGTTTTATGGTTTTTTTGTAAAAAATTAATTTGTGTGCGCGGTATGCATGCCGGGTTTGTAGCCCCCTGCTTTAACGCCAAAGGCAATATTTAAGCGGTTATAGCTGTTTATTGTTATAACGGCAATCGTTAAATCAATTAATTCCTGCTCAGTAAACTGCTGGCTTGCAGCCGCATACACTTCGTCAGGCACATTGCCATTGGTAATTTTTGTAACGGCTTCTGCCCATGCCAATGCTGCCCGTTCGCGTTCCGTGTAAAAAGGCGCTTCGCGCCAGGCGTCAAGCACATACAAACGCTGCTCGTTTTCTCCAGCCACCCGCAGGTCCTGCGAGTGCATATCAAGGCAATAGGCACAGCCGTTTATTTGCGAAACCCTAAAATACAATAAATTTAAAAGAGGTTGTTCTACCGGCGATGTCGCCAAATACATACCAAGACCATATAACGCTTTAAAGGCAGCGGGAGCTTTAGCATAGGCATTAATTCTCTGTTCCATTGTCTAAAATTTTATTGAAATATTTTATTTATATAACAATAATGACTGGAAGCAGCAAAACAGGACAGAGAGATAAAATTTTTTTTCAGCCAGTGGGAATGAGTGTGGATTTGATAGCAGGAAAGAGCAGCACTTTAGCTAAATAAATACTCAATATCTTCCTTGGTAAGGCTTTTAACAAAGCCGGTATCATCGGTAATAAGGTCGGCGGCAAGCGCACGCTTTCTTTCCTGCAATTGCAGTATTTTATCCTCAACGGTATCCTTGCATATCATGCGATAAGCAAAAATGTTTTTAGTTTGGCCAATGCGGTGCGTACGGTCAATAGCCTGTTGTTCAACGGCAGGGTTCCACCATGGGTCAACAATATATACATAATCGGCAGCAGTTAGGTTTAAACCCACGCCACCTGCTTTTAATGATATAAGAAACACGCGGCAGTTTTCATCTTCCTGGAAACGGGTTATGGCTTTTTCACGGTCTGCTACAGGTGTGCTGCCATCAAAATATTCATAGTCAACACCCAGCTCGGTAAGCTTTGCTTTTATAAGCGCAAGCATCCCCAAAAACTGCGAGAATACAAGGGCTTTATGATCGCTTATATTTTCTGTTATTTCCCTGCCCAGTTCTTCCAGCTTAACCGAAGCGTTGGGAAATTTTTCTTCATCCTTCATAATAGCAGGGCTATCGCATATTTGGCGAAGCTTCATCAAGCCCTGCAAAATGGTAAGCTGGCTTTTTTGTACGCCCTGTTCTTCCACCACACCAAGAATTTTGTCCCTGTAATCATTACGGTATGCGTCATATATTTTGCGCTGCTCATCGCCCATTTCGCAAAACAATATCATCTCACTTTTGTCAGGCAGGTCTTTAGCCACCTGCTCTTTTGTACGCCTTAATATGAATGGATATAACAGCCTGCGTAAATGCTCTTTCTGTTCCTTCTCGCCAAACTTGTCAATAGGGATAGAAAATTCCTGCTTGAAGAATTCCATACTTCCCAGCATGCCCGGGTTAAGAAAATTCATTTGGGCGTAAATATCAAAGGTGTTGTTCTGCAAAGGCGTACCGCTTAAGCACAACCGGTTTTTTGCTTTTAAAAGTGTAGCAGCCTTGGCCACTTTACTGCCGGGGTTTTTAATTGCCTGGCTTTCATCAAGCACTACATAATCAAACTCTACTTCTACAAACTGCCGTATATCGCTTCTTAATGTACCATAAGTGGTAATAATTACATCCTTGTTATTGCCCAGTGTTTCCTTTGTGCGTGTACCGCCATGATGAATGTAGTATGAAAGTGAAGGCGTAAATTTTTTTATTTCATTCTCCCAGTTATACATCAGCGTAGTAGGACATACAACCAATGCGCGAAGTTTACTTGTTTTTTCTTTTAAATAATGCATGAACGATAAGGCCTGTATAGTTTTACCCAAACCCATATCATCTGCTAAAATGCCACCCCAATGCACCTCGCTTAAATAATTAAGCCAGTGAAAGCCTGATGCCTGGTAAGGCCTTAAAATACTTTGCAAATGCGCCGGTGGGGGAATAGTGTCTATCTGGTGGTTATAACGCAGCTTGTCATATTTTTCTTCCAGCTTAAATACCAGTTCTTCTTCATCACGCTTATCATACAGCTCTTCAATTACACTAAAATGGTATTTGCTAAGCTTCATGTTGTTGGCCTTGCCATCGCCCACACGAAACAAAAGCGAATATTTTTTTATCCATTCTTCGGGCAAAATACCAAGTGTGCCGTCCTGCAAATGCACGTACTGCTGTTTGTTTGCAAGGGCTTTTTTTACATCGGCTACGGTTACTTTCTGCTCACCAAACTGTATATCAATTTTAGCATCAAACCAATCAGTATGGCTGCTTATATAAATTTTGGTTGATGGCTTGGCGGTGTTAAAACGGAAATTTTTTAGTGCATCAAAACCATAAACAGGTACGTTCATTTCCTTTAATGCATCAATAAACAGGAAGAACCAGTTATTTTTTAACACATCTGAACCCTTTAGCGCCAACGTATCGCTTTCCTGCGGGTGTATAAATGCCGAATGAAGGCCTTCTATCTTATTCAGAAAGGTTTTTTCAACAGCCATATTGCGGTGTATCACCAGCAACTTATCTGCAACCGGCAGCACCATTTTTTCTTTATCGCTGTGCTTTGCTTCATAACCCATGTAAACAAAAAGCGGGTGAAATAAAAGATAATCGCCTTTTTCTTTCAACAGCATTCTTATTTCCGGTTTAACATCCCGTACTTCTTCTTTTTGCACATTGCTGAAATGCACATTATAATCTTTTGACAAAGGCAATACAAACTGCTGCAACTGTACATTCCAATCCTCTTTACTTATGGTAATTTTCCCCGAGGGCATGAATTTCTCAACCAGGGCAATATCCTCAGGCTTTTGCCATATATAAAACTGGTCTTCGCTTTGAAACAAAAGCGATGAGCCAAGCTGGTTATCGGCAATGCTTTTTTCACCAAGCGGCGTGCGTACGGTACAGCTTATTTCATAACCAGAATCGTTATGTTCTACCGAAAACTCCGGCGTTAAAAAATTGATAGAATAGTTAGCCGCTTGCAGGTTGGCTGTTTGAAAAGTTTTACGTTGCGGCAAAAAGAAAGTAAAATGACTTTCGGCTACATCAGTAAAAATCTTTTTGTATTTGCTGTGCAGGTATTCAATAATCAGGTGGCGCGTTTCTTCGGGCAGTTCATCATCATGCTGTTGCACAATATTCTCCCATATACCACTAAAAGGCGAATTACGGTTTAAATAGCGGCTTACTTCCCCGGGCAGCAGCTTGCGCATTTGCAGTATAAGCTGCCTGTCATTCTCGTTTAAGGTATCAGTATTAATAAACCTTGCAAGGTCTAAACGTTCCACCTTTCCAACAAAGCCCGAGTCATCGCTGTTGGCCTCGCCGGCCACAGCATCTAATTGTATGTAAGGGTATTGGTGCGGGTTATAGCTTATAACCAGCCCCAGCTTTAATTGCGACTTTGTTATAACCTCTTCCTCTTCAACAAAAACGGCCTGTTCAACTACAGGCCTTGGCCTAAAGCTTGATTGCGCAGGGGCCGCAACCCTTTTAATTGAAACATCAAGTACCCGTAAAAATGGTTTGCCATCTTTATAAGTAAACTCAAATTTGCCGTTCAGGTTATCTTCAAGGGAATAACCATAAAGCGAAAGAAGTTTATCTTTTTCTTTATCCCAATTGCGTATGCTGTCAAAATAGTTGGGGCCATACTTATTAAGCAATTGAAGCAGCACTATAGCTTTGTGCAAACAGAGCGGGTGCTCATGATCGCTGTTGCAATTACAGCTTGTATCAAAATTGCGTTCTTCGTTTTTTTGAATAACAACTTTGTAATGCGTACTGTCATATTCTACATCTGCAAGCACACGTTCATCCTTTGCTTCTGCAATGGTAGCATACGCAGAACGTAAAAAATTCTCTGCTTCTGTAAAGCTTTCCGGCGCGGTAAGCAGGCGTATTATTTTTAGCTCCAGCTGCTTCATTTTTACAACCGTATGTTTTTGGTTGTAACTTAATTCGCGGCCCGTAAGCAGATGTTTGTCCATCATTTCCTGCAACTGGAATAAAGAAGCGCTCTCGTGCCTGCAGATGTCGCCAAGATTATATGGGCAACCACAACGCAACGATAAAGTTTTAGGGTCTTTAAACTTTGTTATGTGAACTTTATAGTAGGTGTTATACGAATCGTCTTTTACCCTGAATGTTACTGAACCAAGCAGGTCATCATACTCCACCAGTTCCACACTACCGGTAGCGTGTATTTTTTTACCCCTGCGAATAACTTCATCAGTACCGTTGTTATAAATGTATTTAATAAGATATGGTAATGCCAAACGATTATCAGTTTTTAGTAAATCGGTTCAAAAAAGGCCAATTTGCAAAAGTAAAGGAATTAAAGCCAGCCTGCGAAACAAAATGAAAGGTTTGGCAATGAAATGTTTGTTAAGAAATGGAAGAGGGTTGGCCACAAAACAAAAGAGACGGCCTTTTTTGAGGGCGCTGAAAAGTATCATTTTTGTAGGCAAGCTTCAAAATATTCTCTTCAGCTAAACCAAACCGGTGTATTTATAGTTCATTTATCAGCCATGCGAATTATGCTAAATCGGTTTTATACAGCTTCTAAGATAAACAAAAACTGTTATCAGTTCCTTGTTGCCTGCGGCTACAGTTAAATTAATAGGCCGCCTTTTAAGCCTAAGTACTGTTATATGCGGTAATAAAAAAGCCTGCAGCTTTTAACGCTGCAGGCCTTCA
>JABDGS010000123.1 GCA_013285915.1 Bacteroidota bacterium
TCAACCGGTATTGTAGCGTTTGACCAGATCACTGAAAGGCGCAGGGACCCGCAGGTATTACGTATTAACTTTAGCTATCGTTTTGGTAAGATTGATACAGACCTGTTTAAACGTAAAAATACAAGACAGGATAACAGCGGTGGTACTGATATGATTGGCGCACAGCAATAACAAGCGCAAACGGGAATTTATTATATATATCTATGGAACATAAAATAAAAAGCCGCAACTTGCGGCTTTTTATTTTAGTGCATTAAACCATAGTTACAGAAATTAGTTTAATACAAGATTATATGAAAAGTTTAATAACCGCGCTGACCATATTAATAGTTCTGCAGGGCAAGACGCAAACCACCCAGGAAACGATTACATTTAATGTACAGGTTGAAAATTCACCCGCGGCTGCAATGCTGGGTACAATGCATATGGTGCTTTATTATAAAAATGGCAAATCGTTATTTGATATGAATTCGTCAGTTTATAGTATGAAGACGCTGGTAACCGATACAGGCAGCCTGATGCTTATGAATACCATGGGCCAAAAATTTTACATGAAGCAACCTGCATCTGGTGGTGAAAAAGCAGGCCAGCCAAAACCGGATATAACTTATGTTGATGAAACAAAGCAAATTGCCGGGTACACCTGCAAAAAAGCGCTGGTAAAAATGCCCAATTTGGATACCGCAGTTTTTTGGTATTGCGAAACGTTGCCGGTGATAGGGTTTGGTAAAGATGAGGCTATATTAAAAGCATTAAAAGGCATGCCGCTGGAGTATGAAATGAATACCGGCCAAATGACCTTAAAGCTAACCGCTGAAAAAGTATCTACTGATAATATTCCAGAATCGACCTTTCAATTATCAACTGAAGGGTATACGCCTGTGGACGACAAAATGTTAGGTATGATACAGAAGTAAGGGTTGATTGGGTATTTTTTGCGCCCGTAACCGTTAACCACAGGTTTGCGGCAACATTGAAAAATATTTCACTTTTTGTGCGTTTTGTTTATTTTACTACCTTTGCCGCCCTATGCATTTTGAAGAATTGTATCCAATTGAGTTTATTAATAGCGGCGGTCAACATACAGATGAAAAACATTTCCCTGTAATTTATTGATAATTAATGTGTTGCTGTTTAAGTGTGCGACGCAACCACTGCTATATTATTAACCGAAACCGGGTACAAAACATCAAAATTCCTGTAAAAATAAATTGCAATTTAAAATATGGCCATTAAAAAAGACAATCGCCCCAAAGCAACTTTCTCAAAAATTACTATCGGTTTAGCCAGCCCCGACAGTATTTTGGAGCGCAGCTTTGGCGAAGTGCTTAAACCTGAAACAATTAACTATCGTACTTACAAACCCGAACGCGACGGGTTGTTTTGCGAAAGAATATTCGGGCCTGTAAAAGATTACGAATGTGCTTGCGGTAAATACAAGCGCATTCGCTATAAAGGTATCGTATGCGACCGCTGCGGTGTGGAAGTTACTGAGAAGAAAGTACGCCGCGAACGTATGGGCCACATTAAACTTGTGGTGCCGGTAGTGCATATTTGGTATTTTAAAAGCCTGCCCAACAAAATTGGCTACCTGTTGGGGATGAGCAGCAAAAAGCTGGAAAGCATTGTTTATTATGAAAGATATGCAGTAATACAGGGCGGTGTTAAGGAAAGCCTTAGCAGCGGCGACCTTCTTACTGAAGAAGAATATCTTGATATTATTGATAACCTGCCAAAAGATAACCAATACCTGCCGGACGAAGACCCTCAGAAATTCATCGCCAAAATGGGTGCCGATGCTGTGCATGACCTGTTGGCAAGGTTAGACCTTGATGACCTTAGCTATAAATTGCGCAATGCTGCTGCTAACGAAACCAGCCAGCAACGTAAGGCTGATGCGTTAAAGCGCCTTAGTGTAGTGGAAGGCTTTAGAGAAGCAAATAAAAATATTACCAACCGCCCTGAGTGGATGGTAATGCAATATATACCTGTAATACCCCCTGAACTTAGGCCGCTGGTGCCTTTGGATGGTGGCCGTTTTGCATCAAGCGACCTGAATGACCTTTACCGCCGTGTTATTATCCGTAACAACCGTTTAAAAAGGCTGCTGGAAATTAAGGCGCCCGAGGTGATCTTACGTAACGAAAAACGTATGCTGCAGGAAGCTGTTGACAGCCTGTTTGATAACAGCCGCAAGAGCAACGCCGTTAAAGCTGAAGGTGGCCGCGCCCTAAAATCGTTAAGCGATGTGCTTAAAGGTAAACAAGGCCGTTTCCGTCAAAACCTTTTGGGTAAACGTGTTGACTATTCAGGCCGTTCAGTTATAGTGGTAGGCCCCGAACTGAAGATGCATGAGTGTGGTTTACCAAAAGATATGGCTGCTGAATTGTTTAAGCCGTTTATTATCCGCAAACTTATTGAAAGGGGTATAGTAAAAACCGTGAAATCAGCTAAAAAGCTGGTTGACAGGAAGGAGAATGTGGTTTGGGATATTCTTGAAAATATACTTAAAGGGCACCCGGTTATGTTAAACCGCGCCCCAACGCTGCACCGTTTATCAATCCAGGCATTTCAGCCAAGGCTGGTAGAGGGTAAAGCTATTCAATTACACCCGCTGGTTACAACAGCCTTCAACGCTGACTTTGATGGTGACCAGATGGCTGTGCACGTTCCGCTAAGCAATGCTTCTATACTTGAGGCGCAGTTGCTTATGTTGTCGTCACACAACATTCTTAACCCTCAAAACGGTACGCCAATTACCCTGCCTTCACAGGACATGGTATTAGGGTTGTATTACATAACAAAGGGTAAGAAAAGCACTGAAGCCGAAAAAGTACGCGGCGAAGGCATGACTTTTTACAACCAGGATGAAGTGCTGATAGCTTACAATGAAAACCGTATTGATTTACATGCACATATTAAGGTTAAAGCCAATGTACGTGAAAGTGGTAAATTGGTAAGGAAACTGATTGAGACCACTGTAGGCCGTATTTTGTTTAATCAGTTTGTGCCTGAAGAAGTAGGTTATATAAATGCGCTGTTAACCAAAAAATCTCTCCGCGAAATAATCGGGGATATTATTAAAATAACTAACGTACCAAAAACAGCCAAGTTTTTGGATGATATTAAACAACTCGGTTTCCGTATGGCATTCCGCGGTGGTTTATCATTTAACGTTAACGACCTTATTATCCCTGACAAGCGTAACGAACTGCTTGACCAGGCTAAGATTGAAGTAGAAGAAGTATGGGAAAACTATAACATGGGCTTGATTACCAATAACGAACGTTACAACCAGGTTATTGATATTTGGAGCCGTGTTGACACCCGTATTACTGAAACCCTTATACGTGAAATGCAAATTGACAAGCAGGGCTTTAACTCAGTTTACATGATGCTTGACAGTGGTGCACGCGGTAGCAAGCAACAGGTAAAACAGCTTGCGGGTATAAGAGGTTTGATGGCTAAACCAAGAAAAAGTGGCAGCACAGGCAGTGAAATTATTGAAAACCCAATTCTTTCAAACTTTAAAGGTGGTTTGAACGTATTGGATTACTTTATCTCAACACATGGTGCGCGTAAGGGTTTGGCGGATACAGCATTAAAAACTGCGGATGCCGGTTACCTTACCCGCCGTTTGGTTGACGTTGCACAGGATGTGGTTATAGGTGAAGAAGACTGCGGTACACTTCGGGGTATTGCAACATCTTCATTAAAAGATAACGAGGATATAATTGAACCGTTGTATGACAGGATACTGGGCAGAACATCATTACACGATGTGTTCCACCCCATTACTGATTACATGATAGCTGTTGCGGGGGAAGAAATAACCACAGATGTTGCCAGGGCCATTGAAGCTGCAGGCATTGAAACTGTAGAAATACGCAGTGTACTTACCTGCGAAAGCAAACGTGGTGTATGCGTAAAATGTTATGGCAAAAACCTGGCTACAGGTTATATGGCCCAAAATGGTGATGCTGTTGGTATTATTGCTGCCCAGTCAATTGGTGAGCCTGGTACACAGTTAACCCTGCGTACCTTCCACGTGGGTGGTATTGCCGGTTCTTCATCTGTTGAATCTACCTTAGCGGCCAAATTTGATGGTACTATACAGTTTGATGGTTTACGCAGTGTTACCGCATTAAACAACGAAGGCGAAAAAGTGCAGATTGTAATTGGCCGTACAGGCGAGGTTAGGATCGTTGATGTTAAGAACGACCGCCTGCTTATTACAAACAACGTACCTTATGGTGCCACGCTTAATGTAAAAGATAGCCAGCAGGTTAAAAAAGGCGAAGTTATTTGTACATGGGATCCGTTCAACAACGTAGTAGTATCTGAAATAAACGGTACAGTTAAATTTGAAAACGTACTGGAAGGTATTACATACCGCGAAGAAGCTGACGAGCAAACCGGCCACCGTGATAAAGTGGTTATTGATACTAAAGACAAAACCAAGATACCAGGTATTGTTATTGAAGGCAAGGAAATTAAAAACTATAACTTACCTGTAGGCAGCCGCCTGATTATTGAAGAAGGTGACGAAGTTAAAGCAGGCCAGGTTATTGTGAAGATACCAAGAACAATGCGTAAGAGCGGTGATATTACGGGTGGTTTGCCACGCGTAACCGAACTGTTTGAAGCACGTAACCCAAGCAACCCGGCCATTGTTTGTGAAATTGATGGTGTGGTAGCTTTTGGTAATGTAAAACGTGGTAACCGCGAGATTGTGGTTGAGGCGAAAGATGGTATAGTTAAAAAATACCTCGTGCCGCTTACACGCCAGATACTTGTACAGGATGGTGACTTTGTAAAAGCCGGTACTGCATTATCAGACGGTCAAACCGCACCGGAAGATATACTTAAAATTAAAGGGCCTTTTGCTGTACAGGAATACGTGGTTAATGAAATACAGGAAGTTTACCGCTTACAGGGTGTGAAGATAAATGACAAGCACATTGAAGTTATCGTTCGCCAGATGATGAAGAAGGTAGAAATTGTGCACGCAGGTGATACAAAATTCCTGGAAGAAGACCTTGTTGACCGCTTTGAGTTTATTGAAGAGAACGACAGAATTTACGATAAGAAAGTAATAACTGAACCGGGCGACAGCGGTAAATTGAAAGCAGGCCAAATTGTTACTGTTCGTGAGCTGAGAGAAGAAAATAGCATACTGCGCCGTGCAGATAAAAAGTTAGCCGAGGTTAGGGATGCAGAATCTGCCACCGCGCAACCTGTATTGCTTGGTATAACCAAAGCATCTTTGGGTGTACAAAGCTGGATTTCAGCAGCATCGTTCCAGGAAACAACTAAGGTATTAAGTTCTGCTGCGATACAAGGCAAAACAGACGATATGCTCGGTTTGAAAGAAAACGTTATTACCGGCCACCCAATACCGGCTGGTACAGGTATGCGTATTTTTGACAACCTGATAGTTGGTAATAAGGAAGAATATGAACTGCTTACCACTACACGCGAAGCGATGAACTTTGATGATGATGAATAATTTATGTGACTCGTGGAACGTGGAAAGAAAGAGAAGCAAGGTTTAATGCGAAAATATAAAAGCAGGGAGTGTAAAGCTTCCTGCTTTTTTTATTGAGTTATACCCGCCTGCATGCGAATTGGTATAGGTTATAGGCTGCCCTTCAAGCGATGGCCTCTTTTTTAACGACCGCCTTGCTACGCAAGAATTTCTTCAATATTTTGGCTAATTAAGGCGAGCAATTCCTTATCAAGTTTCTGCATATTTTTTTCTTCCTGCCACGGCATCCTGATTGAACGGTAATTGCCGCCTTCATCGGGCTCAAAAAAAACAGTTATGCCGTTAATGTTTACTTCAAATTTATGGCTGTGCCCCTGTAATAAAAGCTTCGCAGTAAAATCGTGGTCTTCTCCCTTATACTTCACTGTCAAGGTAAACTCTTCTGTCATTATATGTACGATTAAAAGATCAAATTAGATACAAAGGTATCGAAACTGTTGCGCCCCCTTCTGTTTATATGAAATAATGGCACCAAAGAAACAGTTTTGCACCTGCAGAATGAGGTAAATTTTGAAAAAATCATGTAGCACTGTATTTATACAGTAGCGGCATCGCATACCTGCGCGGCGCAGGGGTCATTTTCCCGCTCGGTTTCAAGAGTGGCGTGCTGAATATTCAAATGCAGCAAACGGTGACGAAGGTCGTTTTTTATTTGTTGCTCGTCTTTAACCGTAATATTGCTGCCTAATACAAGATGGGCCGTAAGAGCATTCTCAGTGGTACTGATTGCCCAAACGTGAATATGATGGAAATCAATAACACCGGTAATTTTTGTTGCTGCATTTTTCACGTCATCAATATTAATGTTTTCCGGAACGCCATCTAATGAAAGTCGCAGGCTGTCCATTAACAGGCGCCAGGTACTGAATAGTATAATACCGGCCACAACAATACTCAGTGCAGGATCGATCCAATACCAGTTGGTGTAATATATTGCGACACCCCCAATTACAAGGCCCAGTGAAATTACAGCATCAGCCATTAAATGCAGGTAGGCGCTCTTTACATTAAGATCTTTGTCTTTATCACGCCTGAAAACAAGCGCTGATATAAAATTAACAGCAATGCCTATACCTGCTACAACTGATATGGTTAAACCGGGCACCTGTTCGTGGTTAAAAAAACGGTGAATGCCTTCGTATATTATAGCACCAATAGATACAAGCAATACCATGGCGTTAAACAGCGCAACTAATATTGACGTTTTGCGATAGCCGTAAGTATATTTTTCATTGCCCTTTACTTTTAACAGCTTAAAAGCAAGCAGTGAAAGGCCTAAAGCACCCACATCTGCAAGGTTGTGACCTGCATCTGACAGCAGGGAAAGCGAGTGAATAATGAGGCCGTACACAACTTCAATTATCACGAAACCAAAATTGAGCACGATACCAATTATAAACGCACTGCTAACGTTGGTAAGCGTAACAGTGTGATGGTGATGGTGGCCCCCGTGGTCGTGATGATGGTCGTGGTTATGTGCCATGGCTGCAAAGTTACACTGTGGTGAATTAGGTGCCTGATTTGTTATTGCATCATTGTTGCGCGAAGGGGGCAATCGTAAAGGCCACACCCAGGCGTGGCCTTACAATTTTTCTCATGTGATTATAATGACTGACAAAACATCTATCACCAATATATACCTGCTGGAGGGTATTTGTGATAATGACGAATATAGATATTTTACCTGCTGAAAATTTCGAAGTTTTGAAGCAATTTCTTAAAAGACGTTTAACTTATACTGATATTTTTTTGATATTAGTTAACCTTGTTCCCGTTGGCGGTGTTTGGTTTGGCAACTGGAACGCTGCCGGCATTTTTATTGTGTATTGCCTGGAAAGCGTAATTGCAGGCCTATACAATGTGTTGATGATGTTTATTACAACCCAATTTAAAAAAAGGGATGTTTGGCAGAACGGCTCTAAAACAACAATGGTTAGCGGCTATGGATTTATTGCATTTTTTATCGTTCATTATAGTTTCTTCGTTTGGATACAAACAGGCATGTTCCTTGGTTTTTCGAAATATAAAAATGATTCATTTGGCCCTGAAACTGTGTTTATATTCTTTGCTCATTTAAGGCAAAATATACCGGTGCAGGCACAATGGGTGTTGCTGTTGTTTATTGTAAGTAATGGCCTTATAATGCTTAAGGGTTTTATATTAACCCGGGTGTATAAAACAGCATCACTTGGCACGCTTATGTTTGCCCCTTACGCGCGCATATTTGTGCAGCAGTTTTGTGTAATAGCCGGCGGATTTTTTTTGCAGTTTGGTGCCGGGGATATCTTTATACTGATTTTTGCCTGCGTGAAAATATTTTTTGAAACTGTGCTAGATTATGACAGGATAATAGCAGAAAGCGCTAAATCATCAACTGCTTAGATTTTCTTTACATTCCTGAAGCAATTTTGAGGCATTTATTGCAACTGTTCCTACCTCTTCACAAACAATGCCACCGGCAAGGTTTGCCATTGATGCTGCAAGCATAATGTTTTTTGTTGCCGCATACACCAATGATGCCACTGCTATTACAGTATCGCCGGCGCCACTTACATCGGTTATATTACGCAGGTGTGTAGGAACAATTCGACTTTCATTTTCATCTTGTACAAATACACCTTTTTCTGAAAGGGTAATAAGAGATATATTGTGCTGCAATGCATCATGCAACTGAATATGAACATTGTTGAGCGCCTCCAATGTTACTTTATCCAGCAAAACATTTAATCCTTCCTTAACTTCTTTAAGATTGGGCTTAAAAATATCGGAATTACGGTATGCAAAAAAGTTTTTGCGTTTAGGGTCGACAGTTGTAATGATGTTGTTTTTTTTACAGGTTGCTATAATTGTTTCAATAACTGTTTTAGTTAACACGCCCTTATTGTAATCTTCAAATATTACCACGGCCGGCTTATCATGCTCGATAAAATTGATGATATTCTTAATAAGAAGTTCCTCATCTTTTAACGAGATATCATTTGTTATCTCTGCATCAAGCCTCATCATTTGCTGGTTGCGGCTTATAATGCGGGTTTTGTTGGTGGTGATACGCTCACTGCTCTTAATAATCCGCTGGGTATGTATGTGTTCTTTAGCCAATAAGCCTAACAGGATATCCGCATCATCATCATTACCAACAACTGAGAATAAGATAGTATTTGCACCGAGCGAAACAGTGTTAAGGGCAACGTTTGCAGCACCGCCCAGCCGGTACTCTTTGTTTTGCAGGCTTACTACCGGTACAGGTGCCTCGGGCGAAATACGGTCTACTTTGCCCCACCAGTAAGTATCAAGCATTATATCGCCAATTACTGCAACTTTTAAACTGGCTATTTTTCCAAATAGTTCTTCAAAATCCTGCATACCAAATATTTAAATAGCGCCTTGTGATGGGATGCGCTTTTTATTTGCGACCGCAATATAATACAACGGAATACCAATAATAACAATTATAAGGCCGGGCCAGGTAAACTGTGGTTTATAAATAATAAGAAGAACACAAAAAGAAATGCCCATAAGCACATACAGTGCCGGCAAAACAGGATAGGCAAACGCTTTATAGGGCCTTTCAGCATCCGGCCGCTTTATGCGCAACTTAAATATGCCGAGGATAGTAAGCACATAAAATATAACCACCACAAACGATATCATATCCAGCAAGTCTCCATATTTACCACTTAAGCATAATATAGCTGCTACAATACACTGTGCCCACAAAGCCCACTCGGGCACAGCATTTTTATTAAGTGTTCCGGCCTTCTTGAAGAATAACTGATCTTTTGCCATAGTGTAATAAACGCGCGCTCCTGCAAGTATTAGCCCATTGTTGCAACCAAAAGTTGACACCATTATCATAAGGCCGATTACAACTGCGCCACCATTACCAAAAATAACGCTGGATGCGGCTACTGCTACCCTGTCTTTTGCTGCATGTTTTATTTCTTCAAGCGGTAAGGTGCCAAGGTATACCAGGTTTATCGAAACATAAATTACCGTTACTATAAGCGTACCAAACAAAAGGCTTAGCCCTATATTTCTTTTTGGATTCTTCATTTCACCGGCAATAAAAGTAACATTGTTCCAGGCATCGCTGCTGAATACCGAGCCTACCATGGCTGCAGCAATACCGCCAAATAAAGCAGCACCTGCAAGGGTTGTAAATTGTGGCTGGCCCGTTGTGTCAGCAGTTTCTTTTACAGCCTGCCACGCATTAGCCCAGTTGGCATGCCATACCGCAGGGTTTAAAACAACAAAGCCGGCAATAATTAAACCGAATAATGAAAGCAGCTTGGTACTGGTAAAAATATTTTGTATCCACTTACCACCTTTTAAGCCACGTGTATTGCTATAGGTGAGCAGCATTATTAAAGCAATAGACACCACTTGTGCTGAACTGATAGTAAAAGTGTAGCCGTCTGTTATATTTAAGCTCAGTATTTTATTATCCTCACTTACAAAAGGCTTTATAGCTTCGGGTACAACATACCACGCAAATTTTGAAAATGCAACCCCCACCGCCGCAATGGTACCTGTTTGTATAACTGCAAAAAAACTCCAGCCGTATAAAAAGCCAACAAGCGGGTTATACGCCTCTTTAAGATATACATACTGGCCACCAGCTTTGGGAAACATGCCGCTTAATTCGCCATAGCTTACGGCTGCTGTTACAGTCATAAACCCCGTAATAAGCCATACTAATACAAGCCAGCCTGCGCCTCCAATATCGCGCAGCATACCTGCGCTAACAATAAAAATACCGGAGCCTATCATGCTGCCCGCTACTATCATAGTGCCGTCAAGCAGGCCAAGGGTTGGCTTAAAACTG
>JABDGS010000124.1:0-8459 GCA_013285915.1 Bacteroidota bacterium
AATGGCAAAAAAATAGTGCTGCACCAAATACCTTCGGGCATATTTCATCAAAATACCATTAACATAATTGGCAATGGCGTGGTGCTTGACCCCGTTACGCTAAAAAGGGAATGCGATGCGGTTAGCGCCTTTGGAATTGACGTGAAGAAGAATTTATATATTGCCCAAAGAACAAATATTATTGTACCTACGCACCGTGCCCTTGACAAAGCGTCTGAATCTTCAAAGGGCGATGGCAAAATTGGTTCAACGCTTAAAGGCATCGGGCCAGCCTACATGGATAAAACAGGGCGCAATGCATTAAGGGTTGGCGACCTGGGGGATAAAAAATTTATTTCCAATTACATTAAGCTTAGAATTAAACACCAAAAGTTGCTGGATAACTTTAATTTTAGTGAAGATATATCAGCATGGGAAGAAGAATTTTTTGAAGCGATAGAATTTTTGCGCTCGCTGAACGTTGTAAATGGCGAGTATTTTATTAACAATAAAATAAGCCAGGGTAAAAAAGTGCTTGCAGAAGGTGCACAGGGTACTATGCTGGATATTGATTTTGGTACGTTTCCTTTTGTAACATCATCAAGCACTATTTCAGCAGGTGTGTGTACCGGTTTGGGTATTGCACCGCAAAAAATAAGGGATGTGCTTGGCGTTTCAAAAGCTTATTGCACGCGTGTTGGCGGCGGCCCTTTTCCCACTGAACTTGAAAACAGTACCGGCGAAGAATTGCGTAAAATAGGCAGTGAGTTTGGTGCAACTACGGGCAGGCCACGCCGTTGCGGCTGGATTGACCTTGTAGCGCTAAAATATACCTGCATGATAAATGGCGTTACCCAGGTGGTGATGACAAAGGCTGATGTGCTTGATACTTTTACTGAGCTGAATGTTTGCACAGCATATAATTTAAATGGATCGGAAGTAGAAGAAGTTCCATTTCAAATGGCAGGGGCAAGATTAAGCCCGGTATATAAAATGTTTGACGGATGGAACACCGATACAACACAAATAAAGGATGCAGCAAAACTGCCTGCAAACATGTCAACATACATTGATTTTATTAACAACTATATTGGCGCCCCTGTTAAATATGTTTCCAATGGACCGGGGAGAGAGCAGATAGTTAAATTGTAATAAAACTGGTTAGGAATTTGTGGTGAAAATTTTTTTTTGCTGATTTAAAAAACTCGTTGAAATTTTACGCTGATAATTATTTTGGTATATGGCAGCAAAATCAGATAAAGACAAAAAAGCAACCGGCAGCAAACCCGCTGCGGCAGATAAGGACAAGGCCCCAAAGCCTGACCCAAAGTCGAAAAAAGATTTGGATGATGATGACGACGATTTGGATGATGACGATGAAGATGTAAAGCCCATTGCTAAAAAGGGTGCTAAAGCCACGTCATCAAAAAAATCGAAAGATGAGGAGGAAGACGATGACGACGACAGTGATTTGCCCGAAGATGAGAAAGACGAGTGGGAAAAAGTAGAAGAGGAGGAGGATTGGGACCCTGACTTTGATGAGTTTGATATTCCAAAATCAAAAGGTGGCGGAAGCAGCAAAGCCTCAACAGGCAAAGCTGGTAAAAAGGGCGCGGAAGAAGAAGATGATTTTAAGCTGGATGATGATTTTAAAGAATTCGGCCTTTTTAACGACGCCGGCTTTGAAGATGGTGAGGATGACGATTTTTAAAAGCATTTCGCATTATTTTGCAGCAAAGGCATACGAAAACATTTAATATATCCTCTTTTACCGGATTTAAACAACAGATGTTGAATTGGGCCAACCAGTTTGATATCTGTTGTTTTTTTGATGACAATAATTATCATCAAAAATTCGGCTCGTACGATTGTTTGCTTGCTGCCGGCGCGGTTGATACCTTTGCCCCGCAACAGAACATTTTGGCCAGGTTGAAACATTTTAATGCGTTGAATGATGATTGGCTTTTTGGCCATTTTAGTTATGACCTAAAAAATGAGGTAGAACAACTTTATTCCGGCGGGATGGATAATATCGGTTTTTCCCCTGTTTTTTTGTTCAGGCCGGGAATAGTTATAAGCATTAAGGGAACAGAAGCTGCTATCTCGTCACTTACAGAAAGCCCCGCCGCTGTTTTTGAAGAGATCATACAGTTACCCGTAAATGGCGGCCATTATTCATCTCAAAAAGTAAACATTCAAAATCGCATTAACAGGGATACGTACATACGCACCATTAAAAGGTTGCAGGAACATATTCTAAGGGGTGACTGCTACGAGATAAATTTTTGCCAGGAATTTTTTGCTGAAGATGCCGTTATAGAACCCATTGAAACGTACCGCGATCTCTCGGCCGTATCGCCCTCACCATTCTCATGTTATTACAAATTAAACGATAAATACCTTTTATGTGCAAGCCCGGAACGGTATATAAAAAAAACAGGTAACAAGATAATATCCCAGCCTATGAAAGGCACAGCAACAAGGGACTTAAAAGATGATGCCATTGATAACCAGTTAAAAGTTAGCCTGCTGAACAGCGCAAAAGATAAGAGCGAGAATGTAATGGTGGTTGACCTTGTGCGAAATGATCTAAGTAAAATTTGCACAGAAGGCAGCGTACAGGCAGAAGAGTTGTTTGCGGTACAAAGTTTTCCGCAGGTGCACCAAATGGTATCAACCATAAGTGGTACATTAAAATACGGCTTAGGATAGCTGAAATATTAGAGGCCACCTTCCCTATGGGCTCAATGACCGGCGCGCCCAAGAAAAGGGTGATGGAGCTGATTGAACAATATGAACCCGTAAAACGGGGGATATTTTCAGGTGCGGTTGGCTATATAACCCCGGCTAAAGATTTTGACTTTAACGTGGTTATACGCAGTATTATGTATAACGCCCAAACACAATACCTCAATTACCTTGCAGGTAGTGGAATAACGTTTTATAGTGACCCGGAGAAGGAATATGAAGAATGTTTGCTAAAAGCCTCTGCTATTCAAAAGGTGCTAAATGGCTGAAAAAATAATTCTACGAAATACGAATTAGAGGCAAATATACGAATGGGAGCACCGTGCTATTTTATTTTCATTTGTTTCAAGGCTGAAGTCCTAAAAAGAAAATACGAATATATGAACCACGCGCCGGCGATTCGTATATTCGTATTCAATTCGTAATTCGTTGATTTCCTGGCGCCCGAAACCTTAACCATTACATAGAAATCAGTATTTGTGCGCTTTGTTCAAGTATTTGCTGGCGGTTGGTTAAAAACAAAGGCATTTTACTTTCAGGAAGTTTTAAAGAATAGCTTTTGCCTTCTGCTATATTTTTATCAAACCCGGGGTTTAATTTATTAAAAAGGTCGGCATCAATAGCCAATGAGCGTATTATTGCTGCTGAATTATACTTACCGCTAATTTCGGATGCAGTAATTGTGTTTAAATAAGCTGCATTTTTTGCTTCGTTGGCTTTTGCAATTGCAGTCCTGTAATCGGCCGCTTCAGTTGAAGTAACAGTTGTCCAGCCGCCGCCGCCTTCAAAAAAATAATGTGTGGCAATAAATTTTTTAACATGGTGCCTCGTTTCAGTGGGCAGGTATTGCTGCAGTTGCCAGTAATTTTTTGTACCGGCCTGGGTTATCGCCCTCTTCATTCTGCCCATCCCGCAATTATAAGAGGCTACAACCAGTAACCAATCACCAAATTCACCATACAACTCTTTCAACAGCTGGGCAGCTACTTCTGTGCTTTTTGCATAGCTGGTCCTTTCGTCATAACCTTTTTTCATTTTAAGCCCAAAGCGTTTGCCTTCATAAGGCATTAGCTGCCAGGGGCCCACGGCATCTCCGCCGGTTACGTTGGTGTTTTGCAGGTTGCTTTCAATAACACTCAGGTATTTTAATTCAACTGGTAAGCCATTTTCAGAAAGGATCCGGTCGTATAACTCAAAATAGGGTTTACCCCAGTCTTTCATGTTGCTGTATTCTTCCTTTTCCTTCTTATCGTAATCATTAACAAATGTTGCTACTTCAGGCCTTAACACAAAAATGCTTCGGTCGCTTATTGGCTCATCGCTTAAGTCGCCGGTTAGTAAGTTGCCGAAACTTTTATAATCAACGCTTACTGAATCTTTTTGAACCGTGTGTTTTTTGCCCGTTTTGCCGTCATCCTTAAACGACATTAACGATAAGGTTAATAGCATAAATACGGCTATGCCAGCCGAATGCCTGAAGAAGTGGGCCGTAAAAAAACCCTTTAGAATAGAGGTACTTTTCTGCATTATGTGCTTTTAACAAGTAATTAAACAACAAACCGTTTTGGTAAAAGGTTCGGTTTATTTCACCTGAGGGCTTTTTTTCTACTAATTTTAAGAAAGCTGTACAAAACTTTCGGCTATTTGTAGCATCATTTCCTCATTGCCCTTTGATGACATGACCTGAATACCAAAATTCATGCCATAATGCGTTTTGAATAGAGGAACAGATATACCCGGTATACCTGCAAGGTTGGCGAAAACGGTGTAGATGTCGGCGAGGAACATTTCAATAGGGTCATTACTCTTTTCGCCAAGCTTAAAGGCTGGAGATGGCACCGTTGGAGATATGATAGCGTCGTACTGCGAGAAGATAGTATTTGTGCGGTTAACCAACATAGTTCTAACCTGTTGGGCCTTAGTAAAATATGCATCATAATACCCGGCACTTAATACGAAGGTGCCTAATAAAATGCGGCGTTTAACTTCTTTGCCAAAACCCTGGCTGCGGGTTTTTTTATAAAAGTCTGTTAAATCAACAACCTTATCTTTTGCAGCATAGCCATATTTAATACCGTCGTAACGAGAAAGGTTGCTTGAGGCCTCGGCGGTTGTAAGCACATAATAAGCAGGCACTACATATTCCAGCAGTTCAAAATCAACCTGCTCCACTGTATGCCCTTCATTTATAAGGGTTTGTATAAATTTTCGTGTGGCTTGCGCTATTTCAGGGTCAAGGCCGGGATGTTCAAGGGTTTCTTTAAAATAAGCTACCCGGTATTTTTTTGAAGGATTGCTGTTTATAATTGCCGAGTATTGAGGAACCGGGCTTGTAAGGGCGGTGCTGTCAAACTCGTCCGGGCCGGCAATAACTTCCAGCGTAAGGGCAACATCTTCGATATTATTTCCAAAAATGCCTATTTGGTCAAATGATGAGGCATACGCGATTAACCCATAGCGCGATATTCTTCCATAGGTAGGTTTTAAGCCAACAATACCGCAAAAATCAGCAGGCTGGCGTACTGAGCCGCCGGTATCGCTGCCAAGGCTTATCATACAAAGGGCCGCCTGTACAGAAACTGCAGACCCACCTGATGAACCCCCTGGCACGCGGCTGTTGTCACGAGCGTTTAGTACATTACCAAAGGCTGAGTTTTCATTGCTGCTGCCCATAGCAAACTCATCGCAGTTTTGCCGGCCAATAATAATTGCGCCTTCATCAAGCAGTTTTTGCGTTGCCGTAGCGTTGTAAATGGATATAAAGCCTTCCAATATTTTAGAAGAAGCTGAGAGTTTATGGCCTTTATAGCAAATAACATCTTTAAGGCCGGTAATAACGCCATGCATTTTACCCATCGGCACGCCTGCTTTGCGCTGGCTATCCAAAAAAGCAGCCCGCTGCAAAGCCTCATCTTCATATACCTCTAAAAAGGCATTAAGATGTGCGTTTTGTTTTATAAGAGCTACATAAAAAGAAACGGCCTCAACACAAGTTGTTTGGCCGTTCAATAATTTCTCTTTGTAGTCTTTGATAGTGGTATAGCTAAACAAAGGCTAAATCTGTTTTTACCGGTTAATTAGCGGGCTGGCTCTTTTGTAGCAGACATTTCCTGCTGCTTTTTCCATTCCAAATATTCGTTATAGTCATTAGAGGTAGAAGTAGATGCAGGAGTGCTTGCTTTAACCTCTTTCTCTCTCATGCCGTCTTCCAGTTCTTTCTTTACATTATCCTTGGCGTCGTTAAATTCACGAACGCCACGGCCAAGGCCCCTCATAAACTCAGGAATTTTACGTCCGCCAAATAAAACCAGTACAACAACCGCAATCAGCAGTATTTCCTGGAAACCTAAATTACCCATAACAATTTTTTTTGAAGTGTGAGCGTCAAAGATAAATATAAATTGAAGTACAAATGCAAAGATTAACATTAATACTTCATAAAAAAAGCGGAAAACAAAGGTTTTCCGCTGATAACATTTTCAACTTTATGTATACTACATACGTTTTTCTTTGATCCTGGCGCTTTTACCGCTTCTTTCACGAAGGTAAAACAGCCTTGCACGGCGTACTTTACCAACTTTATTAAGCAGAATAGACTCAACGTTTGGTGACAGGAAAGGGAAAGCCCTTTCAACACCAATACCATCGGATATTTTACGTACAGTAAATGTAGCAGTAGAGCCATTGCCCTGTATTTTTACCACATCACCACGAAAACCCTGTATACGCTCTTTACCGCCTTCAATAATTTTATAATTAACAGTGATATTATCACCTGCTTTAAACTTCGGATGTTGTTTCTTAGCAGTAAGCTGCTCGTGAACAAATGTAACTGCTGCGTTCATGACTTAAAAATTAAGGACGGCAAAGGTAACGGCTTTTTGATACATAAACAAAGAAATTAAAAAGAAAGTACCAAATAAACGCCAAATCTCAACGTCCAAATAAGAAATTTCAAGATCAGCTTAACAAGCTTTTTGGATTTTGAGACTTTTCTTAATTTGGTGGTTGCAGTTTGGCCTAAACAACTTCTACCTAGCTAATTGCATCAGCTCTCTTACTTCCACGCTGCCGTCCAACTCCAAAATAGGGCATTCTTTCGCTATTTTGGTAGCTTCTTCCAGGCTGGACGCCTTTATTATCATAAACGAACTTACCATTTCGCCATTAGCTGTATACGGCGCAGCCGTGCTTGTTTTTTGACTGCCTGTAATGGTTACTCCTGCCTGCATTGGCCTGTAGCCCTGAACAATTTTGCCTTTTTGACCAAGGCCGCCCATATATCCATTCCAATGCTGAATATTGTTTTGTATAGTTTCTTGCGAAAAAGGTGCAGCCGGTTGTTTATACCTTACAATAAGCATGTATTGTTTTGATGAATCGGCCTGCGCCATTACTCTTCCACCCAATACTACTAAAATGCAAATAAGTGTGTATTTCCTCATATTTCTACTATTGTTTTTTTGTTTTGAGGAATGCGGCGGCAATAAGGGAAAATACGGTACCTATAGCCGTTTGTACCGTTAATGCCGCCATCACCTGCCGGTTAAGGCTAAATTCGTCTTTTACAGCAGCTACCTTTTGAGCGATGGCGGCCTGGCTTGCACCCGATTGTCTTAAAGAGGCCTCCGCTTCCTTCGCCATATCATCAGCAAAGTGCGGGTTTAAATAAACATATATGAAAGAGGCTGCTGAAACCATTACAGCTACAATTACTGCTATGCAAACTCCTGTACCGAGCGCCTGCACATAAGTATAGCCTTCCGCGCCTTTTTTCTGTTTTTCGTTGCGCATTGCGTAATAGATTCCTGTAAAAAGAACCACCAGGCCTAAAGAGCCTGTTAAGGTGCGCAGGATCATATGTGGGACACTTGTGATTATCAGCGACAGAACGGTAAAACCACCAAACAGCCATAAAACCACAAGCACGCCTGTAATTAAAGCTCTTATTATAATATTTCTCATGCTATAATTTAGGCTGCAATATATAGGCTACGTAGCTAACAGAGTAACTTATGGGGTTGGAAAAAGGTTGGAATTGAATGAAATTATTGGCTTACCGGGTAGTTTTTCCATTTCTCCCGGGCCTCTATCCTGTTTTTACATTCAATTTTTGGATAGAGCGAGTTTACGTGGCTTTTTACAGTACTTATTTCAATATTAAGCCGTTCGGAGATTTCTTTGTTCGTCAGGCTGTTGCCAAGCATTTCAAAAATGGCGAGTTCGCGGTTGGTAAGCCGTTGCAATGGCCCGGGAACCTGTTGCTGCATTAAAGGTTGCCCGTTTGCTTTTTTCAGCCGTGGCATTAATAGCATTCCCGCCAATAAGAATGCAACTGCAACTATAGCCAAATAAATATCAAAACTTAAAAAATGATATACAAGCAGCGTAGAAAGCAGTTTAATTACCAGCACAGACGCCCCGGTAATAACTGCAACCTTTATTGTGAACCGATTCGTCATACTTACAAATGAAAGTACTAAACGGGAAGCACCAAAGAAAGCCAGGTTACAAAGTCCAAAAATGAAAGTACCAAAGAAAGCCAAGCACCAAAGTCCAAAAGATCGCATTTTTTTAAAAGGCTTTCATTTGGACTTTGGAATTTTTGTTTTTGGTGCTTCTGGTTATTTGGTGCTTAACTATTATTTTCTTTTTTCAATAAATAAACTATCAATCATTTGCTGATTTAAAAAACTCGTTGAAATTTTACGCTGATAATTATTTTTTAAGTT
>JABDGS010000124.1:8469-10224 GCA_013285915.1 Bacteroidota bacterium
ATAAACTATCAATCATCTGCTGGTTAAAGTGATCGTCAAGGTTACCGGTAACATTATTGTAAACAGCGCTTATAAAAATGCTGCGCAATGCGCTGAAAATAGCTGATAGCAAAAATACGCCCAGCAAGCCGACAATTACGCCGAACGCCACATTTATGGCTGCACCTATGATTAATGCAGGTATAGCTACAATGATAAGGGCAACAAGATGTATAAGGCCAAAGCTAAAACCAGCGCCCAGGCTTTGCCCCCATTTTTCACGCATAAGCTGCGTTGAGCGTTTAAAAGCATCTATCGGGCCCAGTTTTTCGTATGCAAGTACCGGCACCACAAAAAATGTAGCGATGCTCCACACTACGCCAACAAGCCCTGTGATTATTTTGCCCAACGACCCTACGTTTTCCTGAATCACTTTTAAAATAAGACCAACTGTTGCCGCCATTATTGACCATGAAAAAATAACACCCAACCGGCTAAAACTAAATTTTATACCATCGCTGACGCTAACCTCGCCGCCGTCAAAAAATATTTTGGAGCAATGCATAAGTGCCATATTAAAAAACACTACGATGAAATAGTTTATCACATAAAATACAAACAGCAGCGCATATCCTTCTGCCTTGTTATTTATATCAAGGTTGCTTACCTGCCAGTCTGCACCAGACAGTATTACCACTACAAATGAGCCTATTATAAGCATCATACTTAAACCTGATAAAACAGGAAATATAATTAGCTGTTTGTTTGCTTTTAAAACTTTCAAACTTGTCATTGCTATTGTCCATCCGTTGGAGAGACGATCGAAGAAGCCCATAAAGAGAGTTTTTTTGGTTGAATAATAATTAAATGTAGGGAAAAAATGGCAAGCGAAAAATTTCTCATGCTGTTAATACATGCTGCAGCGCCACATTTTTATTTCGCAGATCAAGGCCGCCTTCCAGTATTGATTTAAGGTTAGCCAAATAAAATACCCAGCCGGTGCTGCAGCCAATGTGAAAGTATGCTTTGCCTTTTTCATCGGTTGGTATATCTTCCTGCAACAGTTCAACAATTGTTTCATTCTGTTCAGGGTAAATACTGACTGTAACCGTGCCAGCATTACCAAAAACAAATTTCAGGTAGTTGGTGCCGTTTGCTTCTAAAATTTTCCCATATTCCGTAGTTGCATCATCATAGCCGTGCCATAACCAGGCGTAGGTGTCGCCCGGTTGCACCTGGCTGGCGGTATTGCTTTGCGCATTATCTGCGGACGTAAATATTGCTGAACGTAAAAACCATTTTTCAAGGCCCTGCTGCGTTGCCCACGCATTATAAATAATACCTGTGTCAATACCCGCCTTTATATTTACGCGCTTGGTAAAACGGCTCCAGTCGTAGGTAAATGTTTCGGTTGACATATAAAAAGCTTTTATGGTGTTGTCGTTCAGTAATTACACCGTGCTTCGGTTCACATTATTCACCCAACCCTGCTATAGCACCTACGCATAACTTCAAACTGGAAACTTTAAACTCCCTATCCCAGCTTATGGTGATTTGGAATGAAATTGAGAAAGGCATCAAACTTGGCAGCATATTTTTTCCGGTCAAGTTTATAATAAAAAGCACCGCGTTTGGACGACTCTTTTTCCTTGTCCTTTTGCTTTAACAGCAGGTTTGTTGAAAGTATTTTCCTGCTAAAATTTCTCTTGTCAAGCGACGCATCATAAATGCCTTCATACAGGCTTTGCAATTGTGGTAAAGTAAATTTCTCTGGTA
>JABDGS010000125.1 GCA_013285915.1 Bacteroidota bacterium
ACGCCACCCGGAACTGGTTAACAAAATAATTGTGATATCAGCAAATTACAGACGGGATGGTATGATACCCGGCTTTTTTGATGGCATGCAGCATGCAACGCTTGACAATATGCCACAGCCATTGAAAGACGATTATTTAAAGGTGGCGCATGATAAAACCAAACTGCAGGTAATGTTTGAAAAAGACAGGGACCGAATGATAAATTTTAAAGATATTCCGGATGAGTATCTGCGTAGTATAAAAGCGCCTGCGTTACTAATATCAGGCGACCATGATGTAATACTGCCCGAGCAAATTATACAAATGGGCCGTTTAATACCGGGCGCACAAACGGTGATATTACCCGGCACGCATGGGTCATTTATTGGTGAAGTGTGCAACCCAAAAACAGGCAGCAAGTTGCCAGGGATAACCGCCGCGCTGGTGCAGGAGTTTTTGGGTGAGTGATAACAATACCTGTTACGATGTCATAGCCTCAATCAGCCGCATTACTTCAGCACCTTCATGGCCGCTACAGGGGTTATCGCGAAGGCCCAAAAAGTATTCAACGGTAGCCTGTATCATGGGCTGCTGTACATGGGGCAGCTCGTCAAAATTATCGGTTGTGGTTTTGCCGTCTAACTCAACCTCAATGCTGTTGGTGCTAAAAACGGTGAAGCGTATTTTGCCTTTGGTGCCGGTAATTTCGCAAATGTCTTTATCGGCAGGCGCATTAAAACACCAGGTGCCGCTAAAGGCAACACCGCTTTTAAACAATATGTTGCCGGCAACCATGTCGGCAGCATTGTAGCTGCTGCCCTGCTGGGAAGCAACACCAGACACCTTTTCAACCGGGCCAAAAAAATGGTACATCAGGTCTAACTGGTGCGGGGACAGATCGTGAAAAATGCCACCGCCCGCGATAGACGGGTTAACGCGCCATGCAACTTTTTCATCAGCCAGCTCCTCTTTTGTAAGAGGCCGTTTGCAAAGTTCAATGCGCACATATAATATATCGCCAATGGCTTTATCAACAATCAGCTGTTTTACTTTTTTAAAGCGTGGTTGTTCACGGCGGTAATGCGCCACAACAAGCTTAATGTTCTTTGCAGCAGCGGCATTGGCAATGTTTTTTGCAGATGCGTAATTGTTCGCCATGGGCTTTTCAACGTACACCGGTTTACCTGCATCTATGGCGGCGATGGCGTATTCCTCGTGCGTGCTGGGTGGTGTGGCTACGTACACGGCGTTTATGCTGTGGTTGTTGATAATTTTTGACGCATCATCAAACCACTCAGGTACGTTATGGCGTTTGGCGTAATCCTGCGCTTTGGCGGCGTTGCGGCGCATTACGGCAAGCAGCGTGCTGTTACTTACTTTATTAAAAGCAGGGCCGCTTTTTACTTCGGTAACATCGCCGCAGCCGATAATGCCCCAGGTTATTTTTTGCATGGTATGAATGTACGGAGAAAATATTTTTGCTTGAAACAGTTATGGGCCATTTAGTATAACCATAGTTTGCTGCTGCGCCTTGCAATTTGTATATTGCTTTGGGTTAAGCGGGTTGTAATTTTTTTCACGGTTATTAAAAACTCATCATGCATACATCAAGACGGCGCTTTATACAAACATCAGCAACACTATTAGCTGGCGCCTCATTAACGCATAAGGCAACGGCCGGTTGGTTTAACAACACGGTGCCGGTAAGCGGTCACTTATGGGTATACGCCAGCCGCTACCCGCCTGACTGGGATTGCACACCTATACTGGAGGATGTGTTCAGCGATTTTAAATATGCGGGCATGGAAGGGGTGGAGTTGATGGAAATTATTTTGCGGCATGACGATGCGGTGGCTAAACTGCATGATCTAAGCGGGAAATATGGCGTGCCTGTAACCGGAAGTTCATACAACGCCAGTATGTGGGACCGCGCTAAGCATAACGAAATATTGGATGATATTGGCCTTGTAACAACGCGGCTGCACCAGGTTGGAGGCGTAACGCTTGGTATTTCTGTGGGCGATGCAGGCCGTGTTAAAACGGAAGCAGAGCTGGATGCACAGGCTGATCTGCTGAAAAATATATTTAAAGTTTGCGCCAGCAATAATATTGCGCCCAACCTGCACAACCACACCTACGAAGTAAGCAATAATATGCACGACCTTAAAGGAACACTGGCACGTATACCGGGTGTAAAACTTGGGCCAGACCTTAACTGGCTGGTGCGCGGCGGTGTTAACCCTGTTGAGTTTATAAAAACCTATGGCCACCAAATGGTATACATGCATATTCGCGATCAAAAAGCCGATGGCAAGTGGACAGAGGCTGTGGGCGAAGGCGTAATTGATTTTCCCGCCATAGCCGCAGCATTAAAAGAAGTAAACTTTAAAGGCCGGGCAGCGATAGAGCTTGCATTTGATACCCCACCGGCTAACGCCCTAAAAGATGACTGGAAGAAAAGCCGGGAATATGTGAGAAAGGTTTTTGGGTGGTAAATACAAATTTATTTGCTTTTAGAGATTACTTAGCGCTTGCCTTGCGCCGTTATTTTCAGGGTTCATTTCGAGGCTTTTGGCATAATAAAGTTTTGCCTTTTCTTTATCACCTTTTTTAAGCCATGTTTCCGCAAGGCTGTCCCATGTATTGCCCGAAAAAGGAAACAACTCGGTGTTTAAAGTAAACAAAAGCAATGCATCATCAAGCTTATTTTCTGCTACTTTATTATACCCATATAAATTGAGCATCATTTCTGTACTGGCTGCAAAAACAACACCTTTTATTTTGGCTTGCCTGTATAACTCAATAGCATCTGATACTTTATCCATCTTAAGGAATTCCGCAGCAGATAAAAAACCGGCGGGTAATCTTTTTAATGTATCCGTCGCACCGGCCCATTTTAGTATTAGTTGGTCAAACTTGCCATTTTGTGCACCGGTAAAATTCATGGTTACCAGGCCGTTGTTTGCAATAAAATCGTTTGGCTGTACAGCGTGCAAAACACCTGTTGCAAAACTTGTATAACCGTCTACTTCAAATACCAACTTCCCTGAATCGTTTTTAATAACAAGAATTTTATCTGCATCAAAGCTATATCTACCTTCAAATTTTGAGAAGGTAAGGGTGTCAATGATTGCCGGCAATAACAATGCTGGCTTAGTGCTTGCATTAATTACTGCCATCGCAGGGTCAATATTTTGCTTCCACTCGTTATAGGTATAAGTTACCGGGAGTGAAGGATCTATTTGCAGGCGCATATCTTTATAAAAACCCTGCAGGTGGTATTTTGATGAAACCTGCATTACAAGCTTTGAATTAGGCAACATAAATGTTTGCACGTCCCCGCATTGGTTTGGACCGCTGCCGGAAGGTTCGCCTACAAAAATCAGGTTCGTGTTACTTTCCAGTGCGGAAACAAAAGAAATACCTGCTGAAAATGTTTGCCTGCCTGTTAAAACATATAAGGAGCCGTATTGATTAATTTTTTTGTTTCCGGCAATAAAGGTTACCAGTGGCATCATCCTCGTATTGTCCCCACCGTTGCAATTGCGTGTATCAATAATAAATTTTGACACTTTATGCTGGTTAACAAAATCATTTAATTGCTGTGCAAAAAGTTTTATAGACACTCCGTTTTGTTCATCATTCACCTGGTTTAATTGAAAGAAAACAGTTTGGGTGCTTTCGTTGTAATTGTACCAATAATTTTTGGCAAGTTGGTTTTTCCGGGACACATCATCGAGGTCTATTGTCTCCCTGAACCAGCGCAGGTACACGGGCGACAACACAGGGCTAATTGTTTTTTTAATTTCCTTTCCGTCTGTGCCTTCAAAGGTAAATTCGGCGTCCTCGCTGTTGGGTATAACGCCATTGTACCTGAGTAATTCAGCGTTTAATAAATAAATGAATGACCACTGTTTTTTATAAGTATCGTTTTCACCGGGTACGAATGGAGTTATTTTTTTTACCACGTCATCAATGTTTGTGTTACCAATCATTGTTATTCGCATACCGTTTAGCTCTTGGTTATCACGGCCGCCATCGGTAACATAAATACCATTGTTGAAAAAGAAAATACGCAGAGGGAATAACCGGCTATTAAGAAAAGCTGGTGTATTAAACGGAAGCGACACAAGTTGTGTATGCCCATCTTTTATCATTGATATAACTCGGCATAATTCAAAAGCAATTTCATTATCGGTTAACTCTTCTATCCTTGCATATAATTTGTCTACGGCAGCATCAAATTCGCCTTTAGTAACATGCAAAAATGGATTGGCATGGTGCAATGGAAATTCCTTTTTAAAGTATAAAATATCCTGCAGCCATTCGGCCTTGGTAAGCTGGTATGGAAAACCTGTAATAGCACCTTTGGCGTTAGCCGGTATTATTTTTAAAATGGCGTTTGTCAATCGTGTGTAACCAGCGGCATTGTCCTGCGCTAATGTAATAGCCAGGAAGCTTATCAATACAAATAAGCCAAGTACGGGCAAGCCGGCTAGTTTCTTCAACCACCGGTTGCCTTGTAGCAAACTAACTAGTGCAAGCCCAAGCGTGCTGATGGCAAATATGAAAAAGATGATTACCAATGTTTTAAAAAGGGTGCCAAAACATATTTTACTTAATAAGATAATAGTTGTGGCCGATACCAGCGTGATGCCGGCAGCTATGTAAGTAAGTTTCTTTTTCATGTTGCAATTTATTTTGCTGGGTGAAATGCAGAAAGAAATGTTGTCAAACCAGTCCTGTATAACCTCAAATGCCTCTTTTTGCAATTTGTGTACATACCAGTTACCAGCCGTTTAGCTACATATTTTGCATTTTCAGCAGTATGTAAGGGCTGTAAGGCCAAATGCTTTGTACTTTACAGCAATTATACCAATGAAAAAGAGCGGGTTTATAAAATATGTTGTTACCATCTGCACGTGGTTTATATTGCTGGTGGTGTTGAACTTTGGTTTGTCAATATTTACAAACCGTCAAACGGGCATACATCCAGGGCTGCATTTTTATGTTGCATTAATTGCATTTTTTGCAAAAGCAGTTTTTCTTATTGTCCTTCGGCTCTTTTTAGTGCCACAGTTATCAAAAAAAGCGAAAACTTTCGTTATTTGTGTTCCAGGTATTTGGCTGGCTTGCAGGTTGTTTTATTAGTGAACTGTATTTGCAATCATTATTTATCCAACCGGTTAACGGCGGTAGCGCATTAAACCTTAACCCTTTCTGGTGGATGAACCTTTGTATTTACTTGTTTATTTTATTAGTGTTTTTTGCATGGCATTTTACCAAAGAGTGGGTTGCGAATGAAAAGCAAAAACGGATATTAATTGAAGCGCAGCTTACAACGGAGCTACAGTATTTAAAAATCCAGGTTAACCCGCATTTTTTGTTTAATACTCTTAACAACCTTTTTTCGGTGGCGCAGAGAAATAATGACGGTGAAACAGCAGCAGGCATTTTAAAGCTGGCTGGCCTTATGCGGTATATGCTGTACGATAGCAGCGCGGCCAGTGTATCGCTGGAAAAGGAAGTAAAAAACATACGCGACTATATTGCATTGAATAAATTAAGATATAATAGCGAAGAAGTAACAGCGGAAGTAACAGTAAACGGAAATATTGAAGGGGCGGTTATAGCACCGATGATATTATTGCCGTTTATTGAAAATGCCTTTAAACATGGTGTGAGTATCGAGCAGTCCACAAGCATTTTTATTTTACTTGAGGTATTAAATGACAAAATTGTTTTTACTTGTTCAAACCCCATCGCTAATGCTTTAAGCATCACGAAAGAACCGGGCGGTATCGGCCTGGAAAACGTAAAAAGAAGACTGCAGCTTTTATATCCCGCAAAACATTTGTTATCCATAGACGATAACGGAATTACATTTACAGTAAAGCTTGAATTGTACCAATAATATGACCTGCATTATTATTGATGATGAACCAAATGCTATTGACGTATTAAAAAGGTACGTTGCGCAACTACCTTTTCTTAACCTGCGGCAAACTTTTCGCAACCCCGTAAAGGCTATAAGCTTTTTGCAGGAAGAAGATATTGACCTGTTATTTGTTGATATCAACATGCCAAATTTAACAGGCATGCAACTCGTGAAGTCATTGCCCAAAAGACCAATGGTTATTTTTACAACGGCATATTCTGATTATGCAGTAGTCAGCTATGATATTGATGCCGTTGATTATCTTGTAAAACCCATAGAGTTTGAAAGGTTTATTAAAGCGGTAAATAAAGCCAGCGAATTGTTTGAACTAAAAAGCAATCAGTTGACCGCAACGCGGCAACGAGATACCGAGCACGCCACGGACTACGTTCTATTAAAGAGCGGCATGCTTACCTACAAGGTTAATATAGCTGATATACTATTTATAGAAAAAGAAGAAAACTACCTTGCCTTTAAAACCACCGAAAAAAAGATATTGGTAAGAGGGAATATTACAGATGTTTTTCAATATGTGCCTGGAGAATTATTTTGCCGCGTTCACAAATCTTTTGTTGTGGCACTTAAGCATATTAATACTATTGAAGTTCACCAGGTAGCTGTTGGAGTATATAAAATACCTGTTGGAAGCCTTTACCGGGATGAATTGATGCATAGGGTTAGTAACGGCTAAGAAAAACGGAGACAGATTTTACTACCTCATTAACTCTGCATACTTTAGCAAAAACTGCAAATATGTATTTAGCCGATAGTAATCGTTATGCCAGCATGCAATACCGCCGTTGCGGTAAGAGTGGCCTTAAGTTACCTGCTGTTTCATTAGGGTTATGGCACAACTTTGGGCATGTGGACGTACTTGAAAACTGCCGCAGCATTCTGCGCCTGGCATTTGATAACGGCATTACCCACTTTGACCTTGCCAATAACTATGGGCCGCCACCCGGCAGCGCTGAAGAAAATTTTGGCCGGCTATTGCGCGAAGACTTTAAAAGCTACCGCGACCAGCTTATTATAAGCACCAAGGCGGGTTATTATATGTGGGAAGGGCCTTATGGCGAATGGGGCAGTAAAAAATACCTTGTCAGCAGCCTTGACCAAAGCCTGCAGCGCATGGGGCTTGATTATGTGGATATATTCTACCACCACCGGCCAGACCCGGATACCCCGCTGGAAGAAACTATGGCAGCACTTGACCTGATCGTTCGCCAGGGTAAGGCATTATACGTGGGCATTAGCAACTACGAAGCAACTGAAGCCGCAAAAGCGATAAAAATATTGAGGGATCTTGGTACGCCTTGCCTGATACATCAGCCAAAATACAGCATGTTTGTGCGCTGGGTTGAAGAAGGTTTGATGGATGTTTTGGGTAATGAGGGTGTGGGTTGCATACCGTTTTCCCCGCTGGCACAGGGGCTGTTGACCAATAAATATTTAAAGGGCATACCTGCAGACAGCAGGGCAGCAAAAGCTCATGGCTTTTTAAAAGAAGAAGAGGTAAGCGAAGAAAAAGTTGGTAAAATACAGCAGTTGAATGCACTGGCGCAGCAACGCGGGCAAACCTTAGCTCAAATGGCGCTTGCATGGGTTTTGAAAGATGACAGAATTACCAGTGTATTAATTGGCGTAAGCAAAACGGAACAATTGACCGACTGCCTGCATAGCCTTGATAACCTTGCATTCAGCACTGAGGAACTGGCAAAAATTGAAGGGATACTAAAGTAATTACAGATTTGAGATTACTGATGATGTGAGCGATAGTGATTACCTGTAATCGCACAGTTCACCTCTCTCAACTGTCATCAATCAACAGTCAACGCTTATTCGCCAATAACTTAGTGACTTTTTCAGTATGCCACTTCAGCAAAGTGTTTTGCTTCGGGCATTTTTGCTGCAAGCACATCAGCCTTTTCAATAGTGGGTGTATGCACCAAAAGTTGTGAGGCTTTTGCTGTAAGCGCTTTGGCGACCTCGCCTGTTAAATGCGCCTGCCGGCCATGGTCGCCGGGGAAGGTATCAAAAATGGCGAAGGTTGAAAAACCGGTGCGTACAGCATACCAGCTTATGGTTTCTTCTTCATCTTCAATAATGTGAAGACCGTCTTTCAACAATTGTTCAACTTCTTTTTCTTTGCCGGGCTTGGCTTCAAGCGTAACAAAAAGTGCTGACTTTATCATAAAAGATGTTTTTGCTTGGGGGAGAATGGAAATAACTGTATTAATCGCACAATAAGTATTCCATATTCATAAAAAATATAATGCATGGTGTTATATAAATGCCAAATGCAGGCTGGTGGGGGCGATTAAATTTTAGTGTTCAACCATTGAGGCAGACAGGTATAAACAATAAGCCGGGAACTTGTGGAAAGCAGTACATAATGTTTACCGGTACATGCCCAACAAATACACGGATTGATTATTTTTAGTGCAATGTTATCACATCAAAAACAAATTCATGAAGCCAAAACATTTAACTGTTATTATAGTTGCAATAGCTGCCTGCTGCAGTTCCCGTACGCATGCCCAAACAGCCGCAACAGATAGCCTTGCCATGTACCGTGTACAAATAGACAGCCTTGATAAACAGCTAATTGAAATACTCGGCAGGCGCATGCAGGTGGTTGATGCAGTAGGTAAATACAAAGCCCTGCATAATATACCTGCATTGCAGCAAAACAGGTTTGACGCGCTGCTACAGAAAAATATTGCTTTGGGCAAGGCATTTAACCTGTCAGCCACGCTTATAACTGAGGTGTATAATGCAATACACAAAGAAAGCCTTGGTAAAGAGGCTTCAGTTGGTGCACCGGCAAAACAATAACCTGCAAACCTGCGTGTTAAGCATGATGGTTACACTTAAACGTATCTTCGCTGTTAATGAAGGCATTGATCTATAAAAGCACGGGCAGTTGGTATATTGCCAAAACAGGCGGGGGCAAAACCTATAATACACGTATTAAAGGCATATTTAAAATTGATGGCCTTACTTCAACCAATCCTATAGCAGTTGGCGACCAGGTGGAAATTGAAGTGGAAGAAGGGACAGAGAACACTGCGATGATCAATGAGATATACGATCGCCGCAATTATATGGTAAGGTCTTCACCCCACCATAAACACCATCACCACATAATTGCCAGTAACCTTGACCAGGCAGTGCTATTCGCCACGCTGAAAGACCCGCGTACTTCCCAGGGCTTTATTGACAGGTTTTTGGTGTCTGCCGAAGCTTACCATATACCGGCGGCGGTGGTGTTTAATAAAATGGATATATACCGCACAAAGGAGATGGAGAAGTTTGAGGAATTGAAGGAAACATACGAAAAAATTGGCTATAATGTATTGCTTACAAGCATGCAAACCGGTGAGGGCGCTGAAGCTGTAAAAACCCTGCTTCAAAATAAAACAACTCTGCTAAGCGGGCATAGCGGGGTAGGTAAATCAACATTTATTAATACCGTTTTCCCTGAATTGGATCTAAAAACACAGGAAGTAAGCGGGTGGAGCGGCAAGGGGATGCACACTACTACTTTTGCTGAAATGTTTGATCTGCCGGGCGGCGGAAGGATAATAGACACGCCGGGTATACGCGAGTATGGGCTGGTTGATATACCCAAACAGGAGTTAAGCCATTATTTTCCTGAAATGAGGGAACTACTCAATAATTGCCAGTTTAATAACTGCATGCATATAAATGAGCCCGGTTGTGCGGTAAAATTTGCCACGGAAAGGGGCGACATTGCCATGGAACGTTATGTTAGCTATTATAACATTCTGGAAACAATAAACGAGAACGGTTACTAAACAGCCTGTTTAAGTTTTACAGCAAGCTTATTGGCTGCAGGTATGTCTTTACTGCTTTGCGGCATCAGCGTAACGCCGTTGTAAATATCATACTGCAGGGTAAGCGGGTGGCCACGGTACTTAAAG
>JABDGS010000126.1:0-9619 GCA_013285915.1 Bacteroidota bacterium
AAGAAAATGATTGTTATTATTTGCATTTGTTTAGGATCGCAAAGTTTTGCACAAAACAAAAAGGTGTTGTATGGCATCGGCGCATCTGTTTCAACACCTGCCTATTTTACACGCAACGGTAAATCAACAGCAACAGGTTTTGGGATGGATATTAAGCGCGAGCAGTTTTTTAGCCGGCACTTTGCGTGGTCAGTTTCAGCAGGGTTCAATTACTTCAGCGGTAATTACAGTTATTATAAATTTATGGGTAACCCGGGCGATACAGCAGTAAAGAACTTCGCCTTCATGCCTGTATTAGCGGGTGTAAAATACTATTTCACCAATACACTTTATATCTCGGCAGAAACAGGAGCATTAATAAAACTGGGTGATAACACAAGCACCAAATTTGCACTCGTACCTTCAGCAGGTGTTAATTTGCCGGTCGGCAAATCAACTATTGACATAAGCATAAAACTTGTCAACGCGATCCAGCCTTTTAGCCCGCTTGAAGGCAACAGCCTTAAAAATGGCAGCTATGGTTATTGGAGCCTGCGGCTGGCGATAGGGTTTTAACCAGGCCCCAAAACAACAACCAACCCTAACAAATACGTCCTGGTAATTATTCATCTGTTGGTAAATAAATATCTTTACACAAATTGCCGGTATGAACAAGGTTTTTGCCAATGCTGATGAAGCGATATTTGATGTAAAGGATGGAAGCACAATAATGCTGGGTGGTTTTGGGCTTTGCGGTATTCCTGAAAATTGTATTGCCGCGCTTGAACGAAAAGGCGTTAAAGGCCTTACATGTATTGCTAACAACGCCGGTGTTGATGGATTTGGGCTGGGTAAGCTGCTTGCGACAAGGCAGGTTAAAAAAATGATGAGCAGTTATGTTGGCGAGAATATGGAATTTGAACGCCAATTGTTAAGCGGTGAGCTTGAGGTTGATTTAATTCCGCAGGGTACGCTGGCTACACGAATACAAATGCGCGGTATGGGCATACCTGCCTTTTATACGCCTGCCGGTTACGGAACTGAAGTAGCGATAGGGAAGGAGGTGAGGGAATTTGATGGCAAGATGTATTTGATGGAACATGCACTGCATGCAAATTATGCCCTGGTTAAAGCCTGGAAAGGCGATACGATGGGTAACCTTATGTTTAGAAAGACAACAAGAAATTTTTCCAGCTCAATGGCTAAGGCAGGCGATATAACTATTGCTGAAGTGGAGGAACTGGTACAACCCGGCGAACTTGACCCTGATAAAGTGCATGTTGCGGGTGTATATGTGCACCGCATTTTCCAGGGGGTTGATTATGAAAAAAGAATTGAAAGAAGAACGGTGAGAATACAATAAGAAGCTGCAAACTGAACGTCATAAGCTGCAAGCAAAAAATGTAAGATGCTATAGTATAATGTACCAGGCCTAACCAAGGTATTCGTTAATCCTGCCGATGGCTTTTTCAACAAATTTTGGATTGGTAAACAATGTTTTCTTCCTGGTGCTCCAACTGTTTAAATGCTCTGTAATATCTTCAATAGTTCTTACATTTTGTTCAATCATAATAAAATCAATGCTTGACAAAAGCTCCAACCCAAAAGACGAATAAAACCCTGTTAAAAACTTTTTTGTGTTTAATGCGGTATTTTTATACCTGCTGTTTTCAGGCAGGTCTAAATAATTTATTACATCGGCTTCGCCATCTGCTATAATGCCTAATTCTTCAAAAGGCCTTTTATCTTTTGCACTATACCCGGTAATATAGCTGCCATTAAGGTAAAAAAGCACATGCTTTACCTTACCTGAGTAAGGACCGTAAAAATTGGGCTTAAACTCAAGGTTAAAAGCATCTTTACCACCAAACCGTTGCAGAAAATAAGCAATTTTTTCTGCAGCAAACTCAGAAACAAACTCACCATTGCCCACAAGATCATATAGAACAGTCAGCATCATCGCTCTTGCCGGCGTTAACTTTGCCCGTTCTTTTTTCAAAACTTCATGTATAATATCAGATGGTTCATATAAATATACAATTGCCTCACTTTCCTTCAACTTGTCTTCTATCATTTTTTTAACCCTTACCCAATTTAACCCCCCTTGTCCTGCACCTAAAGGCGGGATTGCGATAGAAGTAATATTATATTCTTTTATTACAGTTGCCAGATTGTTCAATCCATCTTCAATATAATTATATTCAGAAGGTTTGCGCCAGCTTGTTTTAGTTGGGAAATTAATTATGATCTTTTCGCCCGTATGCAAAGACGAGTCCTTTACAACAAATACACTACCAATATTTATTTTTCCTTCCCTGCTTGCTTTTATATACAATTTTGCATTTTTTGGAAACATTTCTTTAAACTGTAAAGCAATACCCTTCCCCATAACCCCTTCGGTGTTTACCGTATTTACCAATGCATCGGCATTACTGTCTAAAAGATTGCCTTTTATGTGCTTGATCATATGCTAAAATAATAACCTGGTTTTACGCTTACCTGCTTATTTGTTATTCCGGGTAAATTTCCCAATTGCCTTTTTACCTCTGCATTAAATACCACAAAACCAATAATAGCTTCGGGCGGTATATTTTCTGCCACCAAAAATTCTGCTTCCTTTCTCCGTTTTAGGTCGAGGTCATTTTCATCATTCCAATATTTGCTTTTTACAGCCTGCATATCTACCAATTCATTGAAGCGATGTATAGCTGACCGATCATAAAAAGATGTTAGTGCATCCAGTGCATGGCCATCCGAAAATATGTACCCCAAACCGTGCCTTTCAATTGCTTCAACTGTTGAAATACAGTATACAATATCACTCGCAGGTATAACTGTTACGCCGCTATAGCCATTTTGTATAACGTATAACATAGGCATTCTCGGGCCAAAATAAAACGGTATATAGCTGCCAAGCTTTTTACCAAAGGGCAATCTAATGTTATGCCTCCTGCCAATCAAACTGCTATCTCCAATCGAAATATAACTGTTATTCCTCTCAGGCGAAGTGGCATGGGTAATACCATATTGTAAAATATGCGAAATATTTTGCAAATGCGTCATTCTGTAAATGAACAGTTTACTAATATCTGGCATTGCATTTATCCAATTTATACAGCAGGTATAATTTTGTACTCTAACGGTGCATTTAAATTTTTAAGTTAGCAAATTTTATTGTTAGTAACAAATAAATTATATTCCTGCATCGCAGGACTGAAATAATAGGCGAACACAGCAAACTCGAGTTTTTTTTAAAACGCTTAAAGCGCTGTTTAAGAGTAGTTGCCCCACGAAGAACAAAACGCCGAAATGTGCGACGCAATTAAAGCCCAATAGTTAGTCAATTGCCGGGTATAAAAGGTTTTACTATGAACTATCAACTATGAACTTTCACAACCCGCATCGCTTTCTTACTATGAACTATTAACCATGAACCATGAATTGACCCAAAAACCGCATCGCTTCTTACCATGAACCATCAACCATGAGCCATGAACCAAAAACCCCTACTTCCTGCTGTAATTAGGCGCTTCTTTGGTTATCTCCACGTCGTGGGCATGGCTTTCACGCATACCTGCATTGGTTATTTGCACAAAGGTGGCTTTTTGTAAAGCGGCAATATTGGCAGCGCCGCAATAGCCCATGCCGGCCCTTAAACCACCCACGTATTGTACCACAACTTCGCTTAACGAACCTTTAAATGCCACGCGGCCTTCAATACCCTCTGGTACAAGCTTTTTAATGCCATCTTCCACATCCTGGAAATAACGGTCGCCGCTGCCCTGCTGCATAGCGCCTATACTGCCCATACCACGGTATTGTTTAAACTTCCTGCCTTCGTAAATAATGGTCTCACCCGGGCTTTCCTCTGTACCTGCAAATACACTACCCATCATTACTGCATTTGCGCCAGCGGCTAATGCTTTCACCATATCGCCGGTATAGCGTATGCCGCCATCGGCGATAAGCGGTACACCCATGTCATTTAAAACAGACGCAGCTTCCAAAATAGCCGTTAACTGTGGCACCCCAATGCCCGCCACAATACGTGTGGTACAAATACTGCCCGGCCCTATACCAACTTTTACAGCGTCTGCGCCCGCTTCAGCTAAAGCTTTGGCCCCTGTTGCAGTGGCAATATTGCCTGCTATTACCTGCAGGGTTTTAAAATTCTTTTTTACATTTTTTAATGCCTCTATCATTTTAACCTGGTGGCCATGCGCGCTATCAAGACAAACTACATCAACGCCAACCTGCTGCAGGGCGCTAACCCTGTCTAAAATATCGTGCGTGTTGCCGATAGCCGCGCCTACCAGCAGGCGGCCAAAATTATCCTTAACACCATTCGGGTTATTAATAAGCTGCAAAATATCGCGGTAGGTAATAAGGCCTATAAGCTTGCCCTGCTTATTAACTACAGGTAATTTTTCAATTTTATACTGGCGTAAAATTTTACCAGCCTTTTTCATGTCTGTGCCTTCGGGTGCGGTAATAAGGTTTTCTGTGGTCATTACCTCTTTTACCAGTATGCGTTTATCGGTTTCAAAACGCAGGTCGCGGTTGGTTAAAATGCCGGTAAGTTTACTGTTTTTGTCAATTATTGGTATACCGCCTATTTTATTCTCCCTCATTAGTTTAAGTGCATCACCAATGGTCGCATTTTCTTCTAATGTTATGGGGTCTATTATCAAACCGCTTTCACTGCGTTTTACTTTGCGCACCTGCTCGGCCTGCTTATCAATGGGCATGTTTTTGTGTAAAATGCCAATGCCGCCTTCGCGTGCCAGGGCAATGGCCAGCGTTGCTTCAGTAACGGTATCCATTGCTGCAGACATCATGGGAACATTAACTGTAATGCCCTTTGTAATTTTTGAACGGATGTCAACTTCGCGTGGTAAAACCTCGCTGTGTGCAGGCATCAGCAGCACATCATCAAACGTAAGTCCCTGGCCAAAAAAACGGGATTTTGCAGAATTGTTGCGGGTGGAAGTAATTCTTGTTGCCATGTGCAAAGATACGGCGGCGTATAAATTGCTTCCAAAATATTTTTTGGAGCAGTGGGGCCGTGCGTATTACAAACGGTTGATAATAATAAGATTGCTTCGTATTTTTTTGTAACTTTAGCTTGTAAAAAACGTGGGTATGAATGAAGATATACGGGCAGAGATATCAAGGATACTGGACTCTATCAATGATGAAAATGTGTTGTATATGATCAAGGAGGATGTGGCATGGTATAAGGGTGATAAAGATATACTTGATGAGCTTGATGATGAGCAATTAGCTGATTTGGAAATAGGAATTAAAGAGGCTGATAATAACGAGACAGTAAGCTGGGATGATTTTAAAAAGGAAATGGGTGAATGGAAAAAGAGATAATTGCTACCGTAAGGTTTAAGAAAAATGCCTTGCATATTTATGTTTATTGTGTTAGATGCGTTTTCTGCAAAAACAGCGTTCCTTTTTCTTGATAAACTGCAGCAAAGAATAGTTTTTGTAAGCAAGAACCCTGAAATAGGTATTGCCTCATGCAAAAAGATTAATGTTAGAAGTGTGATTTTACAGCCGCACAACAAAATATATTACAGGCTCCAGGGAAACAAAGTATACTTTTTAACGATTATTGACATGCGCCGGGATATCGCAAAAGATCCTTTCTAACCCCATCTGCCAAAGTATAGCCAAAACAATTTCGTATTTCACCGGTTATTGCATTTTCAAACGATATTTGAAGTATGTATAAAAGTTTATTTGCAGCACTTATTATTTGCCTTGCATGGTCGTGTTCTAAAAAAGGTACACAGCAAGTGCCTGACGGAACACCTGGGTTAATGCCCCTTAAAACAGGCAATATATGGTATTACCAAAAAAAGATGCATGATGCAAACGGCGCAGTAACTGCTACCGGTAACGATACAATTGCAATTGTTGCAGCAGTCGTAGCGAATAATATAGTTTACTTTCAATTGGTATGGACATCAATGCCCGTTAGTTACCAAAGTTTTATTAATAATATAGACAGCGTTACCGTGCAAAAAATTGACAGCGTTGCCAAATACACATTCTTTAAGAAAGTTTCCAGCGATGGTGCTGTTGACACATGGAGCGACACCGTTACAAGCCATTGCCCCGGCCAAAACCAGTTATATGCGTATGCAGCCGAAAGCACTGTTAATGGTTATAGCGGCTGCCTGAAAAATGGCATCACAGTTAATGATTGTACCAGCGAAGCATTTCAAAAATGGGTGTATTATTTAAAGCCAGGTGTAGGATTGGTGAGGATAGAACATTACCTGGTTAAAGACGACAGGGTAACATTTTATCTTGATTTTGAAGAAGATCTGAAAAGCTACAATCTTAATTAAACCGGTAGTGGATGAGACGAATAAAAAGCCAATCTTAAGTCTAATCGGTATAAATCAAACATCATCAAAACCCCGAAAGGGGTTTAATATGAGTAGCCCCGGATGAAAATCCGGTGGTTAGAATGTAAAATTAGATTGTCACAGAACCCTGAAGGGGTTCAATGTTGATGACTAAACCGGCCGCAGCATTCTTTTAAATCTTTGTATATCCGCTAATGGGTCGATCGCTTTTTGATTTATGAAATTCTCCGTTAACTGTTGCGCAAAATACGGCGCCAGTGAGCAACCTTTTGTGCCCATGCCATTCAATATTCCAACTGAAGGAAAGAAGGGATGAAACCCAACAAACGGCCTGCGTTCCACAGCCACTGCGGGCCTTAGCGATGCCACATGGTCAACCACTGTAACAGGCAGCTTTAAATGCATTTGTAATTCCTGTAACTTTTTTTGTTTAAAAATGGGCGTAGGTAAAGCATCATTAAAATTATTCTCGTAGCTGCTGCCCACCCACCAAAGGCTGTTATACCATGGCACAATAGTACTGTTGCCAACTTTATAAATATTGTCAGCCGGTAAACCCGGTATATCAACAATCAAAGCTTCGCCTTTATTAAAAACAAACGGCAGGTTTTTCCACCAGGGCAAACTAAAACTGTTAACGCCGTTACAGAATATTATTTTTTTAGCGGTGACGTTTTTATAAGTAACTGAATCATCCCGTACAACAAGCAGCCCTTCATCAAATGTTTCTTCCCGCAACATATTTTGCTGCTGCAATATCGCCCTCCAGCCATTTAGCAGCGTGTGCAGATCAATAAGCCAAACGGGGTCAATAACGGCAGTGCCGTAAAAACTAAATACCATATCAGCTAACATTGAGGCATGCCCGGCAGGTAGATTTTTTATGTAGGAATTAGCTTCGTCAATACGCTTGTCGTATGCATCACGCATCTGCTCTGATGGAGGAAAGACAATAATATTTTTTTGACAGATCACCCCAGCGCCAATATCTTTTCCTATTTGTTGGTAAGCCTGCCAGGTAAATGGCATCAACTCTTCGGCCAGCCATGTGGTTACAACCTGCCTTCCAGTTACCGGGTTTATTACACCGCTGGCTACCTTTGTTGCAGAAAAAGGCTGGTGTTCATCCATTACTATCACTTTCAGCCCTGCCTTCCACATATACCAGCTAAGAAAAGTGCCGCAAATGCCCTGCCCAATAATGAGGGCATCAACAGCCGGCTGGTCATTCGTCATTAGGTCATTAGTCATTGGCCCACAATTAATGGAAAATTTAAGCGAACTATTTTGTGCCAATACTTTTTATATATCCGTTAAGTATTCTATGAAGCCTTTCTTGTTTTGATGTAAACAAAGTGAAATCATCAATAGGTAGTAAATTTCTGTTTACTGCTTTTTGCATAGCGCATTTCGTTTCCATATTTGAGCCTCTCGCGATGTAGCAGAAATTTTTATTTTCTTTAAAATGGAAACGGCCATATCCTTCCGCTATATTAAGAGCTATTGAATCAGAAGAGCGAACAACTTGTTTGCCAAGGGTATCTTTAGCGAAACCAGACCAGCCTTCAACCATTTGCCACGTATCCTCGCCTATTTCCATAGCCAGCTTGTAAACTTCAAGATCATCCAGTTGTATTATCATGGTATAGATTTTTCATAAAAATAATCCATTCACTTCCAATGACCAATTACTGTTGGCCTTCCTAATTAATCCACTCGCCTCCAATGACCTAATGACCAATGACTATTGACTTCTCAAATTATTCCACCACTATCTTCATCCCTTCGCTGTGACTGCTAAACTCCGGCGCATACATACATTGCACTGTTGCAATACCTCCTGAGAATGTACCGGTATGTGTTATGTACACTGGGTATTCAAATACATAGCTGCCCTTTGGCATGTTGCTTATAAAAAAATCGGTAGCCACGTCTTTTGTTGATTCGTAATAACCCAGCCCATCCTGCCATTTATACTCACTCAGCACATTCACAGGCTCCATACCCGCAGCACGCATATCTTTCAAATGAATATATTCAAGATTGCGATCAGTTTTTAATTCAACTCGCACGATAACTTTATCGCCCACATGCAATACAGTATCAGCATCTACCGGCATTAATATTCTTCCTGCGGAAGTATTGTTTTCAATAAATAATTTTTTGTGCAGGGTTAACGATGTTGTGGCCTGTGTTATCTTATCCATATCTTCAAAATACTGCCAGTAAACCGCACCGTATGATGTGCTGTTGTTTTTTAGGTTGCCTGCCGGTGTTTCTACGTTTACGGTAATATTGCCCATTCCCGCATCTACCTTATTCTGCGGCAATACTTTTTTAAAATAGCCTGTACCTGCCTGCGTATTCCCATCCGTATTGCTGATGGTATAATCCCCAAGCTGAATAGTAACCTTTCTGTCTGCATCAACCATATTACCGTTATTAAGCAGTAAGGCAAAGCAGGCATCGGCAGTGGCTTTGGTGGTTTTCCAATTGGTTGTTTGTTTTTGATTGATAAGCCATGTACGCATTTCATCGGCATCGTTCTTTTTTTGCATGGCTTCGGCAAGCTCAATTAATAATGCTTGTTGCTCAATAGGCGACTGGTACCAGTAATAGCCCCACTCAGCATTTTTCCAGTACATGCCTTTTTCTTTTGTTGCCACCGCATTTTCAATGACAGAGGGATAAATGCGCGCCGCAACAAATGCTTTCTGATTGGTGCGGAGCAGCGTCATTGCTATCATGCCTTTCATATATTCAGATTGGTGCTGCCAATACTTCATTACTTGCTGATAATAATAACTGTAGGCTTTTTTATCACTGATGGCTACCGTGCTGAAATAACTGCGCATATACAGGTATTGAATATCAATCTGCGAAAGGTTGTCAGCTTCCAGGTTAACTTTATTTTTCAATAGATGCGCATGATCTTTGTTCTCCTCGTTGTCGAGATACTGCAATGCATTCGCTACCATGCTATTTACAGTTGCTGTATTTAGCTGCGGCACTGCCTGCAATTGCTGCAGCCTGCCCATACCTGTAAGAATATACTGCGTTATATACCTGTCAGCATACCCGCCTTTAAACCAGGCAAAGCCACCATCACCAAGTTGCATGTCCTGTAATTTTTTTAGTGCGCCAGTTGCTTCTGCGGACATTTTTACCATATCAAACAGCAGCGCGATGTTTTTCTTTTGCTGTGTTTCATTTTGCGCATCAAAAACCCAGGGTGTTTCTTCTAATAATAACTG
>JABDGS010000126.1:9629-9852 GCA_013285915.1 Bacteroidota bacterium
TTCCTGGTTTTTATCCAGGTTGCTTAATAATGCCGTGGTGTCTTTTTGCCATTCAGCAAATACCTGTTTTATCCGCGGGTGCTGCTGAATAATGTAAGCTGCAAGGGCGTTGGCATAAAAGCGGTTAAAGGTTTGTTCGGCGCACTCGTAAGGGTACGCCATTAAATAGGGCAGCGCCTGTATGGCGTTCCACACTGGGTTTGCCGTATATTCAACCGTTAGC
>JABDGS010000127.1 GCA_013285915.1 Bacteroidota bacterium
TTGATATTAAAGCGCTTGGGAAAGATTCCGCCAGCGTCATCATAGACGTTACCGATTTTTTCAAAGGGGATAACCTAGCGGTGAGCCTGCCCATCCCTGCACGCCAACGGCTAAAATTACAGGGGCTTGCGCCCGACCGTTCCTATATTGACCATATTCATCCGTACCCTATGAATATTGAGGTCAGCACCGTTAAGACCTTCGGCGCCGGCGGCCCGCCAAACCCGATGCAGCCATCGCCCCCCGCCGTGGATGCAGCGGGCGTGGTAACGCTTGAATTGAATACCTCGTTTATCCTGCTGCCCTCCGTACCGATGCAGCAGCGGGTGTTTGACCCGCGCGTTGGTTTTTTTGCAGACGCGTACGAACAATTCAGCGACGGGCAGCAAAAAGTGGAAGACCGCACATTCATCACGCGCTGGAGGCTCGAACCGAAACCTGAAGACAAAGAGAAATGGAAAAACGGCGAACTCGTGGAACCGAAGAAACCCATCGTGTATTATATCGACCCGGCGACACCCAAACAATGGCGGCCTTACCTTATGGCCGGCGTAACCGACTGGCAGCAAGCCTTTGAACAGGCGGGTTTCAGGAACGCGATACAGGCAAAGGAATGGCCGGAAGGCGATAGCACGATGTCGTTGGAAGATGCACGTTACTCGGTGATCCGCTATTTTGCCTCCGATATAGAAAATGCTTACGGACCCAATGTACATGATCCGCGGAGCGGGGAGATACTCGAAAGCCATGTCGGCTGGTACCATAACGTGATGCAGCTGGTCCATGATTGGTACCTGGTGCAAACCGCCGCAGTTGACCCGAAAGCCCGGCATATGAAGCTGGATGATTCTTTGATGGGGCAACTGATCAGGTTTGTTTCCTCGCACGAGATCGGGCATACGCTCGGCCTCCGCCATAACTATGGCAGCAGCAGCAGTACGGTACCCGTCGAAAAATTACGCGATAAGAACTGGCTGGATATACACGGGCATACACCTTCGATCATGGACTATGCAAGGTTTAATTATGTCGCACAACCCGAGGACCATATCCCGGAATACGACCTGTTCCCGCGTCTCGGTGAATATGACCGCTGGGCCATCGAGTGGGGTTATAAAAGAAGCGGGGCAACAGACCCTAAAGCGGACCACAACATCGTCAATCAATGGATCATTGACAGCCTCAAAAGCAATCCCCGGTTATGGTTTGGGACAGAGACGAACCCATACGACCCCAGAAGCCAAAGCGAAGCACTGGGAGACAATGCTGTAATGGCCAGCAATTATGGTATCAAAAATTTACAAAGGATATTACCCCAATTACCGGGATGGACCAGGGAAGAAGCGGACACGTATGATAATTTAAAAGACATGTACCAGCAGGTGCTGATCCAGTACAGCCGGTATATGGGCCATGTCCTGCGCAATATCGGCGGCATCTTTGAAACACCCAAAAGCGTCGAACAAAACGGCCCAGTGTATGAACCCGCATCTGTAGGCCAGCAAAAAGAAGCGCTGGCATTTTTGCAAAAGCAATTGTTTACCACGCCAGTGTGGTTACTAAATAAAGACATCCTCAATCCTATTACGAATCCTACCAACCAGGAAAGCCTGGAAAGCATACAGGCGGGCGTGTTGAACAGTTTGTTATCGCCCGCAAGGTTGAACAGGATGGAAGTTATTACCAACCGGTTTGGCAATAATTCATACACCGTCGATGTATACCTAAAAGACGTGCAGCATGTTATCTTTTTTGCAAAGCCGGACAGCTATCAACGCAACCTGCAGAAAACATTCGTCGATGATTTGATCAATATTTTAAACCCAGTGCCAGTGCCAGGCCCGATACAACCGATTAGTGTAAAAGAGACTGATATTCCTTCTATTGTAAGGGCGCAGTTAACAGCCTTGCGCAATGAATTGTTGTTGACACAAACAAATGACACGATTACAAAATACCATTACCAGGATTTAACGGAACGCATCAAAAGAGCACTGGACCCTAAATGAAGAAACTGCTTTTCATATCAATATTGTTCATCACCAGCAACAGTTTCGCGCAGTTGCAGTGGAACGTGCGCGCGATTCAAAAAACAGCCGGTTGTTATACTTTATTGCTAAACGCTACCATTGACAAAGGCTGGTATGTATATGCCGCCGATGCAGCTGTCGTTTGCATGCAGGATTCATTTGCCATAGCAGGTGATAGTGTTATAATTCAAGATAAAATATTCAAAGAGAAGAAGAAAGTTTTTGTTCATTATTTGCAAGCAACCCGGACCATGACGATCAAAGGCAGCATTCCCTCAAGCGTGGCGGTTACGCTCAAAGGGTTTGCTGCCAATGATTCCAGCTTCATACCAATTGAAGAGACCAAACAAATTAGTTTACCCGGCGGTATAAACAATGACAGTCAAATAAAATTGGCCAATATTGATCTGTCAAAACCGTTAGCTGATTGTGGTGAACAACGTACAAGCAAAAACGTATTCAGTATTTTCTTATTGGGCCTTGCAGGTGGCCTCATCTCTTTATTGACGCCCTGCGTCTTTCCTATGATACCACTCACGGTTTCGTACTTTATGAAACAACAAAAAAGGAGCCATGGGATTTATTATGGAGCAAGCATTTTTTCGGTCTATCTGCTGGCCAGTGTTCCCTTTCATATCGTTGGTTCACTCAACCCCCAAATGTTTAATTCCATCGCAACCAATGTATGGGTGAACCTGGCCTTCTTTGTCATCTTCGTATTGTTTGCGTTGTCGTTTTTTGGTCTATTCGAGATCGCATTGCCAAACCGGATGACCAATGCAAGCAGTAGCAAAGGTGGTATCTTCTTTATGGCGCTCACGCTCGTCATCGTGTCATTCAGTTGCACAGGGCCGGTACTTGGTTCCTTATTGGCAGGCTCTGCGAACGCTGGCGCCTGGGCGTTGACAGCAGGCATGGCGGGATTCGGACTGGCGCTGGGCCTGCCTTTCGGGTTGTTTGCTATCTTCCCGCAATGGTTAAAGAAGGTGCCGAAAAGTGGTAGCTGGCTGGATACAGTCAAAAAGATGCTGGCTTTTATCGAACTCGCATTTGCCTTTAAATTTTTGAGCAATGCTGACCTGGTCGGCCACTGGGGTATCCTGAAGAGGGAATCCTTTATTGTAGTATGGCTCATTTTAACGTTTGCTTTATCGATCTACCTCTTATTCAGGGAACAACTGGCCTTTCAACTGGTAGCGGTATTTTTCCTGTTATTCACGGGTTATATCGCCATGGATTTTACCGGTTATGACCTGCCGTTGTTAAGTGGGTTCCCGCCGCCCAGGAGCTATAGTTTTTTTCAAAAACAAAACAGGCTTCAGCCGCAGGCCATCAATGATTTTGACAAGGCGGTTGCGTTAGCTAAACAGCAACATAAGCCTATCCTTGTTGACTTTACGGGCTGGGCCTGCGTCAACTGCCGAAAGATGGAAGAAAATGTATGGGTACAACCGCAAATCGCATCAGCAATCAATGACAGGTTCATACTTGTATCACTATATGTGGATGACCGGAAAAAATTGCAGCAATCTGTATTTTATAAGGACGAAGAACTACAAACGGAAGGAGATAAGTGGGCCTTATTCGAGGGTGAAAATTTTGGGCAGGTGTCACAGCCGTTGTATGTGATGCTAACACCGGATGGAAGATTGATCAATCATCCTATGGGCTATACCCCAAGTATAAAAGCCTATAACGATTGGTTGGAGTGCGGGCTGGATACATACCATAAAAACAACAACTGATGCCAGAGATAGTATGGATACGATTGTTTACAGAGATCATCTATCTCCTGAAAAGGAGAAGGCTGGAAGAAGAAAAAATTCAACAACAGGAATATGCAAGTAGATTTTATCACCAGGCAGGACTTACTGGAATTCAGGAAGGAAATCATTTCAGAGATCACGGAGTTACTCAATGCGAAAGTAGCGCCGTCAAAACAATGGCTGAAAACGGCGGAAGTAAAGAAACTGCTCGGCATTTCGAACAATACCCTGCAGAACCTAAGGATCAATGGCACACTCAAGCCGGCAAAAATGGGCGGCATATTGTTTTATAAACACGACGACATTCAAAAAGCACTGGAGAAAAGTTTAAAAGCGCAATAAACTGGAATGGATATAATAACGGAACAGATGATGCAATTTATCAAAACATCATCAAAGGATAAGAGGATCGGAAAAGGGCATTTCACCATGTACCTGGCCTTCCTGTATTGCTGGCAGGAACAGCAGTGTAACCCGTTTTATATCAGCAGGGAGTATGTTATGGAACTCGCCAGGATCGGGTCAACAAGCACCTACCACAGGCATATGCGGGACATGGCGTTTTTAGGGTACGTGGAATATAAACCCTCTTACCACCCTGGCATAAGAACGACCTTATTCCTGAAAGCACTGGAAAACCCTATCAATGTATAAACAATACATTCTCGTGGCAGAAGTAAAGGAAAAGGCCATGCCTGTTACCCTCGGACCTCTAAGCGAATCCAACACGATCATCCATTTCCGGATACAGTGGATGGTCCTTTGCGGCAACAGGCAGGTATACCTCATCCTTGTTCCCGCCACCAAGGCCGGCCTTGTCAAGACATTGGTGGATGAAACAGGGGCCTATGAAAAAGCAGAGATGTTTGAGTATGTAATGTGGTAACTATGAAGAATGGCGTTCTGGTGGTAGAAGCAAAAAGGCAGCAGGGTATTGTACAAAAGTTGCTCATCAAAAAAGCAGGGTTCCTTTGGATGCTGAAAATATCCGAAGATACAACGGCTTACCGGTTGCTGGTGTATGAAGAGGTATTTGAGGAGATCGTTGGCAGCATTGAAGCAAAAGTGAATTTGGCAAAAATGGACTGGTATGAAAGCCGGCCTTCAACATAATTTATTTCTCATGTGATAGCCCTGGCAAGGGCACCGGCAGCTTGTTTTTACTCGCAGCCTTTTAAAAATATTTCTCATATATGTGCGTGGGCGAGTTTGGTTAAAGCCACGCCAGGCGGCCCCTGTTTCTACAGGGGCCTAGTTTATTTACCCATAGCTGCAGGAAACAACTTTTGCTCTTTATAAAGCGTATTTAAAATATCATAAGCGATCCATCCCACCCGGTAGGCCACATCCCGGCTATAGGCATCGGGATCATATTTTTCATCCGTGCACTTATCGCCGGTTGGCGGCGTGCGGTAAGTATGTTCATGCGGCTTATGCTGGTGGCAGTAGCCGAGGCGGTGCATATATTCATGGCAAAGATTTACCGCGAGGGCCACGGAAAAGGGGAGGTGGCACATATCATTGTAAATGGGCTTATAAAAGGCGGTCGTACTGTCCGAACCGGCAAATGTGTTTCCTAGTGCGTCGGATGAATCCTCGATCACCAGTTTTAACGAATCAGCCTGGCGCCTGTACAATACTGTCAAAATATCTGTGCCATCAATGGAACCACGGTTCCCATAGCCCCGGCAATAACTGGAATGGGGAAACCGGAGCGCCGAAATTGCGGTTCTGAATTCCGGGCTGCTGAGCAGGAAGGACATGATCTTAAAAGCACTGTCCGAACTTTCAGCAAACTGCATATCGTCACGGTAATTATGCGAGCCGGTCTTTTTGGTGATACTGATCACCTGTGCCTTTAAAGGTACAATAGCAATTGCGATTATCAAAGCCGTTATTAAATTTCTCATAACTGAAGGGTTAAAATTTCCAGTAAGGCAGGTTGGTTTTGTTGAGCATTTTCAAATTCCGTTGTGCCGGTGTGGCGTTGTTATTAATTAGCGCCGCGATATCGCGCAGCAACTTATCGGATTTGGCAAAATAGGTATGGTTAAAAAAATCGTCCGTCAAAACACCGGATGCGTCAACAGTCTCCAGCGGTGGGGCTACGACTAACCCTGGCCCGCTGTCACCTGCCCTCGGATGCCCGTTTATTTTTTGGGATAACTTCAGGGCAACATCATTTGATGAGCAATACATGGTATAATGGGTGGAAGCGTCCGTAAAGCAAGGAACGATATCCCTTTTAAATATGGCAGCGTCAATGTCCGGTGCGGCCAGGATGACCTGCGTGAAGTGGATATTGATATGGGCCAACTTAAATTCCCGGAGTGCCTGTCCCAGTACCCTGGTGCCCATACTGTGTGCGATGATATTGATATTACGCGGGTGTACTTTACTGGCAATATCTTCCAGAAAACTCATTAAATGGGGCCTTGCCCAATCTGCGTTTGTCCCGTCTTGTGTGTAATCAACCGCGCTGCCGTTCGATGGCCAGCTGAACATCATGGTCGTTCCCTTAAACCCGAGGTCATAGGCCACTTGCGCAGTTCTTAATGCGGCGTCTTCAAAAGTGTTATTAAAGCCATGGATAAAAATGAGGACATCGCGGCTGGATGATTTTCCGCACATACCGTTGAGCGCCTGGTAAAATTTTTCCTGGCTAAGTGACTGCTGCGACTTGATAGTGAAATCCTTTGCTTTATCCTCTCCCCTGTACCAAGGGGTCTTTTCGATATTGCCGATTACGTGTTTTTTGGGCACGGTCACTGAAACAATTCCGGTTGAATATTGGTCGCCTCCCCAATTTGTACCAAACATTGCTGTGGCCTGCCCAGGGATAATATTCCGGTCTGTCGCATAAAATATAGGGACGATTGTATAAATCCCTTTTAGTTTGGAGCTATTATCTGTAGCCTGCTGCTGTTGTTGCTGCTGCTGTTGCTGCTGCCGTTCCTCCTGTTCCTCTTGTTCCTGTTGTTGCTGCTGCTGTTGCTGTTGAGTAAGCTTTATTACTTTACAGTTGTTGAAAAGCAATAAACACACAAGAAAAAGTAGCCATTTAGTGTTGAAAAAGCGGGTTACCATGGTCGTTGTTTTAGGTTTCAGAAAAATAATAATAAAAATCCACAAATGCAATGGAAATCGAGAAAATGTTAAATCATATATTTGTTTGAACTAAAACTTTTGCCTTGCGCCCGGATTACTCCCATAAAATATTCTCTGACGAACGGGGGAATTATATTTTCCTCGTCATTTCGCTTGCGCAGGATGCTCATGCGTTATAACACAACTCCTTTATTTTTAGTGTTTTCTTAATTTGTTTCCCCGGATAAGGCAATACAACTACGTACCTTTACTAACAACCCGTTTAGATTTGACCAGTGTGCCAGCATATAACGAAAAAGACCTCTTCCTGCAGGTGTCGGAAGGGGATGTAACTGCTTTCCGTACCGTTTTTGACGCGTACAGGTTGCGGCTATACGGTGCTGCCTTTAAACTGACCAAATCTGAATACGCGTCAGAGGAGATCGTCCAGGAGATCTTTACCGCTTTATGGGAAAGCAGGGCGAACCTGGCCAATGTAGAAAACCCGCCCGCCTATATATTTACCATCGCCTATAACAAGACTTTCCGGTATTTAAAAAAAGTTTCGAATGACCAGGCTTTCCTGCAATCCCTCGCACGGAAAGGAGAGGGCCATAGTGACACGGAAGAATACCTTGATGTGAAAGAAAGCGAAGGGCTGATCAATGACGCGGTGAAGGACTTGCCCCCACAACGGAAGCTGATCTATAAAATGAGCCGGGAGCAGGGCCTCAGCCACCAGCAGATCGCTGAGGAATTGCATATTTCACCATTGACGGTTAAAAAACAGGTATCCCTGGCTTTACAAGCCATCAGGGAGAATTTAGCGAAGACAGCCCCCCTGCTCGCCCTTTTCTTCCTCCACTAAAAAAATATTTTTCGTCCCGATACTCCCTCCGGCTTTTTTTTGGCACTTACTTATATACACAGTTGTTTTTTATGGATGAAAACCGCTTGACATACCTGGTCAGCCGCTATTCGGACAATACCGCTGCAGAGGGGGAGCTGGACGAACTGTTTGGTTACATCAGGCAGTCAGGGGAAGATGCGGGGCTGAAGACGGTCATCATGCAGGTATTTGAACAGCAGGAAATAACAGACCCTGCCGAGCATGTTGAGTGGACCGCCATGTTTGAACGGATCATCGAAAAACCAGCAAATACCATTATCCCGATGGTCCACCGGATACATTTCTTACGCAAATACTGGTGGGCGGCAGCGGTTATTTTGTTATTGGCGGGCTTGTTTATCCTGAACAAACCAACAGCAATCATCACTGCCAATATCCAGCACGATGTGAAACCCGGCCATGCCGGGGCAATCCTGACCCTATCCGATGGCAGGAAGATCGTGCTGGACTCCGCCAATAACGGGAACATCGCTTTACAGGGTAATGCACAGGTCGTAAAAAAGGATGGCGCGGTCCAATACGAGGCTGCTAAAGCCGGTATCGCCACCGAAGTAGTGTACAACACCATGACAACCGGCAAAGGCCGCCAATTCACACTGGTGTTGCCTGATGGCTCAAAGGTCTGGCTGGATGCGGCAAGCTCCATCACTTACCCAACCGCCTTCACGGGGCATGACCGCTCTGTAACGATTACCGGGCAGGCCTATTTTGAAGTGGTGCATAAGACTAAGCAGCCTTTTAAAGTACAGGCGAATACTGTAACGATAGAAGATATCGGAACAGCCTTTAATGTCAATGCCTACAATGACGAACCAACCGTCAAAACAACGCTGATCGAAGGCGCGGTAAAGGTAAACAGCACAATGCTTCAACCAGGGGAGCAGGCGAGCCTTGACGGGCAGGGGAAAATAGCCATCTACAAGGATGTGGATATAGATGAAGTAACAGCCTGGAAAGACGGCAGGTTCCGGTTTAACAGCGCGGACATAGAAACGATCATGCGGCAGGCGGCGCGGTGGTATGATGTAGAGATCGTCTATGAAGGGAAAGTCAGCGGCACGATCAGCGGCGGCACTTCGCGTTTTGTCAATGCTTCACAACTGCTGCATGTGCTGGAACTCACGAAGAAAGTAACGTTTGATATACAGGGAAAGAAAATTATCGTAAAACCAGTTAACTAGACTATATGACCTAAAACAAACAACAAGGGTTGCCCAATAAAAAACCGCCCCGTGTATCAGACGGCGCGGCAATACGTTTGGGCAAACCCGATATTAACCAAATCGGCAAAGACTGCTTTAATCGTTAACCCAAACAAAACAAAGTTATGGATTTAACCAAAACGCTGCGCGTTATGAAACTGACGGCAATTTTAATCATGGCTGCCTGCCTCACGGCAAGCGCCAAAGGGGTGGCTCAGAAGATCACCCTGAAGGCAAAGGACTTACCCCTTACCAAGGTACTCCATGAACTGGAGAAACAGTCCGGTTACCAGTTCCTGTATTTTGACGGCGATATCAAACTGGCAAAGAATGTCAGTGTTGATGTTACCAATACCGATTTTAAAACGGTACTGGAACAATGCTTCAAAGACCAGCCCCTAACTTACGAGATCACTGAGAAAACCGTGGTGATCAAGCAAAAGGAAGCTCCAAAAAAAGAGACGCCCGCACCCATTGAAACAACCACCATCCCTCCACCACCGAGCGAAATCCACGGCCGAGTAGTCG
>JABDGS010000128.1 GCA_013285915.1 Bacteroidota bacterium
AGCAAATTTTTTGAGGTAATTAAATATTTGCAGTTAATTTAATGAGCGATGTTTTAAAACCCTTATCTGTGTTTAAAATATGAGAAAAATTACTGCCTTAACTATCTTTACATTTCTCTCCCGTTGCATTTTTTCGCAAAAAAAGCGACGATGCAGTTTATCTTTTTAAAAATGATTGGTTACCTGCAAAAGATATTAATGAGGCTGCTTATTTTATGTGAGCCATTAAAGAGCATGACACTAAATTTACGTACCGCGTAGTCGCTTCAATTGCCGGCAGAAAAATCATCTGCCGGCAGTAGCAGCAAATTACCTTTCAGGGCAGCAGTCGATTGCAATTCTGCACTTTTTTGAAATCTGTATAAATTTAATTTTCAAAAAGTTTTGAAAATTCAGAAGTATTACTAATTTTGTGTTATGAAATTGGCTGAAGCAAAAGAACAGTTTATACAAAGTTGGGGGGTGCTCGGCAGCCAATGGGGCATAAACCGCACTATGGCCCAGGTGCATGCACTTTTGCTGGTGGCAAGCACGCCATTAAGTACAGATGATATTATGCTGCAGCTTAGTATTAGCAGGGGAAATGCCAATATGAACGTGCGCGAACTGATGGATTGGAACCTTGTGAATAAAGTAATAGTGCCCGGCGACCGTAAAGAATATTTTATTGCCGAAAAAGATATTTGGAAGGTTGCTACATATATAATGCAGCAAAGAAAAAAACGTGAACTTGATCCCATGGTTAAGGTGTTAAACCAATTAAGTGATGTTGAAGAAGATAAGAAAGACCCGGAAGTAAAAGCATTTACCCAAGCTATTGAAAACATTAAAAAATTTGCTGGCCAGGCGGACAAAACAATGGATATGATGATAAAAGCAGAAGAGAATTGGTTTTGGAGCAATTTTTTGAAGTTGTTCAAATGATTACAATTGTAGTCCCGCTAAAAAGCGGGATTTATTTGGCATCAAAATTTCAATATTTATTGAAAATACGGTAATTACAGATTTATGAAACACTATTACAGGATATTAGATGCCGTACTTCAGGCAGCAATTTTAACTGCGTGGCTAATTACAGTTTTACTAAACCATCATTCAGCAATAATCTTTTATTATGTAACAAGTATATGGTTTTTTATAAGTCTTACAATACATGCGTCTATAAGCAGCGAGAAGTACAAAGAAAAATACGTTAAACCGCTCGTGATAATATGTTGTGCTTTGGGTATTGGTGCTATATGCCTTGTATGCCCTTCATTAATGTACATCGCATTATATTTTGAGGCAGCGGTTGCACCGTTATTCGCAGTTGTGTTACCAGTTGCCGCCGTTTTTTATACGGGTATTTGCATTGCCGAAATTTTGTACTTACACAAACGCCCAATGAGTTATTTAAAATAGTTTGTTTATGAAAAACAAAAAAATTGTAATAGCGGGTGGCAGTGGCTTTATAGGCCAGGCAATTGCCAGCTATTTTGGAGCAGAAAACGAAATTGTTATTCTTACACGTGGGCTGCCCAACAGCGCTAATAACGCGTTTGGCGGCAGTGATATAGACGACGCAGTGAAAAAAAATTTGAGGTTTGTACAATGGGATAATAAAAATACCGGTGAGTGGTACAAGGAAATTGATGGTGCTGAAATGGTAATAAACCTTGCAGGCAAAAGTGTAAACTGCCGTTATACTGAAAAGAATAAACAGGAAATTTTTGACAGCCGTACCGAAACTACAAAAGCCATTGGTACAGCAATTCAGCATGCCATAGTACCGCCAAAACTGTGGGTTAACGCAGCTTCTGCCACTATTTACCGCCACGCAACCGACAGGGCGCAGGATGAATATACCGGCGAAATTGGAAACGATTTCAGTGTACAGGTTTGCAAGCTTTGGGAGAAGACTTTTTTTGACCAGCGCACACCTTTTACCCGCAAAGCAGCCCTGCGGATGGCTGTTACATTAGGCAATGGGGGTGTGATTATTCCGTATTTGAACCTCTGTAAATTTGGGCTTGGCGGCAGGCAGGGCAGCGGAAAACAAATGTTTAGCTGGGTGCATGCGGAAGATATTTGCCGCGCCATTGCTTTTTTACATGATCATGCAGATATTGAAGGTGTGTATAATGTGTGCAGCCCTAACCCGGTTACAAACAACATATTTATGCAAACACTCCGCAAGGTTGCCGGCCAAGCGTTTGGGCTGCCCGCTTTTGTATGGATGTTAAAAATTGGCGCTGCTTTAATTGGCACTGAAACAGAGCTTTTGCTAAAAAGCCGTTGGGTGCTACCAACCAAATTAACCGAAGCCGGCTTTGCTTTTAAGTATGAAAAACTTGAAGATGCATTTAAAAGCATAGTGAGCAAATTGCCACGAACGCGTTATCATTTGTTTCGATAATTTTTATGGGACGCAGATTAAGAGGATTTTCGAGATTAACAGGATTTCTGTTGCGCTAAGATCATTTTTTAGCCCTAAACCTTTGCTCTTTTCAACCCTATGCTCTTACCTCTCCTCGCCACTTTAAACATTAAACCTAAAACTTTTTTTTATGAGCCTCCTTCACGATAAACGGTTAAAAGCCGTAGCATGGAAAGATCTTACAAAACTTTCCCTGAAAGAAACATTTATTGAAAACAGCATCAGTATTCCCTGGCTGGTGTTATCATTAGTATTTGCTTATTATAAATGGTATGCAGCAGCTTTGCCTTGCTCATTCCTGTTCTTTTTAACGGGGCTACGCCAGGTACATAATGCATTTCATTATACATTAGGCACATCAAAACAGGTAACAGAAATTACCATTATTGTAAACAGCGTTTTAATGATGACTGCAATGCACGCCGTAAAATACAACCATCTGCGGCATCACAAATATTGCCTGCAACAGGCAGACGTGGAAGGGCACTGTGCAAAAATGACTGCCCTGCAGGCATTGCTTTACGGGCCGGTATATATTTACCGGCAGCACGAGAACGCATTGCGAAACGGCAGCAAACAGGCGGTACGTTATATTATTTTTGAAATGCTGCTTGCTATAGGTTTTGGTATCGCAGTATTTGCAGTGCATTTGCGCGTTTTGCAATATCATGTTATCGTAATGGGTATTGGCGAGTGTTTTACTGCTTTTTTTGCCGTGTGGACGGTGCACCATGGCTGTGATGAAGAAGTATTTGCGCGTACAGTAAGCAACCGTTGGAAAAACAGGTTTACCTACAACATGTTTTATCATTTGGAACACCATCTTTTTCCCAAAGTGCCCACCATAAAACTGCCTGAATTATCAAAAAGACTAAAAGAAGGATTGCCCGGATTAGAAGCGAAAGAGGTGTTTTGAGCTTTGCTGCTTTGCTTTTCCGCTTATGGCAAGAATATCGTAACAGGCAGCACTTTTTACTATCTTCATAGGCTAAACTGAATTATTATGGCACGGCAATTAATTTCCTCGGGTACGGTATGGGAGAAAAAATATGGTTACAGCAGGGCTGTTAAGGTAGGCAATATGGTTTTTGTTGCGGGCACTACTGCAGTAGATGATAACGGCGAGATAGTGGGCATTGATGACATGTATAAACAAACCGCTTTTATTTATCGAAAAATAGGGAAGGCATTGCAGCAGGCAGGTGCTAATATGACCAATATTGTGCGTATACGCACTTTTATTACTGATATGGGCCGCTATGAAGAAGTGCTGAAATCACAAGGGGAAGTATTTGAAAACATACGCCCGGCAGCCACTTTAATTGAGGTAAGTGCACTGATTGATGAAAGGCTGTTGGTAGAAATAGAGGTTGATGCAGTAATTGAATAACCTGTATTATTCCGCGCCTAATCTTTTTAAACCATTGTGGGCTTCCTGCAAATTTTTATCAAGCCCAAGCGATTGCTTAAACCTGATAATGGCACTGTCTTTATTGTTCATCATTTCGTAGCAACGAGCCTGGTAATAATAAGCATCGGCGTAAAGGTTATTAATAGTTGCGGCAAAGTTAAACACTTTAAGCGCATCGGCGTATTGCCTGTTGTCAAAGTACACCATTCCTTTTTCAATATAGGCTTCCATATAGGTGTAATTGCCTGCAATGCACTCATCAAATTTTTGCAATGCCTCATTACGTTTACCGGTGCGTGCGTAATAAATACCTGCGATAAAGGCGCTGTGCGCATCGTATTCTTTACCAAGCGCCATACTGGTTACCCTTGAACAAATAAGTAATGCTCGCGGGTTTTTGGTTTCGGCATACAGGTTAGCCAGATCAAGCAGGCCGTCGGGGGATTCGTATATATGCAAAGCCCTGGCGTAACTCTCCATCGCAGCAACAGTATCTTTTGCATCCTCGGCAATGGCGCCACGGTTAAGCCATAGTTTGTAGTTACTGGTGTCTTTTGTGACCAGTGTGTCCATTTGCTTCAGTGCTACTGCCGGCATGCCGATACTGTCTAATGCAAATGCCAATTGCAAACGGAAATTAATGCTATCAGGATTTTCCTTCACGGCCTTATATAGATCAACAACCCCTTTTGGCATTGCCATATAATAAACATCATGCTTATGTATATCCTCAGCACTGTTGCCATTACAGGCTGCTAGTATTATTCCAAATGCCAGGGTTGCCAATATCCATCTTTTCATGTTACAAAAATAAAGGGCAGGTTTCTGTTTTATGACCTTTTTGTTACACAACGCATTATTGTAACCGCTTATTTTGCAAAAAATTACAATAATGAAGTTTAATAAGCATAAAGCCGGCATAGGCCTGATACTTCTGCTTATGCGGTTACCAATTTGTGCTCAATCCGATACCCTGCATTACGCGGAGGAGAAGCATTTTAAAAATGTACAACAATTAACCACTGGCGGCGATAATGCAGAAGCATACTGGAGTTATGACAGTAAACATGTTATTTTTCAGCGCACAAACCCTAAAGAAGGCATTACATGCGACAGGATGTTTTGGGGTACTATTCCCGTTTATAACCAGCCTTTTACGTACAAGCAGCTAAGCAGTGGTAAAGGCCGCACTACTTGTGGTTTTATTATGAAGGATGGCAAACATATTATTTATGCGTCAACACATTTAGGTGGTGACAGCTGTCCGCCTTTGCCGGACCGAAGTAAGTTTAACAACCGCTATATATGGCCTATTTACGAGAGCTTTGATATTTTTATGGCTGACACCAACGGCCATATTATTAAACAGCTTACCAATACGCCCGGCTATGATGCTGAGGGTACGCTTAGCCCCGATGGCAAAAAAATGATATTTACCAGCATACGTAACGGCGACCTTGACCTGTACATAATGGACTTGAATACATACAAGGTTACCCAAATAACCCATGAGCTTGGCTATGATGGTGGCGCATGGTTTAGCCCTGACGGCAAAAAAATAGTATGGCGTGCAAGCAGGCCAAAAACAGATGCAGAGATAGCCGATTACAAAGACTTACTTAATAAGGGGCTTGTAGCACCAATACAAATGGAAGTTTTTGTTGCAGATGCCGATGGCAGCCATGTACAACAAGTAACACACCTTGGGCAGGCAAACTGGGCGCCGAATTTTACACCTGACAGCAAACACATTATTTTTTGCAGTAACCACGAGTATAAGCGCGGCTTTCCTTTTAATATGTACCTGATAAATTTTGATGGTAGTGGTATGGAAAAAATAAGCCGTGACAAGGGTTTTGACGCTTTCCCAATGTTTAGCCCCGATGGTAAAAAAATAATGTTTTCCTCAAACCGCAATAATGGTGGCGGACATGATACCAATGTGTTTGTTGCGGAGTGGGAGAATTGATTTTTTCGTGAATCGTCAATCGTGAAACGTGAAACGGTGATGCACTTTACCAGGCAGCGTGAAACGCCAAAGTAACAAATTTAGGTCGCATTGCCGTGAACGGGATATTTAGTAAAAGCGGGAGGCTGCAATTCACGTGCAGCCTCCCGCTTTTTTATTTCTGAGAGACGTTAACTCCCTATACAAGCCATAACACCCCTTCACCTTTCACGATTGACGATTCACGTTTAGAAGTCAAAACCCAACGCAAAATACCAAACCGGGCTGCCCCTGAAGAGGCCGTCCATTGGCCATCCTGCATCAACCTTTAGAAAATACCCTAACAAGGTGCTGCGTGCGCCAAAACCGTAGCCCCCTGCAAATGGCCCAATGCCTCCTGCCCTCTCGCTAAATGTAACCGGCTGCTCAACAGTTGTATAAGTTGGCCTTTCTATGTTTTTGAGCGAGCCTGCCCAGGCAGTACCCAGGTCAATAAACTGTATTAACTGAAAGTTGCGTATAAAGGCATTGTTAATGGGCTTATTAAAGAAGGTGGTAAATATGGGTAGCCGTAACTCACTATTTATAACCATTGCATTATTACCATTGGCAATATTCTGCGTAAAGCCACGCATATTTATAGCAAGCGACTGGTATGCGTAATTTTGCGAAAAGTCTGCCGGTGTGTTTTTATTAAACTTGGGGCTTATCCATCCATCTACACCGCCGAGGTAATAAATTATTTTGGCTTCTCCGAACGAGAAATCCCCCGCCGCCCTTACTGCCCAAATAAAGTTGCGGTATATTTTGTAATAATTCCTGGCATCAAACCCAATATTATAAATTGGTTTTCCTGTTGATTTAACCACGGCTGAATTAGAGCCCTGGTTGGTTAACGGGAAATCCATATCCAGGTATACTTTCCACCTGAGGCCGTTCCAAATATTTTGAACAGGGTTTATCGTATTATCATGCACAAATTCAAAATGGCTTAACCCGGTGTAGTTCATTGAATCTTTAACAGGTAACCCATTCGGGTCAGACTGAAGAGTTAGGTTATTATATGGCTTTAATACCGCCCTGTCTGACCGGAAGCCAAACATAGCCCTTATACTGTTAACCTCGTTAGTTGGAAATGAAAGGTTTAGCTGGTACAGGTTGGTATATAAACCATTATCAAAGGCGTAATAAGGGGGGTCCAAATTTGTAAACAGGCCCGAAAAGTTGTTAATATTGCTGCGATAGTAAGTTAGCCCCCAATCAAGCCTGCGGCGGAAGTTTTGGAAAGAGAAGAATATGTCTTTATCTGACAGGCTGGTACCAAATCTTATACCGCCGATAAATTTCACATCCTCCATTATATCGCTCACACCCACCCTGAATGAGAAGTCAAGGTCGTTACCGTTATTAAGTTGTATAGGGCCCGCGCCATTGGCAAATGGCTGGTAACGGTTTACCAGAATATTGTTGGTTACACCCGCCAAAACATAATCTGCATTAAACTTAAGCCGGTAATCAAACAGCGACGACTTTGTTAATGCTGATTCCCTTACTGGCATAACAGGTGTTATTGCCGTAGTGCTGTTATTGGCAACTGCTGTTTTTGCAGAATCTGATTTATCATCCTCAAACTCGTTCTGGAAAATATTTTTCTTTGGCTTGTTTGCCGTAGAATCTTTTTTAATCGACGTCCTGCCACCAGCCAGCCTTTCCTGCTGAATAAGTTTTTTAATATAATCAGTAGGCCTTGCAGTTATGTTACGCCTGCGCAGGGTAACAGAATCAACTTTAAGCTTGTATAAAAATTTCTCATCCCCCTCACGCCTTACTTCACTCACCTGCTCGTTATTACCCGAAACTTTTGATTCAAGCAGGCTGCTTTGGTAGTTTGTTATAGGGAATGTATACGTTGAATCTTTGAAGACCTGGAAATAGCTTATGCTATCCGGCTCCTGCTTTTGCCATGCGCTAAGCGTGCTGTCAATTTCTTTAGGCCCCGGGTTACGCAGTATTTCATCACCTATATAGTACAATGTATCAAGGCCATCCCTCTGCGTGGTAAAAAATCCTGCCCAGCGGTTAGCAATACCATTCTCATCGTTAACATAGGTAAAATGGTTGGTATTATAAGGCGCAGGGTAGCGTGCGTTTCCGTATTTAACTTTGGTTAGCTGGGTTATTTGCTTCATATCACCATTATTCAGCAGGTCAACCAAAAAAATATTGTAGTGGTTTCTGCTGGGTATGGCTGTATCACCGCCTGCGGCACCAGGGCCCGGGCGGTTTGATGCAAAAATGATACCCGTGCGATTGGGGAATGACACATACGCAGGGTCAAGGTCATCATAAACATCGTTGGTTATTGCCTTAACCTTGCCATTATCAATTTTATAGGTAAAAATATCTGAGTGGCCATTTTTAACGGCACTAAATAAAAGCGTATTGGCATCAAGCATAAAGCCTGCATCCAGTATTTGGTCAAAACCTTCAATTTCCTGTTTAAACCTTTTAATACCCGCTATGGCATCGTACACAAACATGTAGGTTTTTTCATCCTTTGTATAAATAACCAGCAGGCGGCTGCCTTTACCATCCCATGCAAGCAAAGGGTAGTTGGAAGCTACAGTTGTGCCAAGCATTTTAAAGCCGTATTTAAGCAATATATGCTCATCATACAGGTTATCAATATATTTAATACTGTAAACACCACCCTTAAATTTTACTACTGCGTAAGAGTTGTTTTTAGGGTTGGGGTTTGCAGCAAACTTAAAATAGTCTATTTTTTTATCGGCCTCTTCAACAATTGTAAGCTTGCCCTTGGGGGCATTTTTACGCTGTTTCAGGTCATTCTCGTACTTCTGCTGTTCATACTCCATAAAATCGGCAAGCACGTCTTTAAACTTCTTTTTGCAAATGCGCTGCGATGCTGTATTAAGGTTTTTGTATAAACGCGCCAGGTATAAAAAGTAGGTAACATTTTCAGGCTTGTATTTTTCTGCAATGTAGTACCATAATGCGTTGCCTGCAAGGTTTGGTTTGTCAAACGCAAAAGCATAAAAATTTTTGTAATCACCGCTAAGCATGGAGCTTTTAAGTTCGTCATCTTTTTCCTGGTTCCAGGGTTCGGCAATGTATCTTACATAGCCGTCAGTAAGCCATTGTGGAAGATCGAGCAAGGCAGCGTTGCTGGCAAATTCGCCAATATCATCACCAAACAAAATATTATCGCTTAGTATTTTGGCTATCCCCTCGCGTATTTTAATGCGCAGTGTGTTGTGGTTACCATCAAAATAAACAACCATTTTATTATTTACCAGCTTGGTTACACCGCCTGCATTTTGCCAGTCAATACCCAGGCCTATGTTACTGGTTTTATAGTCTTCGTAATTGTCGTATATAATAATGTTTGCCCTGCGCTGTAATGAGTATTCAACTGATTGTTCAATAGGCGATAGTTCCTCCTCTGCAACCTGCACTACATATTTGGCCAGTTCAAGGCCACCCTGGTTAAAGTATACATTAAAATTTGGGCTTTGGTAAAACTTCCATACAAATTTCTTATTCTGCACCCTGTTTTTACCAAATTCAACAGCATTTACCTGGGCTT
>JABDGS010000129.1 GCA_013285915.1 Bacteroidota bacterium
CATGAAGATGTGCTTAATACCCCCACCCAGTTACTTGAATGGATTGAAAAAACCTGTGTGCAAAAAAAAGGCAAGCTTGTAATTCCGGCATTTAGCGTGGGCCGCACGCAGGAGCTACTGTATTTTTTAAATGGCCTAAGCCTTGAGGGGAAATTACCAAAAGTGCGCGTGTATGTTGATAGCCCGTTAAGCCGCGAAGCAACAGATGTTGTAAAAAGCCATCCCGAAAACTTTAACCGTTCTATTAAAAAATTATTGCTGACTGACAATGATCCGTTTGACTTTGATGGTCTTAGTTTTATAAAAACTGTTGATGAAAGTAAAGCGTTAAATGATTTGTCCGAACCATGCATAATTATTTCTGCCAGCGGCATGGCTGATGCCGGCAGGGTTAAGCACCACACCGGGCTAAAAACATTTTAGTCCCACTTGACCGACACAAATTTTTAAACCAATCTAATACGCTTGAGTATGACTGTTCATGCCGGCAGGGTTAAGCACCACATACTTAATAATATCGGCGACAGCAAAAACACCATTCTGCTTGTTGGCTATTGTGAGCCACATTCATTAGGCGGCAGGCTTATGAGCGGCGCTAAAGAAGTGCGCATATTTGGTGACTACTATAAAGTTGTAGCCGAAGTTGGCAGTATGCGCAGTATGAGCGCGCATGGGGACTATAATGATCTCTCCCAATTTCTTGCCTGCCAAAACCCTGCAGATGTAAAAACATTATTTATTGTACATGGCGAATATGATGTACAGCAGGAGTTTCAGCGCCGTTTGCTAAAGAAAGGTTTTAAAGACGTGCAGATACCTGGTTTGCATGAAGTATTTGGGCTGGAGTAAATTTTATAAACAAAAATGCAGGCATGAATTTTATGGTGCCAATGTATAAAATACACATTAAAATAATTATTGTCATTTGTACAATAATTATTTGGCAAATACAAAACAATTGCTAACTTGTGTAAACGATTGTACACAGCATTGTCATATAAAACCACCATACAAGACATAGCGAAAGAGTTAAACCTAACTTCTGCAACCATTTCCAGGGCATTGCATAATAACCCGCGTATAAGTGAGCAAACAAGAAAGCTGGTGTTTGATGCCGCTAAAAGGCTTGAGTATAGCCGTAACAGGATAGCATCGTCACTCCGCTCAGGCAGATCACATACTATAGGCGTAATTATACCTACCGCCCAAAGAAGTTTTTTTGGCTCTGTTGTACACGGTATCCAAACAGTGGCTAAAACAAATGGTTATAGCATATTGTTATATCAATCTGAAGAAACAACTGAACTTGAAATAAAAGCTATTGAAGCGTTTTTAGGTGCCAGGGTTGATGGTATTCTTGCATCCATTGCCAACAGCACCACTGACTATACGCATTTTACTGAGCTGCTGCGAAGAAAGATCCCGATTGTATTTTTCGACCGTGCAGATGATTCACTCGGTATACCATGTGTTGTTATTGATGATTATAAGGGCGCATTTGATGCTACTGAGCATTTGATACAACAGGGATATGAAAGAATTGCGCATGTATCGGGACAGCAGCACATAAAAATATTCCGCGAACGCATGAAAGGCTATAAAGATGCTTTAAAAGCACATGGCATGGAAGTACGGGAGGAATATATTTTTATGGGTGACATATCAATTGAATGCGGACGAAAAGCTGTTGATTATTATTTTGATTTGACCCAGCCGCCTGATGCAGTTTTTGCAGCAGAAGATTATACGGCATTGGGGGTGATGAAAAGGTTAAGGGAACGGAACATTGATATTCCCGGTGAATTTGGGTTAATTGGCTTTGCAAACGAAAGTTTCAGTGAATATATGACACCTGCCTTATCCTCAGTTGACCAGCAAACGGTGCAAATGGGAATGGAGGCATTTAAAATGTTAGCAGATTTAATAAGTAAGAATGGCGTGACAACCGACATTAAAACCAAAGTAGTGCTTGAACCGGTATTGTATCTCAGACAATCTTCCCTAAAAAATGGTTCAGTGAAGGCTTCTTAGGTAATGTTTATTAACCCCGGCGGTCACCACACTTATTCTTGTATCCATCAAAAAGAAAACAACACGTACCTGCGGCTTTGTTAAAAGCAACGCTGTTTAAAGGTGCATTTATTGCGTAATCGATTACGCAATAAATGCAGACCGGTTGTGCAAACGTTTGCGCACCGAACGGTAGAGTATTGCCCTTAGTTGAACATAAATTTTTTAACCTAAAAAACAATGCCATGCTACTAAATGATAGTTAACACCACACCGGGCTAAAAACATTTTAGTCCCACTTGACCGACACAAATTTTTAAACCAATCTAATACGCTTGAGTATGACTGTTCAATTATTTTACAGGCGTTTTTTACAAATGCAAAAAACGCTTTTTCTAATTTGTTTGCTGCTTGCTGCCTCAGGTAGTTTTTTAGCAGCAAAGCCCCTAAGGGTTGATAAAGATGTTAAAGGCAGGCTTCTTGATGATAAAGGGTCGCCGGTATCAAATGCAAGCATCGTTATTAAAGGCACAACGATCGGCGTTACTTCAGGGGACGATGGAGGCTTTTCTATCCATGTCCCAGATGGAAAAAATATTCTTGTAATATCCTCGGTGGGCTTCCAAACGCAGGAAGTAGATGTCAAAAATTCTAACAATCTTAGTATCACGCTGCTTACGTCTACAGGCAAACTGGATGATGTTGTAGTTGTGGGTTATGGTACACAGAAAAAAGTAACTGTAACCGGCGCGGTTTCTACAGTTAAGGGAACGGAACTTGAAAAAACACCTACAGTAAACCTTTCTAACTCGCTTGTGGGGCGATTATCTGGTGTAAGCGCCGTACAGGGCAGTGGTGAACCTGGATATGATGGTTCAAGCATCCGCATACGGGGTGTAAACACATTTGGTAACAGCTCGGCGCTTATTGTTGTAGATGGTGTGCCAGATGTTGCCGGCGGTCTTGAGCGCTTAAACCCTGCAGACATTGAGAGTATGTCAATATTAAAAGATGGCTCTGCTGCTATTTACGGGTCAAGGGCTGCAAATGGTGTTATACTTATTACAACAAAGCATGGCAAAACAGGCAAGCCACAAGTATCGTACAACTTTAACCAGGGCTGGGCACAGGCGACTATAATCCCTAAAATGGCCACCGCGGTTGAATATGCACAAATGAATAATGAAACCACCATTTACGATGGTGTACCACCTGGCGAATGGAATGCTGCGTGGTCTGCATTTCAGCAAAAAGGCTCTTATACAACCCAGGGCGGCAATACTTTTCTTGCACCTTTTCAGCCTGCTGATGTTGCAAAATATAAGGACGGAAGCGACCCCTGGGGCCATCCCAATACCGACTGGTTTAAAACAACGTTGAAAACATGGTCTCCACAGTCTCAGCACACCTTGCAAATAAAAGGCGGAACTGAGAATATAAAATACCTTACCTCATTTGGGTACGAGAACCAGGATGGATATTACAAAAATTCCGCCACCGGTTACAAGCAGTACAACATGCTTATTAATGTTGATGCCAAAGTAAATAAATATGTTAGTACAAGCGTAGGCTTAACTGCACGCGAAGAATACCGCCATTTTCCGACACAATCTGCCGGCTCAATTTTCAGGATGCTGATGCGTGGCAGGCCCACTGATCCAGAAGTTTGGCCAAACGGCTTACCAGGGCCGGACATTGAAAACGGGCAAAACCCTATTGTTATAGCAACTAACCAAACAGGCTATGCCGACGACAAAAGCGATTACTTTCAGCTTAATGCAAAATTAGAGCTGCAGGTGCCCGGCGTGCCTGGTTTAAAGCTAAGCGGTACGGTAAACGTTGATAAGGAAATTGAACGCACAAAAACATGGCAAACACCCTGGTATCTTTATTTTTGGGACCACACATCTTATGAGGCTGATGGCAAAACACCTGTGCTAACCAAAAATCTCCGTTCAACTTTTACAAGCCCCCAACTTTATGAGGCAGATTATAACACGCTGAATATTCTTACATCAGGCTTTGTAAACTACGATAGATCTTTTGGCGGCCATACCATTAACCTGTTAGCAGCTGTAACAAGAGAAACAGATGTAGAGGATGATTTTAATGCCTACCGCACTAACTTCATCTCTCCTGCTCTTGATCAGCTTTTTGCGGGTGGTACTGCAGGGCAGCAAGTTGGTGGCCAGGGCTACAATAGGGCGAGGCTAAGCTACTTTGGTCGTGCGGCATACAACTACCAGGAAAAATATCTTGCTGAGTTTTTGTGGCGTGCTGATGGCTCCTATCTTTTTGATACCAAACAGCGCTGGGGCTTTTTCCCCGGGTTTCTCGCAGGCTGGAGGATATCAGAAGAAAAATTCTTTAAGGACAATGTGAGGTTTATGAGCAACCTTAAAATAAGGGGCTCGTATGCTGAAGTGGGTAACGACCAGGTATATTATGGTGGTACTTTAAAAGAGTATCAGTACCTGTCCACATACGGCTTTGGCAGTTATACCATAAACGACCAGGGCTTTAAAACTTTATATGAAACAGTTGTACCAAATCCAAATTTTACGTGGGAGGTTGCCCATAATACTGACGTAGGTATTGAAGGTGCTTTTTTGAAAAATAAAATAACTTTTGAGTTTGACTATTTTTATAACAAGCGCACAAATATACTTTGGCAACTAAACGGCTCAACACCAGCAACAAGTGGCATCTCAAACCTGTTGCCGCCAACCAATATTGGCAAAGCCGAAAATAAAGGCTATGATTTTACAGTAGGGTACAATGGCCACAGCGGCGATTTTACATTCTCAGTTACTGTAATAGGCGGTTATGCAAAAAACAAAATCCTGTTCCAGGATGAGCCGCCAGGCGCACCAACATGGCAATTGGCTACTGGACACCCATATACAAGCGGTGGCGGCGGTACTTACCTGGCTTATGAATATGATGGTGTTTTTGCGACACAAAAAGATATTGATGCCAATACTATTGACTACAGCGGTTTAACGCCAGCCCTTAAGCCGGGCGATATGAAGTTTAAGGATATTAACCATGATGGCAAAATTAATGCTGACGACCAGGTAAGGCTTGACAAGTCAATTGACCCTACGTTTACAGGCGGCATTAACCTTAATGTAGCGTATAAAAGCTTCGATCTTTCTGTGCTTTTCCAGGGTGCATCAGGCGGCCTTTTATATATCAATACTGAATCTGGCGATATCGGCAATTACCTGCAATACACTTATGACCACCAGTGGACCTTTGACAACCCAAGCAGTGTTAACCCACGTATAGCAAACAGGAGCAATACTTATTATGACGGCGGGGCAGCAGGCATGAATACGTATTACCTGTACAACACCGATTATGTGCGCCTGAAAAACATTGAGTTAGGGTATAATTTATCTGCGGGATTGCTTAGAAAATCAGGTATTACGGCCTTGCGCATATATGCCAACGCTCTCAACCTGGTTACCTGGAACAAAATGGGAATATTCGATCCTGAGTCTATAAACGGCAGTGGACAGTATTATCCGCAGTCAAGAATAATTAATGTAGGCGCAAAAGTTACCTTTTAAATTGAAAGCCATGAAAAGAATAATATATATACTTACAGGCACGGCCATAGTGCTGGCCTCATGTAAGAAGGACTTTTTAAATACTACACCCCTCACATCAATTTCTTCTGAGGTAACCTGGACAGACGGCGCATTGTCCGAAGCTTTTGTAACCAATATTTACAATGGTTTTGGCAATGGCGGCTGGTTTGAGCAGGAACTTGCGAGTTTGAGTGACGAGGCCGTTTTTGTGCACCCCGGCCGTAATATTAATACAATAAATGAGGGCACGTTAACGCCTTCAAACCCGGGCTGGGCAGATGGCACATACGAATGGAATAACATGTACAGCTACATAAGGGCGTGTAATGTGGCTTTGGAAAATCTTAAAACAGCCACATTTACTGATACGGTTCTTAATAACCGCCTTCAGGGTGAAGCGCATTTTTTGCGCGGTTATTTTTACCAGCAATTGCTGCGTTATTACGGCGCCATACCAATTGTAGCCCACTCTTATGGGTTGAATGAAGATTATTCCATTACCAGGAACACCTATGCAGAATGTGTAAATTTTATCGTTGGTGAATGCGACAGTGCGACATCATTACTTGGTGGTAAATCGCTCGCCAGGGGGCGTGCTACCCAAATTTCAGCACTGGCCCTAAAATCACGTGTACTATTGTACGCGGCAAGCGATTTGCACGATATTCCTACAGCAAAAGCAAAATCAGCAACAATAAGCGGTTATGCAAACCCTGAATTGATTGGTTATGTTACCGGCGACAGGGCTTCACGCTGGACTGCTGCCAGGGACGCGGCAAAAGCAGTGCTGGATGCAACATCAGGCTATAAGCTTAATCTTTCAACACCCGAAACAAAAGAAAATGCAATTAACAATTACATTTCTATGTCAACGGGCGGTGCAAGTAAAGCGGCTGGCGTAGATGCAGCAGCAGCAGCTGAATTACTGTTTCAGCGCGATTTTTCGTCTGACCTGTATACCGGCGGCCCGGGCACTGACGGAACATCTGTTGGGTTGGATAATGGCCCCAATGGTTACCATAACTGGGCGGGTAATGTACCCATCCAGCAATTGGTTGATGACTATGAAATGATGGATGGCTCAAAATTCGATTGGTCAAATCCAGCGGAATCATCATCACCATATATAAACAGGGACCCGCGTTTTTATGCAACTGTTTTATATGATGGCGCCGGCTGGAAACCCCGCGATAAGATTTCAGGCAATGTTGATCCTGCAAACGAAATACAGGTGGGCTCTTACGAGTCCGTTCCCGGCGTCTTTTTTGCCGGTCTTGATACAAGGCAAAGCACCATTGAAAACTGGAATGCATCATGGTCTGGATATTATATGCGGAAGTTTATCGACCCCGATCCTAATGTTGTAGATAATAATACAAGGCAATATATTCCTTATCCTGTTTTCCGTTATACGGAGGCTGCGCTGAATTACGTTGAGGCGTGCATTGAAACAGGTGATGAAACAACAGCAAAATTATGGTTGAATAAAATAAGGTTTCGCGCGGGCATGCCTGCGGTAACATCTTCAGGCGATGCATTAAAGCAGGAATACAGGAATGAAAGGCGTGTTGAGATGGCGTTTGAAGAACAGCGTTACCACGATGCGCGAAGGTGGATGATAGCATCAACAACGCTCGGCCGAAAGCTTGAATTCATAAATGTAACAGGCAAGCTTAAGTCGGGGGCAACAGCACCAGTACCGTATCATCACGATGAATCCAAGTACAGTTACCTGTATGTTACTTACAACGATAACTCGCTGGAGAACCGTACATGGGATGACAAAATGTATTACAGGCCAATAAGCCGCGATGAAATAAATAAGAATTCTAAACTTATTCAAAATCCAGGATATTAGTATCTGTAATAAAAGCAATATTTTTAATACCTGTACCGGTTGCAATACGCCGGTGCAGGTTTTTACCACTAACATGCTTAATAAGTCTGCTTTGTTGACACGTTTCAAAAAATATTTATTGGGTATTTGTATAGTTGGCCTGTACCCAGCATGTGGTAATAAAAGCGATACAGCGTCAACGGACAACGCGCTTTTTACCTTACTGCCTGCTTCGTCTACTCATATAGATTTTAACGACACGCTTACTGAGGGGTTAAATACAAATGTTTTATTGTACGAATATTTTTATAATGGCGGTGGCGTAGCAATTGGTGATGTAAATAATGATGGCTTGCAGGACATTTATTTTTCAGGCAATATGACCGACAATAAGCTATACCTGAACAAAGGCAACATGCAGTTTGAAGATATTACCGAAACTGCAGGTGTTGCAGCAAGGCCCGGCCCGTGGAAAACAGGTATTACAATGGCCGATGTAAACGGTGATGGCAAAATGGATATTTATGTTTGCCATTCCGGAATGTTAAGGGGCCCTAAACGCACGAATGAGCTTTTTATAAACATTGGCAACGATGCCAATGGTGTACCGCATTTTAATGAGGAAGCAGCGCAATATGGCCTGGCTGATACAGGCTATAGCACACAAGCTTATTTTTTTGATTATGACAGGGATGGCGACCTTGATATGCTTTTATTGCATCACAACCCGCATAACCTGCCGGTGCTTAACGAAGCAGGTACGGCACAATTATTTAATAAGCCTGATGCTGAAATAGGCGTAAGGCTTTACAAAAACGACAACAACCATTTTACCGATATAACCCCATCAACAAATATTAACAGCTCTGCCCTTAGCTATGGGCTTGGCGCAGGCATTGCAGATATTAACGGCGATGGGTGGCCAGACATCTATATATCCAACGATTACGGCGTACCTGATTTCTTGTATATCAATAACAGGAACGGCACCTTCCTGCAAGTTTAGCAATTGGTTTGTTTTAACATGCATTATGGTTTGTTGTTTACCACCTTGCCATATTATGCAAAGTGAATCAACAAGAGTATCTGCACCCAAACCAAAATGTAATATGTTAGAGACGGTAGATTGATAACCCCTTGATGGCATTTGTTCCAAATACTGTTTTTTGCCATTGTTGTAAATAGTAAGTTTTGCGCCAATGCCATTTGTGTTAGCTCCGTCACCCGTTAGTTTTATTTCCAGGTAATGATTGCTGGCTTTTTTATTCTCCTGGTTCTGGTATATAAAAGCGGGCTGGTTTATATTGTTTACAACAAGGTCAAGGTCTCCGTCATTGTCAAGATCAGCATAAGCAGCCCCGTTGCTGTTGCTTGGTATATTTACACCCCACTGCCTGCTTACATCGCTAAATGTAAGGTCAGTATTATTTTTAAAAAGATAATTTACAACATTGGATGCGGGCATCCTGTCAACAATATCCAGCACATCCTCCCGCCTGAGCCTGCCCTTAGTTTGTGTGTATTCATTCATGTATTTTATAAAGTCCATATTGGTATAGTCTCTTAAATACCCGTTGGTAACAAAAAGGTCTTTCCATCCATCATTATCAAAGTCAGCGAATAAAGGCGCCCAACTCCAGTCCGTGTTTGAAATACCTGCCAACTGCCCAACTTCGCTGAACGTATTGTTGCCGTTATTTATGTGCAGCATGTTACGCATGTACTGGTAATAAAAGCCAGACTTTAACAGCACATCAAATTTTTCATAATTGTCTGGTGCAAATAATAATTTTTGACGGCGGTTATCT
>JABDGS010000130.1 GCA_013285915.1 Bacteroidota bacterium
GCTAAACAGCAAAATAACATACAAGTTTAAATTGTTTGCCCATGCAATATAACAAATTAAGCAACCGCAGGGTTTTGTCAATTGACGCGCTGAGGGGCATTACTATTTTGGTGATGATATTTGTTAACGAGCTTGCCGGCGCAAGTGATATACCGCGGTGGATGAAACACATGCATGCCGATGAAGACGCCATGAGCTTTGTTGATGTTGTTTTTCCGGGTTTTTTGTTTATTGTGGGTATGTCAATTCCTTTTGCGCTAAACAGCAGGCTAGCGAAAGGGGAAGGCTTTTGGCAATTGCAGTGGCACATTATTTTCCGCACACTTGGCCTACTTGTTTTGGGTGTGTTTATGGTAAATGCTGAAGGTGGTTATAATGAGCAGCTGATGGGCATGTCAATTGATCTGTGGGGGTTGCTCTTTCTCATTGCGGTGGTGCTGGTGTGGAAGGTTTATTACAGTAAAAATAGAACGGTAATATACGGTTTAAAGGCTGTTGGTATTATTGCGCTGATAGTGCTTGCATGGATTTATAAAACCAAAGACGGCGGCCATATTATACCACGCTGGTGGGGTATATTGGGCTTAATAGGTTGGGCATATTTGTATTCGTGCATTTTTTACCAGTTGTTTAAGGGCAATAAATACATGCTAATGCTTGTTATAGCGGTTTGTTCGGCATGGTATGGTTTAGGTAAAATGGATGCGGTGCAGCAATCCGGCTGGTTGCATTTTATACCCGCCCAAAGTGGTAATGCAGCACATACATCAATAGTGTTGTGTGGCATAGTTGTAAGCCTTATATTTTTTGACGATGCTAAACCGGCCAGCACCCAAAAAAGATACCTGCAAGCATTGGTATTTACACTGTTGCTATTTGTTGCCGGGTATTTTTTACGCCCGTATTATTTTATTTCAAAAATTCATGCAACACCTACATGGTGCCTGTATAGCGCAGGTTTTATGACGATGCTTTTTGCCTTTTTATACTGGCTTATTGATATAAGGCATGTACAAAAATGGACCGCATTTTTTAAGCCTGCAGCATCAAACCCGTTGCTTACTTATATAATTCCTGATTTCATTTATTACCTCACAGGCTTTTTAGGCATTTCGCTTTTTCCCGGCAGTTTAGACCATGGCTGGATTGGTATGCTTTGGTCAGCATTTTTCGCAGTAGCGGTAATGGGTATAGTGATACTGCTTAACAAAATAAGGCTAAAGCTTCAATTGTAAACTGTTTAACCCGGGATCAATTTTGTAATTGTGCATATCAAGCGCCATCTGTCTTGTTAAATGATCGATCTTCTCTAATTCAACCTGCATTATTTTGGCCATGCGTTTAATTTCATCCATGGGCATATCTTCCAGTAATATAAATGTTAGCAGGGCCTGCATATTTACAAAAGGCTGGCGAATTTTGTGCGATAAAGTAAATGCGGCATCGGCTAATGCCAGCTCGGTTTCCTTTGTTTTTGATATTATTACACTAAGTGAAAGAAACTCGCTTATGTTGTTGTCTGTGGTAGTTACGGGTACAATAACAGCATCAACCCAGTAATATGTTCCGTCTTTGCATTTATTCTTTATTTCACCCTTCCAGGCATGTCCGCCAAGCAGCACATTCCACATTTCCGCAAAGAATGATTTTGGATGATGGTCTGCGTTAACAATGTTATGGTTTTTACCGGTTAATTCAGCTTCAGTGTACTGGGATGTTTCGCAAAATTTATTGTTGGCAGATAGTATTGTGCCCTCCCGGTCGGTAATTGACAGGAGTATATTAAGGTCAATAGCCTGCTCAAAGGCCAGCAGTCTGTCAATGCGTTTTCTTAGGGTTGGCGGCTTCATGTCGCTGTTTGTAAGGATTATCCATTTTAGTAGATTTGTAAAATGCAGGCAAAGTGTTAACAGCAATGCTTTTTATAGCCCTGGCGCACAAGTTTTACGGGATTTCGTTTATTTGCTTAAGCCTGTAACCGACTAAAGATAAAACAAAATATGCAATCGGTAACATTTACAACCACCATATTACAATTTGATGACCAGGGCGAAAAAACAGGCTGGACATATATAAATATACCCGCCGAAATTGCCCAACAATTAAAACCCGGCAATAAAAAAGGCTTTCGTGTAAAAGGTAAACTTGATGACTTTAGTATTAAAGGCATTGCCCTGTTGCCCATGGGCGGTGGAAGCTTTATTTTAACACTTAATGCGGCTATACGCAAGGGCATAAAAAAACGAAAGGGGGCAAAAGTAACAGCGATACTGGCGGTAGACCCCGATGAATTAAAACCGCCTGGGGAACTTATAGAGTGCCTGCAGGATGAACCCAGGGCACTGGCGCATTTTAACAAGCTGTCAAAATCACATCAAAACTATTTTGGAAAATGGATAAATGACGCAAAAACCGAGCAAACAAGAACAAAGCGTATAGCCCAATCAGTAGATGCATTGGCAAAGGGGTTTCATTATGGTGAAATGTTACGTGCTATTAGGGAGGAGAGGAATGAACTGCTATAAAGGGTTAAGCTGCTTTGTGCTTCTGCAGTACAATATTTTTTACCTGCCTGCGCTGTACAGCAGCATAGTCTATTTTAGGGTGATAGGTTTTTGTAAAAAAAGTAGTTACCCAAAAAGTCTTTGATAGTAGCATCAGTGGATTTTCAAAAATTATATCGGGAAAAAGATGGTACCAGCAATAACCGCGTGCCTTGAAATAATGGGCGCATGCTGCTTCAACACCAATCTCCCGCGCCGCAACAATAACCGCATCACGCTGGCACCGTGATCGCGCAATATGCTTTACCAGCCGGGCATCAAAGCCATATAAATAAAAATAATCCTTCATCATTTTGTAATCCTGGTAACGGGAGCGTGCATCCAGTTGCGGAAAAATAGGCGACCATAATAAGGGCAACAACATAAAAAACCTGGCTATGGTATTTGTTTCCATCATCCATGTTCCAAGGTGCAGGGTATGCAGCATTAAATATAACATAACCAGCTCACCAATTGTAATAAGGTGCAGCAGGTAGCCAGTTTTAATATAGGTGAATACTTTATTAATAAATATCATCTGCCAGTAATTAACTAAACGATCATGTAACGATTAAATTAGTAAAAAGTAACAGGGGTATAAAAAAACTTTTATAGTTGAAGCCTCGCTACCTGGCTATTTCGATTTGCAAAAAATTAAACAAATGTTTGATTAATATTATAATGAACTATTACCTTTGTTTTCTGTTTATAAAAATTGCCTGCCATATATAAGCACCCCTTCCTAATCAATACCATTGGTACTAACCAAAAGGCAAGGATATTATTAACCATATATGAAAAAACTATCAGGCACAGTTTGCATAGTTATTATTTTTATTATGCCCCTGTTTGCCAGGGCGCAACAGTATACTGACACATTGCAGCAGGCCACACTTGACCAGTGCGTGCAATATGCCTTAAAACATCAGCCGGTTATACAGCAATCTCTTATTGACCAGCAAATAATTGAGTCTACCATAAAAAGTAAACTGGCAGACTGGTACCCGCAACTAAACCTTGCGGCTAACGTGCAGCATAATTTCCAGTTGCAGGCCAGTAAGTTTGGCGATTCGGTTATTCACCTGGGTACATTTAATACGTCGAATGTTGGGTTACAAGCAACGCAAAACATATTTAACCGCGATGTGTTGCTGGCAAGCCGTACGGCTCAGGATGTGCGTATCCAGGCAAAGCAGCTTACTGAAGCGGAAAAAATTGCGGTAGCCGTGTATGTTAGCCAGGCTTTTTACGGGGTGCTGCTTACGCAAAAACAAATTGAACTTACCGGTGAGGATATTAAGCGCCTGCAGCTTAGTTTAAAAGATGCTTATGCCCAATACCAGGCAGGTATAGTTGATAAAATTGACTATAAAAGGGCAACTATAAGCCTTAATAATTCGATGGCCCAGTTAAAAGGGCAGAGCGATTCTTTAAAGGCAAAATACGCCGTACTTAAGCAGTCTATGGGGTACCCCGACAGCGCCTTCCTGGCTTTGAGATACGATTCAGTACAAATGCAAAAGGAGATTTATATTGATACTGCTCAATACATAAACTACGATAACCGTATTGAATTTAAGCTGCTTGAAACACAAAGGCGCTTGTTGCAGGCCAATATAAAATATAACAAGCTTGCTTATTTTCCATCTATATCCGCTTTTGGGGCATATAACTTCAATTATTTTAATAACAGTTTTTCCAAATTGTACACGCAAAATTTTCCAACATCTTATGTGGGCCTGCAGCTAACATTTCCCATCTTCCAGGGGTTTAAACGCATTGAGAATATAAGAGGTGCTGAGCTTGCTTTTAAACGGTCAGACTACGGTGTTATCGGGTTGAAAGATTCCATAACCACGCAATATGAGCAGGCGCTTGCATCATACAAAAGCAACCTGTACAACTATAATATTTTCAGGGAAAACCTTGCGCTTGCAACTGACGTGTATAACACGTTGATGCTGCAATATAAAGCAGGCATAAAAACCTACCTGGATGTTATTACAGCCGAAGATGATTTGCGTACCGCCGAAACCGGTTACGCAAATGCATTATACCAGGTATTGATCAGTAAAATAAGCGTGCAAAAAGCATTGGGTATTGTTCAATATTGATAAAAAAAATCAACTTATTATATGGGCATAACAATCTATAGAACAGGGTTTATTATAACAGTTATTATTTTATTGGCTGCCTGCGGCAAAAAGCCGCAGCAGGCGCCACCGCCGCCGGTCGCGGTAAATCTTGATACCGTTACAACGGGCAACGCGTTGTATTATGATGTATACCCTGCCACTATTGCAGCGCTTAACCAGGTTGATATAAGGCCGCAGGTAGCGGGTTATATTACCGGCATTTATTTTAAAGATGGTGATCGTGTGTTTAAGGGAGAGAAGCTGTATACTATCGATCAGCAGCAGTACGAAGCTAACTACCAGCAGGCACTGGCTAATGTTGCAGTGCAAAAAACAAGTCTTGTTAAAGCGCAGAAAGACGCGGACCGTTACCACTATCTTGATCAGCAGGATGCGGTTGCAAAGCAACAGGTTGATTATGCGGATGCCGCATTTGATGCCGCTAAAAAACAGGTAGATGCAGCAGAAGCAAACGTGCGCAGCGTTGAAACAAATCTTAAATATTCTACCATTTACTCGCCGTTTGATGGCACTATTGGCATATCGCAGGTTAAAATAGGTACGGCTGTGTCGCCGGGCTCGCAGGTGCTTAATTCGGTTTCGCAGGATGATCCCCTTGCGGTTGACTTGCTTGTTGACCAAAAGCAAATACCGCGTTTTACAAAATTGCTGGCAACAGGTGGGGACTTAAAAGATTCCATATTTATGCTGGTGATGCCAGATAATTCAGTGTACCCCGTTCCGGGCCATATAACATTAATTGACCGAGCGGTTGACCCGCAAACGGGTACCATTAAAACAAGGCTTGTTTTCTCCAATCTCAAAAATGAATTAAAACCGGGTATTACAGGCAACGTGCGGGTAAAAAACAGCGCGGGTAATGTAATACTAATCCCATATAAAGCTGTTACAGAGCAAATGGGCGAATACATTGTATATGTTGTTATACCGGGCAATAAAGTAACGCAAAGAAAAATAACGCTTGGTACCAGGGTAAGCGATAAAGTGGTTGTTACAAACGGGCTGCAGGCAGGTGAAAAAATTGTGGTTGACGGAGTTCAAAAACTACGGGACAGCACAGTTATACGTGTTGGCGGAGGAACGCCGCCCGCAACCAAAAAAGGCGATGCAGCAGCAGGGGCACCGGGTGGCAAAAGCGGGCAATAAAAAAGATAACAGCGAAAGCAGTAAAGAATAATAACCAACAATCAATAATCAACACTCAATGCTCAATGAAAGAAAGCAGATTGTTCGCCGTCATTGCGATGGTTTTGCAGAGCTATTGTGTGCTTGCCAAAAGCCCGTGGCAATCTTTCATAAAGGCAAGGTGTATTAAATGGATTGTACAACAATAGGAAGAGTTAGAAATGATAAGAAATGTGTTTTGTTATTCACGTTTCACGAAATAAATCAACATAATTAAGCGGTAATGATAGCAGATACTTTTATACGAAGGCCGGTAACAGCAATAGTAATATCAGTGGTACTTGTGTTGGTGGGCATGCTGGCATTATTAAACCTGCCGGTTAGCCAATACCCTGAAATAACCCCACCCACCGTTAACGTTTCAACACAGTTTATTGGTGCTGATGCGCAAACGGTGGAACAAACGGTTACCACACCCATTGAAACACAAATAAACGGTACGCCGGGCATGGCCTACATGCAGGGCAATAGTACCAGCAACGGGCAAAGCACTATAACAGTAACATTAAATGTGGGCACCAACGTTGATGTTGCCACTTTAGATATACAAAACCGTGTTAGCATTGCTACGCCGCCCTTACCTGATGTGGTAAAACGCATAGGTATAACCACCCGCAAGCGTAACCCTAGCATACTAATGCTGGTAGCAATGTATAGCCCGAGTGGCTCACACAGTGTGCCTTTTGTTGATAACTATACCAATATTTACGTGCGCGATGCCCTGTTACGCGTACCCGGCGTGGGCGATGTATTTACGCGTGCGGATGATTTTAGCATGCGTATATGGCTGCAAACAGATAAGCTTGCACAATTGGGTTTAACAGCAACTGACGTTACCAACGCCATTTCAGAACAAAACCTGCAAATAGCCGCAGGTTCTGTGGGTGTACCACCACAAACTTCAACAACCTCATTCGAATATACTGTATTAACCAACAGCCGTTTAAGCACGGAGCAGCAGTTTGACAGCATTGTTGTTAGAAGCAATTCGCAAACAGGCTCAATAGTTTATTTAAAAGATGTTGCAAGGGTGCAGCTTGGTAAATTTAGTTACGCCAGCAATTCATTCGTGGATGGTAAAAGGGCATCGTACCTGCTTATTTACCAGGCGCCGGGCAGCAACTCACTTACCACGGCCAAGGGTGTGTATGCTGCAATGGATGCGTTAAAAAAATATTTTCCCAAAGACATTGATTATATCGTTCCATTCGAAAGCGTATCTGTTGTGCAGGTGTCCATCAGCGAGGTGGTTAAAACGCTGCTTATTGCGTTGTCGCTGGTAATTGTGGTGGTATTTCTCTTTCTGCAAAACTGGCGTTCCACACTAATATGCGTGCTGGCAATCCCTGTCTCTATCATCGGAACATTTATCTTTTTCGTCCCGTTAAATTTTACGGTAAATACACTAACCATGTTTGGGTTTGTGCTGGCTATTGGTATCGTGGTTGACGATGCTATTGTGGTGGTTGAAGCAGTACAGCATTATATTGACGAAGAAAAGATAAGCGCGCGCGAAGCAACAGCAAAAGCCATGAAAGACATATCGGGGCCGGTGGTTGCCATCGCCCTTATATTGGCAGCGGTGTTTGTGCCGGTTGGCTTTATACCCGGCCTTGTAGGCAGGTTATACCAGCAGTTTGCTATTACTATCGCTATATCAGTGATCATCTCCGCATTTGTTGCGTTGTCTTTAACACCTGCATTGTGCACCATCTTATTAAAGCCTGTGCATCTTGATGAAAATTCGAAAGGCATTAATAAGTTCTTTTACAAATTCAATGAGGGTTTTAGAAAGCTCGCTATCAATTACACTCTTGGCGTAAAAAGCTGGGTTAAAAAGGCGCCGTATGTAGTTGTGTTGCTCGTGTGCATTGCAGCAGGCGCGATATTGCTGTTTAAAAATAAGCCTACAGGCTTTATTCCAACGGAGGACGAAGGGCGGCTATATATAACTTACGAAATACCCGAAGCCGCATCAACCAACCGTAGCCTTGTTGTTCTTGATAGCATGATGAAGATCATTAAGGCAACACCTGGTGTTGCCCATTTTGCTGCCCTGGGCGGTTTGAACGCAATAACATTTGCTACAAAATCGAACAGCGGTACTGTGTTTACACAGTTAAAGCCATGGGACGAAAGAGGCGACAAGTCGCTGCAAATGCAAAGCATACTTGATTCGCTTATACGCCGGTTATCTGTGCTAAAAGATGCAAACATTGTGGTTATTCCACCGCCTGCGATACCTGGGCTGGGCCAAACGGGTGGATTTACTTTTGAACTGGAGCAGAAGCAAACAAATGACGATATAAAGGCCTTTGAAAGGGTTGTAAATAATTTTGTAGGTGCTGTAAATAAACGCCCCGAAATAAGCCGTGCTTTCACATTCTTCTCCGCGCATACACCTGGTTACCAGGTAACGGTTGACCGGGATAAATGCAAACGGCTTGGCCTTTCGCTGGCTGATGTGTACAATACTATGCAAACCTATTTAGGCAGCAGTTATGTAAACGACTTTACTATTTATGGCCGAAACTTTCACGTGGTTGCGCAGGCAGATACTATTTACCGGCAGGATATTAAAGACCTTGGTAACTACTACGTAAAAAATGCCACTGGTGGCATGGTGCCGCTCAGCACCGTAATAAGTTATAAGGTTATTGAAAGTGCGCCGCTTATATCGCACTTTGACATCTTCCGTACGGCTGAAATTAATGGTAGCGCAAAGGAAGGCTATAGCAGCGGCCAGGCCATACAAGCACTACGCGAAGTAGCCGACCAGGTTTTGCCTGAAGGCTATGGGTATGAGTTTTCGGGATTAAGCCTGCAGGAAATAAATTCGGGATCAAGCACGGTATATATTTTCTCACTCTCTATACTGTTTGTATTCCTGTTCCTTGCTGCGTTGTACGAAAG
>JABDGS010000131.1 GCA_013285915.1 Bacteroidota bacterium
AATCCATCGAAGAAACCACAAAGTTTCTTGATGGATTAAGAGAAGCGGCACACGCAAAAGCATTGGCTGATGCCAAAAGCATTTAGCACTGGCTGCAAAGATTTGATATTCAAAAAAATAACCGTTTGCGGTTACCGTTAGATTTTACAGGTGACGGGATAAAATTAAATTTTTTAAGTGCTTGAATTTTAACAGTCACAAAATTCAATTAACAATTAAAATATAAAACCTTTATCCCCTCACCTCTTTATCAACCTATGAATACTTTAGAAACTGAAGATTGTAGAATCATCGAGGTAAAATACCTAATCTTGTGGTTAATATTTTGAAGGTGTAGCTTTATCAGAATAAAAAAGCACAATATCCATAGCAGCTAACTTCAAATCATTTTTTCTTTACGACAATATCAATAGGGTAAAGATATTTAGGAAAGAATTAAGTATCTAAAATATTGGCACCCGTCGCTTTTCAAAATAACGGCTTTTTAGCACACGGCATTCCATTATTGCCTTTTTCGCCGGAATATCTTTTTGGCAATTGCATTCTAAGAATAGCCGGCAATAGGTTTTTTAAGCCCCTCTTTGTTGGGTATCTGAAAACGCTGCCTATGGCGGTGCCGGGCAATCTATTCTTGAGCACAATTGCATTTTAATAAAAAATTTTGTAAGTTGTTGTTGAATGCACCCGGATCAAAAATATATTGATGCTATACTTGCCAATAATATTGAATTGCTTGAGGAACTGTATAAAAAAGTATCAGGCAAAATAAAACGCCTCGTTCTGCAAAACTGCGGCAGTGAAACTGATGCTGCCGACCTCATGCAGGACGCCATGCTTGCAATTTTCACTAAAGCCTCTTCTACCGGTGGCTTTTTGCTAACCTGCCCGATTGATGCCTTTCTTTTCATAGTTTGCCGTAAAAACTGGCTTAAAAAATTAAATAAAAAAAGACTTGAAAAGGTAACAATAGCCGGGCTGGCGGAATATAATAATGTAACTGAAGATTGTTTTAGGCAGGCGGAGGTATGTTTAATGGAACAGGAGCGGAAAGACTTGTTTAATGAATCTATTGCACAATTAGACGAAGGTTGCAGGAATTTGCTGCGCCTTAGTTGGGCAGGAAAGCCGATGGAGGACGTAGCTGCCACACTTAAGATAAGCTACGGCTATGCCCGCAAAAGAAAGACCTTATGTATGGAAAAGCTTGTAATTGTTATAAAGCAATCACCCGTATTTCAGCAAATAAAATGGTAAAACATGAATAGGGAGCAACTTGAAAAAATGAGGCGATATTTTAGCGGGGAAATGAGCGCTGACGAAACAAAACAAATTGAAGATAACCTTGCTGCCGATGAAGAGTTAATGTCATCATATAATGCTTACTGCTCGCTTGAAAACAATATGCCTGTATACCAGCAAAACAGCCTTAAAGAGGAGGCGCTAAAAAAATCAATACAACAGTTGAATAAGGCGTATTTCAATAACGGGCAGACAGAAGACACGGCACCAGCAGCACATTCTCGTTTTTTGGCAAGTGCAAAAGTGCCTGTGCTGCGTGCAACCCGAATTAAAGCAGTTTGGCAATGGGGAATGGCCGCAGCAGGTATAGCGGGCATAATAATACTTTCTGTATCACTGTACATGGCGCGGCAAAAACCGGGTGGCCAGGTGCTTGCAGCAAAACCAGGTATTGATACACCTGTTGCCCACGCCACTACGCCCCAGCAAAACGAGCTTCAAATGCTGGCTGGCGATAATGTTGCAAAAAAAATAAAAGCTAAAGCACTATATAAGGCCAATTTTAAGCCTGATGCAGTGCCCGCAACAACTGACGGCCCCTTGCAGGATGCGTTTGAAAGCTATCAAAGCGGCCATTTTGCGCAGGCCGCCGTACTTTTTGATAATATTACTGCCGTTGATGCAACAAGGGGCGAACAGGAAGATACTTTGCTGCTGTCTTTTTATAAGGCTTATTACAAAGGGTTGTGTTATATGGCCACAGGGAAGTTTTCAAAAGCACGGGCCAACCTGCAAACAGCAGTTGAGCAAAGCCCGGGCAAAACACTTAAAACAAAAGTGCAATGGTACCTCGCGCTTGTTTATCTTAATACAGGCGATGCTGCCAGATGCGAAAACCTGCTAAAACAGCTTGCGGCAGGGATAGACCCGTTTTACAAAACAAGAGCAACAAGCCTGCTTAATAACATGCAGGCCAAATAATGCCATTTAGTGGCAATATCTCCACAACGGCTAAAATCAGCCGGCAACCTATCGTATTTAGTTTTTATATTTACAATTGTTGGTAATTGCATCACCACTGGGGCACCTTAAGGCCCGATTGCCGGATAAATGCCAAAACCTGTAAAAAACATATTGCTTTGCCTGCTGCTTATGCCTGCCGTAACAGCATGCAGCCAGTATAAAAAAGCATCTCATGCTTTTCACGATAGCCTGCGCATGGCGCTGAAAGATTTAACGGAAAACATAAAAGATGAAAGGATACAGGCCGCGCTAAAGCAAGCATTAGCATTATATACAACAGATACTATTACCGAAACCCTGGCCGCAAATTTACTTGCGCTGCAAACGGATGAATACCTTTTTAACAAACCGGCCTTGCAAATTGTGCCGCCATATTTAGTAAACAAATACTCTACACTGTTTCTTGATTTGCTTGCTTTAATTAAGCCACCTGAACAAAATCTTTTATATGCCCAAATATCGGGTCTGCAGGCCACCTGGTATATAGAAGCCGGGCAACTTGATGCTGCCATTATTTTATGCAGGCAAGCATTAAAGATCACGCAACAGTTGCCCGGTGCGCAAAACGCTTCCCTCGCAGCTATCTATATTGATATTGCAAAATGTTACTTGTCTTTTTCAAAAACTGATTCGTCTATATTTTTCTTTCGCAAAGCAGCCGATGAAATAAAAAGAACGGCAGGCAGGCTCAACACAGTTTATATCAATTGTTTGTTTGGCATGGCTGAGCAATACAGGCTGCAGCATAATTACAGCCAGGTATCAGCACACCTGGGGGAAGCGCTTAGTTTAGGCAAAAAATGTTTGGGTGAACAAAGCACTGCATACGCATATTTGCTTTTTTATGCTGCGGGTATATATACTTACATACCCTTGTACAACGACGCCCTGCTTTTAGCCACCCAGGCGATGGAAATTACCGCCAAAAATGAAGGCGGGGAAAACCCGCAATATTTATGCTGCCTAAACCTGGTGGGCGAAATTTATTACGCCCTGGGCGAGTACGAGAAAGCTTTCTACCCTTTTCAGCATGTGCTTAGCACCAAAAAGAAAATATTTGGCAACGATTATTTTGATAACGTAGTAAGCCTGCATAACCTTGCTACCTTATACATTCGTATGGGCATGTATGATAATGCGTACCCTCTGTTGCAGCAAGCAGTGTCGCTTTCAGGCAAAATATTCGGCACCCAAAACGCAGTATATGCTGTTGAACTACCCCAGCTTGCCGCGGTGTACCAGGCACTTGGCCAGTTTGACAAAGCACTGCCCCTTTACCAGCAAACGGTTGAAATATTCAGGCGCAGCGTTGGCACCACATCTGTATTTTATCCCCGGTCGTTAAACAGCCTTGCTGTATTATATGAAATAATAGGTCAGCAGGATAAAGCGTACGGCATGATGAAAGATGCCCTGGCGGCAGATAAAATAATCTTTGGCAAAAGTCACCCTGAATATGCCAAAACGCTTATTAGCCTTGCAGGTATTTACGAACGTTCTGGCCAATACGCTAAATCGCTTGCGCTGCTTGATCAGGCATTAGATATTTTCAAAAATAAATTTGGCAAAATGCACCCCGATTACGCTGCTACACTAAGCGGCCAGGGCGTTTTGTACAACAAAATCGGGCAATATGCTATGGCCCTGCATCTGCAGCAGGAGGCCCTGTACATAAGAATAAAAATATTGGGCCTTAACCACCCTGACGTAGCTGAGAGCCTTAACAACCTGGGGCTGGTTTGGATGAATAAGGGGAACTACAGTAAGGCACGAAGCTTTTTTCAACAATCGCTAACCATTAAAACCAAAATATTTGGAGCAGGCCATACATCGCTTGCGCAAACACATATTAGCCTTGGCGAATTAAGCTGCCAGCTAAACAACAGCGAAGATGCCACAACACATTTTATAGACGCAAGTGTGATATTGCTGGATAATTTCTCAAAAACATATGATGCTTTATCTGAAGAAGAAAAAATGATGCTTATAAATGATAAGCCATACCTTTTTTCTTACATCCCCTCACTGTTATTAAAAAACAGTTTACCTCCGCTGGCGGCACAGCAGGCATACCGCAACGAGCTTGCCCTTAAAGGTATTATACTGGAAGGCCAGTCGCAGTTATTTGAAAGAATACGCAGCAGCGGCAATACAAATACAATACAATTGTATGAGCAATGGCGTTTTTACAGGGCCCTTTATGGGCGCCAGCTACTGCTGCCTGTTAGCGAAAGGGAATCTAATTTTGACACCCTGAAGGAAACGGCCAACCTGTTTGAGCAGCAGCTTGCCCGCTCATCAGCAGATTTCAGCGCCAGCCAACACGGGTCATATTTATCCACTGCAAATATTGCAGGTGCTTTGCAAAAAAATGAGGCAGCTATTGAATTTACAAGGTTTAAGGTGTATAACAAAAAATGGACGGACAGCATTATGTATGCTGCTTTAATTCTATTGCCCGGTGATACTGTGCCTATATTTGTTGCGTTGTGTGAAGAGAGGCAGTTAGCCCACTTTTTGAACTTTGCTCACAACCCGATAAGCGCCATACACCGGCTGTATCCTGGTGCCAATGCAGAAAGCAACAGCAAATACCCTGTTGACTCGCTTTACCGCTTAATATGGCAGCCGTTTGAAAAATATCTTGCCAATATTTCCTCTATTTATTACGCACCCGCAGGCCTGCTAAACAGGGTTTCATTCCAGGCGCTGAGGTGCGGTTCCTCCCAAATGCTTATTGACAAATACCAGTTGCACCAGGTACTTAGCACAAGGGTGCTCGCATTGCCCGCAGACAGAGTAACAAAAATTACATCAATAAGCAGTTGGGGCAATATTGATTACAATTATACATATACAGGCAAGGCTTTGGGCGCTGCAGCGATGGCCGTAAAACCTGTTAATTTTTTTGACATTTACTCTGCTACTACAAGGTGGCAAACAAGCGGTACCTGGCCGCGGCTGCCGGGAACAAGGCTGGAGATTGATAGCCTGGCCGTTATGTTTAACTTAGCAGGCATAAGCAATACTATTTTTACTGATACACTTGCCACCGAAGAAGCATTTAAGGCGTTGGACGGCAAAAGCCCGCAGGTACTGCATTTAGCAACCCACGGTTTTTTTCTTCCGCCGCGGCAAAACAGCAACGCTAAAGGAGAAGAAGATAACCAGGACAGCAACCTGTTTAAACTGCAGCAAAACCCCATGTTTCGCAGCGGGCTGGTGTTAGCTGGCGCCAACTCCGCGTGGGCGGGCAAAAAAAGGCCACCGGGCGGAGAGGATGGCATATTAACCGCATACGAAATAGCACAGATGAACCTGGGCAATACAAACCTTATAGTATTAAGTGCCTGCGAAACAGCTTTGGGCGACATTGAAGGGAATGAAGGCGTCATCGGGCTGCAAAGGGCTTTCAGGATGGCGGGCGTTAAACAAATGATATTAAGCCTGTGGCAGCTACCTGATAAAGAAACAATAACCCTGGTGGTTATGCTTTATAAAAACCTGCTTGCTGGCCAACCCGCTGCCCAGGCACTGCGCAACGCACAACTGAAAATGAAGGAAAAATATCCTCCTTATTATTGGGCGGGCTTTATATTGATACAGTAGCATCAATAGCCGTTTATAGCGCGTGAACAAGGCAATTGACACCGATGCTACAATGCGCTGTAAAATTGCTTGTATACCCAAAAAAACGGCAACCTTAGAAAAAGCTGCCGTTTGTTACCAAAGAATGAAGGGTTGTAGTTTTTGCTTGCCGTAAGCCTATTGTTTAATTAGTTTAAGTATATGCATGCCATCGCCATATTCAAGCTTTATAAAATACACGCCCTGCGCATAGGCTGTTACATCAAGTTTTATATTGTTATTGCCAATTGCCGTAAGCCCTTCTTTACGCAATACCTGTTTGCCTGCTGCATCTGTAATCTCAAGCATGTATTTGCTTTCTTTAAGGCTGTTAAATACAACGGTAGCCTGGCTGGTGGCCGGGTTTGGGTAAACTGACAACTGAACATCCTGGCCCTTATCTGTTGCAATCGTGCTGTCTGTTGCAGGCCTGATGCCAATAAGTGGCAAAGCAAGCGTTATGGATTTTTTAACTGTAGCCGTATTGCCGCAACTGTTGCTGCCATACACTGATAATGTGCCCGCCTTTTTACCCCAGTTTACTGTAACAGTATTGGTGCCCTGCCCTGATGCTATCACCACTCCGGCCGGGAACGCCCACGTATAGGTAACATTCGCTTCATTATTAGAAACAGTAAACACAACGTTTGTTTGGTTAGCTGTAACCGATGTGGGGCCTGTATAAACAATGGTTGAAGGGATGACCGCCAGCACAAGGCTGTTAGCTGGCCCGGTAACCGCATCGCATGCGTTAATACCTGCTACCTTAAGCGTATCAGGCGTAAAGCCTGCGGCGATGTTAAGCGTGATAGCTGTGGTGCCCTGCCCGCTTACAATACTGGTGTTGGGCGGCGCTGTCCATACATATGTATCTGCATTGGTAATAGAAGCAATACTATAGTTGAAATTGCCACCGCCGCACAGATCAGTTTTTTGCCCTGTTATAGCGCCTGGTTTTTTGGGGATGATATTTTTTATTACAAGATTGTTGCTGGTATCAGCGCACCCATTAAAATCTGTAACAATAGCCCTATAACTGCCCATAGCAGAAGGGACAAATTCAGTATCAATCTGCGGGTTAAATTTCAATGTAACCTGGTTATAATAACCATTTACATACAGGCCCGCATTTGCATCCAGGTAAAGGCCCGCTATTGCAGCAAGGCCACTTGCCCTGCCATCCAATACTGTAACACCCTCTGCAGTGCCCGGCGACCATCTTTGTATACGGTCTACTGCCTGGTCAAGGCTGCTTACATACACATTACCTATATCATCGGCAAATAAACCATCGGTGTAACTCAATTGATTAGCGGCATTACCGGCTCCATTGCCGCCGGCCACTATAATGCCTGTTGCGGCGCCCGGGGCCCATTTTTCTACAGTGTTACTGTTATAATTGCTGACGTAAATATTGCGTGCGTTATCAACATACACGCGCAGTGGCCCGTTGCCACCTGCAACCACAACACCTTCAGTTGCTCCGGGCACCCACTTTATGATACGGTTATTTGCGCCATCTGCCACATAAAGATTTGCAAAATCATCCACAAATATGCCCCCTGCCTGGTTAAGCTGGTTAAGTGCGTTGCCCGGCCCGTTGCCACCGGCAACGGTAGTAACCGTCAGGCCGTTTGAAGACCATTTTTGTACCCGGAAATTATCTCCGTCAGCTATATATATATTGCCCAATTTGTCCACAAAAACATCGTTGGGGTGCGCCAATTGGTTTGCTGCGCCGCCATACCCGTTTCCACCGGCTACTGTAGTGCCCTGTGTTGCCCCGGGCAGCCATTTTTGTACGCGGTCATTGCCTTCGTCGCCAATATACAGATTACCGTTTTTATCTTTAAATATGCCCAAAGGTGCACTAAGCTGGTTCTCAAAACTGCCGGGCCCGTTGCCACCTGCTACCGTAATGCCACCAGTTTGCCAGTTTGCGCTGCTGGTTTTTACAGTATTGCCGTTAAATTGCCAGGCAAGATCCTCCGCAACGGATTTTGTAACCTTTGCTGTAAAAGTATCGCCTACACAAGTTGTGCCGCTTATAGTTATTACCGGCTTTACAAAGGTTTTTACCATTACGGAATCTTTGGCAAAGCAGGTGCTGTTGCTGTTGGCCGCAGTAACTGTGTAAACCACGCTGCCCACCTTTTTAGAGGTTAGGGTTTGCGTTGCGCCGCTAAGGTTGCCCGGCAGCCATATA
>JABDGS010000132.1 GCA_013285915.1 Bacteroidota bacterium
GCGCCTGGTCACGATATTAATCAGTTGTTTTACATTCGGGTGGTGTTTTTTGGCCCATTGTAACAGCCCATGGAAAAGGCAAAAAAACTGCAACATACTAACGGTTCAAAGGGAGCGGTTATATTGCTGGTTGACGAAGCAGATGCTTTGGCGCAATCCAGGGAGAATGAACAAATGCATCACGAGGATAAGGCCGGCGTTAACGCATTTATACGTGGGATTGACAGCCTTGGTATGGGCAAGCTTCCTGCTGCTGTTATCATGTGTACGAACCGGCCAAAAGCGCTTGACCCGGCGATCAAAAGACGGGCGGCAGCTATTTTCCTTTTTCAAAGGCCTGGCGAAGAAGCGCGTTCCCTTGCCCTGAATGTACCACTATCCGAACTGGGCTTATCACAAAAAGACATTAAGGAAATTGTCTCTATAACAGGACCGTATGGTGACCGTGATTATGGGTTCACCTATTCAGATTTAATGCAAAGGCTATTGCCAGCGATCATCCTTGACGCCTATCCGTCAAACGCAGTGCAAGGTAAAAAAGCCATCGAAATTGTAAAAACCATTATCCCAACTTCACCATTTAAAGAACAATAATATGGCAGACTGGTCATTATCCAAGTTACTGGAAGGGTTGCATGATGAGATACATCAACGTCTCGAAACAGCCCGGAAATCATTAGGCCATCCCGTAACAAAGGGAGATGCAAGTGAAAAAATCTGGCTTAGCCTTTTACAAAAATATCTGCCAATGCGTTACCAGGCAGAAAAAGCCCATGTCGTAGACAGTACCGGTGCATTCAGTGACCAACTGGATGTGGTAATATTTGACCGGCAATATTCGCCGTTTATCTTTACCCATGATGGTGGATTTATAGTCCCTGCAGAGAGTGTTTATGCAGTATTTGAATCTAAACAAGCCGTCAATGCTGAGCACGTAAAATATGCGCATGATAAAATTGACAGTGTACGTCAATTGCACCGTACAAGTTTGCCGATCCCCCATGCGGGCGGAACATTCCCTGCTAAGAAGCCTACACATATTTATGGTGGCATACTTGCTTTTGAAAGTGAATGGAACCCGGCAATGGGAAATTCATTAGAAGCCGCACTGTTACAGTATCTCGGGAGCCTTGACCTCGGTTGTATAGCGGCACATGGTTATTTTAATTATCTTCCTGATAATAAAAGCTATGAATTTATAAGGGGTGGTAAACCAGCGACATCCTTTTTATTCAAGCTTATTTCACAATTGCAGTTTAGTGGAACGGTACCGATGATTGATGTATTAGCCTATTCAAAGTGGCTGGTAAGTGAATAGAATCCGATTGGGATAACTGAATCCAGAATTTCACGTCACCAAATTTGTGTCACATCAATTTGCCCGCAATAATCCCATTCAGAGTTTATGGATAAAACAGGTGATGGTTATCCCTGACTATATCGAGCCCAAACCCGCCTTCCTGGATATCCAGCATTTTTAATAAGTCCATTGGGTCTGTATAAACGATCTCGCAGGCATTGAGATCCGGGTTAACGGCCGTGCTGACAGGAAGAAATTCCATGGCCACTGTTTCGCCGCGGCGGCCGGCGCTTGAATTTGTCCTGCGCGAGACGTGCAGTAACCTTACATACCGGTAACCCATTTGGCTCGCCAAGTGCGTGTTCATGACATGGTCAATCACCTCATCTTCACCGGTCACAACATCCCCGAAAACTTTTTTATAATAGAACCTGTACCGCCTGGAATCAATGTCCATCCAAAGTTGTTTGGTCTGGTGCAGCAACTTGCTCCTCTCCATTTGCCATACAGGAAGATCATTGGGTTTCGCATGCGGTTAATAGTCGACCACCAGTGCTTCTTCATTGCCAAAAATCTCCTTTACTGGGCCTATGAAAGTTTCTATAGACTGCTTTGACTTGGCGCCAACAGGAATGATCGACGACGCGTGCAGGCCAAAAGTAATTTCCGTTGGGTGCAGCGCAGGCATTATTGTATCCTCCCCAGGTCGCCCTTTGCAAGATGATATTTATTTTCGAGGCGCTCAATTGTTTTTGGCAGCCAGGCTTCGTTGTAAAGGATTTTAAATGTATTGTCCAGCGTTATGTCGGGGTAGATATTTTCTTTTGAAAAGAGTATTCCGCTTTCAATGTTTTTGTCCAAAGGAAATTTTATCCGGGCAATTTCATATTCGTCATAGTAAATATTGCTTTTGTTCCAGGTACCCACTTTTTTTCTTCGCAATAAGCCCATGTTGAGTATGGAGCCGTAGGCTCAGGGAAGAATGATTTTTTCGCAGGTCAGAAACGGCCAGGTCAGGTGATGCTGTTTGTATCAGCCTGATATACCCATAGCCGGAGGTATTGCCGTCCTGTGCAAACCAGATGGCTATGTAAATATTGTCCACCATATCAATTACGGGTGATTTGATACCATAGTGCTGGAACAGGTTGTCGATGTCCTCTTTTTTAAATCTCGAGACCCTTTTTTGGAAATGTTCATACACTTCATTTTTTAACTCCATGTATGCTTTGTACCTGTTTTTTATTACTGCATTATCTGTTAATGGCGAGCCATTGTCCCTGAAAAGGGAAGGCACAACATGTGCGTAATTACCAGGCTCGCCGCGGAAATAAACTTCACAGTCTGTTGTATGGTTTTTGATGAACCCTGCGAAAGCTGCAATGATTACCGGGTTGTCAATAAAGATAAACGGGGAATGATCCCCTTCAGTAAGTTCAAGTGTTACCCCGTTTTTGATAAGGTACCGCCGGTTGTCAATAAATTTTTGTATCAGCGTATGCATCCTTAAATATAATTTATTGGTTTGACATTTGCAAGCCCAAAAAAATGAAAAGTGAATATTCTTTCTTCCTTTTTTGACATTTTTCGCCAACGTTCTGCACCGTCTTTGAGGTGGTTGATCAAAATGTTGACCAATGAAAAACACCTTTTACGCCCTTTTGTTGGGCACCCTTTTGTTTTCCTGCAGGAAGGAAAACGCAACATCAATAAGCCCTGTAAATTATATTGAGGCAGTGCGCACAGCGCTGCACGACAGTCTCTCGCCGGGTGATTTCGCCTCACTTGATTTCTCCCGCGCCAGCGCATCCGGTATCGACTCTTTGCATCTACACCTGCTGCGCATCCCTGTTTTTTTAAAACCTATCGCTACGGATTTTTTCGTCGCAAAAACAGACGGGGACGGGCATATTTTCTCCGGGCGGTTTGTAAGCATTGCCAGAGATTCAAGTGAGAAAAAATCCTTTTCCGGCATGGTACTATATCATTCGATGAAAGGGAAGCAAATAGCATTGAGATTAATGAAAGGGCATATTGTCAAATCCCCTTCTGGTGCGGTTTCTTCTCTGATGGCAGATGAGCCGGAGATAGATGGCGGGGAACTGCCCCCGGTCGTCGTAACGGCCAGTTACGGCGGCGGCGGGATCAGTTATGCCGACTGGTACAACCTGCTGGATATGGCGGGTGATGATGGTTATGGCTATATAGGTTATTACAGCCCTTCGGGTGGCGGCGGCAATGGTTCTGCGCCGACTATGCAGGTGGATTTTGAAGCGCCGGAAAGCAAGGATGCGATTGATGTGGCCAAGTACATGAAATGTTTTGGTGCAACACAGGAGGCGGGTGCAACTTATACAGTGACCATCGCCGTTGATATACCTGTTGATAACGACCCCTCGAAGATATTCAACTGGGCGGATGCCTCGCCGGGGCATACGTTTATTGAATTGTATAAAAACAGCTCGGCGGGCCTGGTGCAGCAGGTGGTGGGCTTTTACCCTAACCAGCCCTGGAAAACAGTCGCAGGCGGTAACGTCAACGCGAAGGTGGCAGATGATGCCGGGCATGAGTACCAGGCGAAATTTACGATCTCTGTTTCCGGGGCAGGCTTTGCGAATGCGCTACGCGCCGCACAGGCCTATGGAAATTTTGATTACAACGTGGCAACATTTAACTGCGCGGATTATGCGTTGAAAGTATTTACGGCGGCGGGCGGGCAGTTGAATGTGCCGCAGTTCCCCGTGCCGGAATATTCGGATGGTTCTAACACGCCGCAGGGGGTTTATGATGCGATACAGGGCCTCGTTTTGAGCGGAAACAAGAATGCGATGGCCAATGCTCAGAAGCAGTGGATCGGCGACAGCCACGGGGCTTGTGATTGATTGCAGTAAAAATCTAAAAATGAAACTATGATGTTATTAAAAATATCCGGCCATCCTTTGATGCAGCTGTTTTCGTTTTGTATCCTCCTCGTGGGCAGCGCTTATTTCGGCGGCCCTTACATCTTCTTTTTATACCATGCCGTGCAGGAACTCCTTGCATACGCCATCTTTGGATGGATGGCCATTGTGCTAACTGTTTGTGCTTTGTTTTTTACCGGCAGGGGAGAAGCAGTGCTGCAGTTTATAGGGGTGGTGCTGATGGTGGTATCGTTACTCGTGTTTATTTTTTCAGCAGAGCACATGATGAACATTTATGTCTGGAGGCAATTGATACCACTGTTGACACTGGCGCTGTTTGCGTTTATGGCTGGAATAGTGGTCCGTAAATTTATAAAAATGGGTGGGTTATGATAGAGCTGATACAATACCTGCATATGGCCAATCCCTTAACCGCAGAGATGGAGCAGGACGTACGCAAAGCGCTGCAGGTAAAAGAACTAACCAAGGGAAGGCACTGGTTGCGTGAAGGGGAGGTTTGCAACCACATCACTTTTATTGAACGCGGGTTGATGAAGATCTACACCGAGATCAATGGCAAAGAAGTGGTGGTGTGGTTCCATAAAGAATTTGACGCGGTGATCTCTGTCAAAAGTTTTTTTAAAAGGGTGCCTTCACGGCTGGCCATCCAGGCGCTGGAGCCGACACGGATTTGGTACGCAACCTATGAAGACCTTTGGCGGATATACGAGAAACACCCGCATTTCAATATCAATGGCAGGGTGATCACGGAAGAATATTACACGATTTCAGAGGACCATGTGATGCTCATGCATTTGCCTTCGCGGGAACGGTATTATAAGTTGCTGGAACTGTTCCCCTGGGTGGAAGGGAGGATTAAAGACAAAGAACTGGCGGCTTACCTGGGTATACCAAGCGCCAACCTAAGCAAGATCAAGCATGACAGGTACCCTGCCAGGCCCAGAAATAAACCGTGATAAAAGCTTGCAAATATGGATTCTTAATGCTATTTTACTGGAACAGTTCGTAACCGCTTAAAAAACATTTCATGAACAAGCAATTCCTTACACTGCTTATTGGAGTGCTGATTAGTTTAGCAGCCCAAAGCCAGGAGCTTCATTTTTATTTTGGCAATATCCACGCACATACCAAATTTTCCGATGGCAATAAGGATGCTGCAACCAGCACTGTTTCCACTCCCGCCGGGTCCTACCTGTTTGCCTCAAAATCAGACCATTTTGATTTCCTGGGGATTTCCGAACACAACCATAGCCAGGCCGGGATGAAATATGAAAATTATGCGGAAGGCCTTACCGAGGCGGACAAGGCCAATAAGGATGGCCGTTTTGTTGCGATGTACGGGATGGAGTTTGGCGTCATCAAAAACGGTGGGCATGTCCTCATCTACGGCCTGGACAGCCTTGTCGGCTGGGAAGATGAAAACTTTGATATCTTTTGCGATAAAGGGGATTATGCCACCCTCTGGAAATTGATCGCGAGGCACCCCGGCGCGTTTGCAACCCTTGCGCACCCGGAAAATACAGATTTTAGCAACCTGCTGACCAGCCCTTATAATAAAACAGCGGACCAGGCCATTTGCGGCGTAGCAATCAATACCGGGCCTGCGTTTTCAACTGATGAAGGCTACACCGATAAGCCAGCCAGGCGCTTCGACAGCTATTTTAAGCAGCTGTTAGCACTGGGCTACAGGCTGGGGCCAACCATTGACCATGATAACCATTATACCACATTCGGACGGATGGCGGCATCAAGAACAGTTATCCTGGCGCAAAGCCTGACCCGTGAAAACATTATGGATGCCTACAGGCAAATGCATTTTTATGCTTCGGAAGATTTTAATGCTAAAGTTAATTTTACGATCGACGGCCAAATCATGGGCAGCACCATCCCGTTGAACAAGGCTGATTTTGCCCTGTCTTTGTCCATTAGTGATGACGATAACGAAGCTGTCAGTTCGGTGAAAATCATGTTCGGCGTACCAGGCTCGGGGCAAACCGCGAAGCTCCTGACGTCAGGTACCGCTAATGCCTTAACGTTCACTGGAAGTGTAAAAAAAGGGGAAACTTTTTACTATTATGCAGAGATCACCCAGGCTGACGGGGATAAGATAGTGACGTCACCTATATGGGTCAACAGGAAATAAGAATTTACGTTAATATTTTTTGAATGCTACAGACACCTGATAAAAAGAAGTGGATAAAACTGTCTGCCAATGAGCGCGACTGGGAAATTTTCATTTCTTATGAGGACGGACTTGGCAACAAGATTGAAAGCACGCCTGAAAACTCTAGGGTGGATAATAATTTTTTCGGGGTCAATACTTACATCGCCCATGAGATAGACACCTTCATCAAGGATGTCCTAATCTCAGTGCCCATAGTTCGCTATACGGAGGATGAAGGCGAAAAGATGGTACCAATTGCTTTGTTCTTGAATAAGACCTGGTTTATGTTATTTTATTTTTTCGTTCGTAGGTATCGCCATCCTTTTTTGCCGGGTAATTTATATGACTTGGTGTTAAGAATGTTTGGCAATACTCTGCTCGACGGAAGTTATTTTCAACTTCTTCGCCTCGTAAATGAAAATCAGGCTGTAGCAAAGTTCAACCTGCCATTGACAATTCAGTTCTTGGGCAAAACAGGCGAAGGTTACCCGCAAACTATACAAAATGCCGGGTGGTACGGTGGCCCCCCTGCGGTGAAGCAGTATGGCCTTACTATTGAAATAAAGGAGTCGGTGGGACAGTACTCGGGCGCAAGTGACAAGGATATAATTGTTATAGAACGGAGTGCCGCCTCGCAATTCTTCGAAATTATTAAGAGTAGCAAGTTACAATGCCCACCGCTTACCATTGTTATAGACCAGGCTGACGACCTGTACCCGGAGGACAGGTTTTTTACAGAGATTGATATTCCCCTGTTATACATCCGTACAAGGAACAAAGATTACGGTTATCGGGTTTTCGATGATTTTATATTCAGTATCATTCATGACTACCCCCTGCATGAGGCGGTACAATTTGCTAGTCGGCAGAGTTTGAATAAACGGCAAACAACTTCGATGTTATTGTTTGGATATCCTGCATCTATGCATTCCCTCAGGATGAGCGATGCTATGGAAAATTTAAAAACTTCCATAAATGAACAGTCGAGATTTATTCATCACGGGGATATCGTAAACTTTACCCAAAGGCTGCCTGATTCAGTCGCCAACAAATTCAATGATGTATTTACAAAAATTTACCCGGCAGGCGGAGCAGCAGGCCATTTTTTTGATGCTAATGCCCGTTTAAATGTAAGTTTTGGTGGGGAGTCAACAGGCCTCGTACCGCTGTCATATCATCGAAGCCAATTTGAACAAATACCTGTTGCTCAAATAACGGCGGACCTAAAAAATATGCTCGCCGACCGGGAGATGGCTGATATATTGTATGATACCCAGGAACGGAAGGTAGATGTTACCCTGGACCATTTTGGGCCATTGCTTACTTATCTACCTGAGAGCAAGGAAGCTGTTCTAAGGCCTGGTGAACGGTATCGTTTAAATGTTTCCATTGGTCAGAAATCAGGCTATTCGCTGATGAAAGGTGAGGTCCCGTCCATTGACCCGTTACTACCTGAAATGGAAAATGAGGAAGGCCACTGGCTGGATGTCGTGGTCTTTAAAAAAGATTTTATACTTCATTCAGCGGCATCCGTAAAACTGTTGCTCCCCCGGCTGGGTGGAACACCAACTGCACGGTTTGACATATCAGTTCCACCCAGCAGCCGTCAAAAGATAGCACTGCGCATTTGTGTATTTTTTGAAAATCAT
>JABDGS010000133.1 GCA_013285915.1 Bacteroidota bacterium
GGGTCGAACGGGGATTCCATTATCATATCTTTTATTACGCCTATAATGCGGTAATTTTTATCAGCACGGTCGCTGCTGAGATATTTTACAATAGAACCTACAGGCTTTTTTAGCCCCATATATTTAACAGCAGCTTCGTTAATTACAAATGCCGAGGTGTCAGTAGCATAGTCGCGGGAAAAATCGCGGCCGTCAATAAACTGCCAGCCTATAGTTTTGCCAAAGTCGTGCGTTACGCCAATCGTTCCAAATGTTGGGTTAAGGTTGGCGTCTTTGCCAGGCCAGTCAAAGCCACTTTGATTGCTATACACAGCCGTTGTGGGGCTTGATGATTCCGCCATATTTAAGGCTGCGCCTGAATTGATAACATCCTGCCGCATCGCAGCATAATGGGCGTACAGGTCAGGCGTAGTCATATCAACCGTTATAAGACCGTTCCTCTCGTAACCAATAGGCCTGTTTTTGGCATATTGAATTTGCTGGTAAACTATAATGGTGGCTATGATTAATATGACGGACACGCTAAACTGCATTACTACTAAAACCTTGCGTGGTATAGCTGCTAATTTGCCTGCTTTAAAAGTGCCTTTTAATACCTTTACCGAGTTGAATGAAGAGAGGTATAAAGCGGGATAGCTGCCGGAAATTAAGCCTGTAAAAATGGTGAAGCCTAATGCAAACAGCCAAAAAAATGCATTGCCCCACATAACATCCATATGTTTATCCGAAAGCGAATTGAAAGATGGCAGTGCAAGCAATGTAAGCAGCAGCGCCAGTACGAGCGCGATAAGTGCAATTAAAACTGATTCACATAAAAACTGCAATACAAGCTGTTTGCGCGGGCTGCCAACCGCTTTGCGTATGCCTACTTCCTTAGCACGCTTTTCACTGCGTGCCGTGCTAAGGTTCATAAAATTAATACAGGCGAGTAAAAGCACAAACAGGCCAATAATGCCAAACATCCATACAAATATTATAGCGCCACCTGTATTTACACCGTTTTTAAATTCGCCGTACAAATGCCATTTGGCCATAGGGTGCAATAACACACCGGGCTTGTCTTTGCGGTCGTGCCCCTCAAGCAGCTTTTTTATCTTGGGCCCAACTGATTCGGCAGTAAAATTATCCTGTAATTGCGCATAAATTTGAAATGAATTATTATCCCATTGTGTTTCAGAGTTTTTAACCCAATCGTTTTCATTTTTAAAATACGCCCAGGGCGCAAAAAAACTTACATCCTTAAACTCGCTACTGTATGGAAAGTCTTTAAAAACCCCGGTTACTTTAAGAGAGTTTTTGTTATTTATTTTGATCAATTTATTAACCGGGTCTGCATCACCAAAAAGCGCTTTGGTAATCGTTTCATTTATGGCAATTGATGTTGGGTCGTCAATGCAGTGCAATGTGCCCTTTATCATATTGGGGGTGAGGATGGTTGGTAGATCAGGCTGTGCAAACATGCCAGCTTTATTGAGTTTCTTTTCACCATAGGAAAGAATATTAAAGAAATTCCATGACGAGAGAGAAACGAACTTAAAATCCTGGTTATACTTTGTGCGCATTTCCGCCGCAAGCGGTATGGGCATTGACCTGAAAGTAGACGTTTCTGTGCCGTGCACGCTTGTTTCAAGCACACGCACAATGTGACTGTAATTTTTGAAACTCTTGTTGTACGATAGCTCATCCCAGATCCAAAGGCTTATCAGTAGTGCCACAGCCATACCTACTGACAGGCCTATGATATTTATAAAGGAATACACTTTACTCTTCACAAGGTTGCGCCATGCAATTTTTACATAGTTTTTAAACATACAATAATCCTCCAACCCCTGCTTACCCGATGCATTACCGGCGTGTTTTACAGGGCCCCGAAACTTCGGAGTTTTTAACTGTTAATAAAGATTGTTTACCACCGTATTCAATCTTTGCATGTAAGAATTATTTATAGCCATTACCCGTTCCTTTATTACTCAACCTGCCAGCCACACATCTAATAAAATATCCGGGTAATTTTCCTCAACTTTAAAATATTACTGCTTCACATCCATTGTCTCTCGGTCCCAAAAAATTATTCACTCCTTAAACTCTTCACCGGATTTGCCAATGACGCTTTTATTGACTGAAAACTTACCGTTGCCAATGCAATAACAATTGCCAGCAACCCTGCCATAACAAATATTGTCCAGCCAATACTTATGCGGTAAGTATAGTCCTGCAACCATTTATCCATTGCATACCACGCAACAGGCGTTGCTATTACAATTGAAATAATAACCAGCTTTATAAAATCAACTGAAAGAAGCTTTGCAATGCTTGCAGAAGAAGCGCCAAGCACTTTGCGTACGCCTATCTCCTTTATCCTGCTTTCTGCCACATAAGCAGACAAACCAAAGAGGCCGAGGCAGGAGATGAGAATGGCAAGAGATGCGAATAACCCTGCCAATGTTTTTGTACGCTGTTCGCTGTCAAAATTCCGGGCATATTCTTCATCAACAAACTGGTAATCGAACGGGTAAGCCGGGTTATATTTTTTAAACACCTGCGCTGCGGCGGCAAGGTTTTGCTCCGTAGTGCGGGCATTACTGAACTTTACCTGCATGGTATTAAACCAATCTTTTTTAGGGCCTTCAATAACCATGGGGGGTACTTTCTCGTATGGTGAGCCAATAACATAATCCTTTACCACACCTACAATGTGCCAGTTAATGCTATCGTAAGGCTCTTTAATAATTTGCCCGACAGGGCTTGAAAGGTTCATGGTTTTTACCGCGGTTTCGTTTAGCAATACCGCCGTAGAGTCAGCAGGGTATGTGTATATGTCGATATCCCTGCCCGCCACTAACTGTAACCCTGCTGTTTTAACCAGGCCGGCATCAGTGCTGCTTATGGCAATAGTTATATCCTTCGCAATATCTTCTGATACGCCCGGCCACCTGAAGCCCCACATATTGCTGCCCCTGTGGGCAATATTTGCCATGTTTTTGCTTACAGATGTTGCAATGCCCTGGCTAAGCAATTCGTTTTTAATAAGCTGGTAGTTTTTGCTTATATCGCCTGAAAACCCTATTGCCAACAGGTTGTTTTGCGAATAGCCTTTATCCCTGCTTTGCGCATAACGTATTTGGTTGCGCACAACAATAGTTGAAATGATAAGGATGATGGCAAATGTAAACTGAAGCACCACCAGCACTTTGCGGGGGGACACAGCAGATTGCGATTTTTTAAACTTGCCTTTTAGAATGCTAACCGGCTTAAATGAAGAAAGATAAAATGCTGGGTAACTACCTGCCAGCAGGCTGGTAAATATAATAAAGCCCCCTGCCGCCAGCCAAAAATATGCGTTGCTATAAGGCACACTAAGCTGTGTGTTGACTATGTTGTTGAATGCCGGCAGCGACAATTGTACAATAAGCATTGCTGCCATGCCTGCAATAACGGCGGTTAAAAATGCTTCAATTAAAAATTGGCGGATAAGTAATCCCTTGCCTGCGCCTGCCACCTTGCGTATGCCTACTTCTTTTGCGCGTTTTTCGCTCCTGGCAGTGCTTAGGTTCATAAAATTTATACAGGCTATCAGCAGTATAAAAGCGGCAATAATGCCAAACAGGCGCACCGTATCAATCCTGCCCCCGCCACTGCGGCCACCAAAATCAGCAGTATTTTCAACGGCATTATATAAATGCCACCTGTTTAGCGGAAATGCAAAATGCGTCCAGATATCTTTAATGCTGCTGTGCTGGCGCGTTAATAATTTTATTTTGTTATTGAAAACTGCCTCATCCGAGCCGCCTTTTAGCTGTACGAATGTTTCTACATTATTGCTCTCCCAGCTATTATTTTCATCGCCTACGGCTTTAAGGTAAGGCCAGGGCAACAGGTACTCAAAACCAAAACGGCTGTTTTGCGGAACATCTTTTAATATGCCTGTAACAGTAAAATTGTCGGTTTGGCCAAGCTTAATTATTTTGTTCAGCGCATCTTCATTACCAAAGAGTTTTTTCGCCAGCTTCTCGGTAATTACTATTGACTTAATATTTGTAAGATCACTTCTGCCCCCAACAAGCGGAAAAGTGAACATCTGCAAAAAGTCATTGTCAACAAAACCACCGTCAACGCCTGTTAAACGCTTTTCTCCCACCGTCATTAAAAAATTATTAGTCTCTGCAAAGCGCGATGAGGCCGCCACCTCTGGATAATTTTGCTTTAATGCAGGCCCTAATGGCTGCGAGGTGTATCCAAAGGATACACTCTTGCCATCGGTATGAGCCAGGCAATATATTTCGTACAGGTTGTCTCTATTTTTATGAAACTTATCAAAACTCACTTCATTCTGCAGCCATAGTATTATAATTACCGCGCCAGCCATGCCGATAGCCAGCCCTGAAATATTGATAATAGAAAAGCTTTTCCCACGCATTAAATTGCGCCACGCTGTTTTAAAATAATTTTGAAGCATGCTGTACCCCCTAAATCCCCCTAAAGTGGGACTTTTAAACACGTTAAGTAATTATATTTTGATTCGATATTCAACCTTGATATTTCGGTTTTTTCATTATCCTTAATCTTAAAGCGCTTCTTCTACATCTCTCACCCTTTAGGGGGAGAGAATGAGAGAGGGGGTTAACTTTCTTTTATTGCATTCCCGGTTTCATATTGGTTAATGAACGGCTGGCTGCAAAGCTTTGCAGCCAGCCGTTCATTAACCAATATGAAACCGGGAATGCAATGATGAGCGATACGATAATCAGCTTAAGAAAATCCTTCGATAACAGGGTGGTAATGCTTGTTACAGAAGCGCCGATCACTTTGCGTATACCAATTTCTTTTTGCCTTTTTTTGTGCGGTAAAAGCTGCAAGGCCAAATAAGCCTAAGCACGAGATAAGTATTGCAAGGCCCGCAAAATATTTTGACAATACAGAAACCCTGCTTTCTGTTTCGTACTGCTTTTGATATAACTCATCCAAAAAGTTAAATGTAAAGGGAAAACCCGGGTTAAACCTTTCATACAGGCTTTTAATAGCTGCAATAGTTTGCCTGTTATCTTTTTCGTTTACACGCACCATCATTTTTATCCATTGGTTGTTTGGCTCATCACCCAGCATTATCATGTACGATGGCTTCACCGTTTCGTGCAGCGATTCAAAATGAAAATCTTTTACAACGCCGATTATCTGTTTTGAGCTGTCAAAAAGCTTTATTGTTGTGCCAACGGGATTTTTAAGGTGCATCAATTTTACTGCTGCTTCATTCACAATTATTTTTGAACCTTCCGCCCCATAGTTTTTGGAAAAGCTTCTGCCGCTAACCATTTGCATGCCCATTGTTTCAATAAAATCCTGGCCAGCGCCAAAACCTTCAAAATAATCGGATTCGTTGTTGTTTTTGCCTTCCCAGCTAATGCCATAGTCACCATAGTTGCGGCCAATCATGTTATTGTAAGTGAAGCTTGCATTTACAACACCCGGTATTTTTTTAAGCTCGGTTATAAAATCTATTTGCTTACCGATTAACTTGCCTTCCGCATCAAAGCGTATAACATCTTCTTTATTATAACCTGTACCGGTTGATTGTATATACTGTATTTGGTTATAGATCACCATTACTGCTATAATAAGCATGGTTGATAGTGTAAACTGAAACACCACCAGGCCCTTGCGCGAAACAACTTCTGCTACAGAGGTGTTAAGCTTACCTTTTAAAATCGCCAGCGGCCTGAATTTTGAGAGATAAAATGCAGGATAGCTGCCTGCCAAAAGCCCTGTTACCAAAGTGATAACGGCAATTGCCATAATAATATTTATATCAAAATGCAACTTTATTTGTTTGCCTGTTAATTGGTTAAACTCCGGCAATAACAACCATGTTAAAGCAATGGCAAATGCCATAGCAATAAGGGTAAGCAAAATAGACTCACTCAAAAATTGAAACACCAACTGTGTGCGTGCTGCACCAACCACTTTTTTAATGCCCACTTCTTTCATGCGGCGCGATGCCTTGGCAGTGCTTAGGTTCATAAAGTTTATACAGGCAATAACCAGTATAAACGCCGCAATAAGCGAAAACAGTTTTACATACTCAATGCGGCTCTCAGTTTTAAAGCCATGATCAAAACTGTTGGTTAAATACACATCACCAAATTTTTGCGCCACCGCTTTGCGTGTTGTATCACCGGTGGCAGCAGTAATAACATTAAATATTTTTTTATTAAAGGCATTAATATCCGTGCCTTTTTTAAGTTTTACAAAATTGTGCGGGCCTGTGTTATTCCATGTGTATATCCACCCTGCAACATCTTTATAATATTCAAAACTCAGCACAAAATCAAACTGCTGCGACGAGTTTGCCAGCGTTTTTTCAAATACGCCCGACACAAAAAAATCGCGTTGCTGTTGAAAACGTACTGGCTTGCCTATTATATTTTCGGTGGTTCCAAACAGCTTCTTTGCCAGTTCATCAGAAATAACAATAGAACTTTTATCCTGCAGTACCTTACCTGCCTGGCCACTTAATAGCTTAAACGAAAAAATATTAAAATAATCTACGCCTGCATATTGCCCGGTGGCCTTTATATTATTATTGTTTACTGACAGCGTAAACTTTTGAAACCAGTTTGGCGGTGCCAGTGGCGAAGCATACTCAATCTCAGGTGCCTGTACGACGACTACTTTGCTGAGCAGCCCGGAGGATTCATCAGACACGCCCCAGTTGCCGTCTATTTTATGCTCCTCCATCAACTGGTATACCTGGCTACCATCAGCAAAAAATTTATCAACACTCATTTCATCATTCACCCACAGGTATATCAATAATGTACACGCTAAACCCGCAGAAAGGCCAAGCACATTTAATAGGGTAAACTTCCTGTCTTTAATAAGGTTGCGCCATGCAATTTTCAGGTTTGTTTTAAACATAATATTGTAGCTTATAAGTAATTTATTTTTTGTTTCCGGTTACCAGTTACCTGTTGCCGGTAATAAAAGCGAATATTAAGAAAATATTTATGTGCCCATCTTTACTATTCTATTCAGCTTTACTTGCGTCGCACCCTTCATCATTTTATTCTTTATTCAACAATAATTGATCTTTCATAATTCCTTCCATTGTCGGGGAAAGGCAAAGTGCGTTACTCTGCCTTTATCGCCTTCACAGGGTTCATTAATGCAGCCTTAATGCTTTGAAAGCTCACTGTTGCAATGGCAATTATAACAGCTAACAAACCCGCTACTGCAAACATCCACCAACTTATTGGCACACTGTAAGCAAAATTTTGTAACCATTTCGTCATTGCCCACCATGCAATTGGTGTAGCGATAACAATGGCTATAAGCACCAGTTTTACAAAGTCTTTGGATAATAATGTGGTAATGCCCTGCACGCTGGCGCCCAGCACTTTTCTTATACCAATTTCCTTACTGCGCTGCTCAGCAATAAATGCGCTAAGGCCAAACAGGCCAAGGCATGCTATTACAATTGCCAGTATTGCGAAAGTTGTAAATATGCGCCCCATACTTTGTACATCGGCATACATGTTTGCAAAGCTTTCATCAAGAAATGTGTAGCGAATTGGTTGCGCAGGCGAAAGCTTTTTCCATAACTGTTCAACAGCCGGTATAACAGTGCCAGCATTTGCAGTATTTAATTTTACTGATACTATTGATGAACTACGGCCAAGCTGCATAACAAGGCCGCCAATATTTTGATGCAGTGATTCAAAATTAAAATCCTGTACCACACCAATAACAGGGAAACTCGTATTGCCATTGGCAATAATTTTACCAATTGGATTTTTTAGGTTAAGCTTTGCCACAAGCGTTTGGTTGATGATGACGCCCTGCG
>JABDGS010000134.1 GCA_013285915.1 Bacteroidota bacterium
TAGACAAAACTATAAAGCTTGCGCTGCAATATAATGTAGCTATTGGCGCCCACCCCGGCTTTGACGATAAAAAAAATTTTGGCAGAACTGAGATGCCATTAAGCGTGGATGAGGTGTATGACCTGGTGCTGAAACAAATACTACTGGTTGAAAAAATTACTACAGCCAATAACGCTACTCTTCATCATGTAAAACCACACGGTGCGCTGTATAATATGGCTGCCAAAAATTTGGTGATGGCTTCGGCAATAGCGCATGCAGTTAAGGATGCAGACGAAACATTAGTATTGTACGGTTTAAATAACAGCCATCTTATTACGGAAGCACGAAAACTGCACCTTAAAACAGCCAACGAGGTTTTTGCTGACAGGAATTATAATGATGATGGAAGCCTTGTTGCGCGCTCACAACCCAATGCATTAATTGAAAATGATAATGAGGCAATTAACCAGGTGCTAAATATGCTGCTGCATAAAAGAGTGCTGTCTGTTAACCTTAAAGTTGTACCCGTAAACGCTGAAACCATTTGCATGCATGGCGATGGCATACATGCTGTATCTTTTGCAAAAAAAATTAATGAAACATTAAGGGCAAATGATATTACAGTAAAAACAGTTTAAAATATATTTTACATTTTCTGATGAAGTGCAACTTATCTACACCCAATTTTCCAATATCAAGCCGCTAACACGCGCAAACTCTTTTGTATTATTTGTAACTAATGTATAGTTTATGCTGCGGGCGTGTGCCGCAATCAGTGAGTCCATTGGGCCAATGGGTGTTCCGTTAATGGCCAGTGCTGCTTTAATTACGCCGTATTCGGTAGCAGCTTGATCATCAAAATTCAGGATTTTAAAAGGCGATAAAAACTTACGCAATGAGCGCAAATTATTGTCAATTTGTGAGCTTTTCCTTGCGCCATACTCCAACTCGGCAATACTTATAGTTGAAATGGCTATTTGCTCGGGTGATATCGAATTAAATTTATCAAGAACGGCCTGCGGGGCTTTCTTGATTATATAAATGCAAATATTTGTGTCGAGTAAATAAGGCATTACTCAAAAGATTCTCTTTGTTGTTCATCACCCTGGTCCCTTTGATCCATAAAATCTTCTGAAAACGTACCAAGGCTTTCATAAAAATTCTTCCAGGGTGAGTGGTATGGGATTAAATAGATTATCTCCCCAATTTTTTTTAAATAAACTTTATTGTCGTTTATTTTAAAATTTTCAGGTAGTTGTATCGCTTGTATACCCTCTTTATTCTGTATTTCAACTGTTTCTTCGTTCATATATAGACCCTATAAAGGTACAAACTTATTTCTTTTTAAACACGGGCACGTTGCTGCAGGCTTCACCATACATAATGCTTTTTACGTAAGGCCTCAGGCGGCTGGTGATTTCCAGGTAGGCGGTTTCTGGAACCTGTACATCGCCGCAACCTTTTATTATTACGCGTTTGTCAGTATAATCCTGTCCGTTTATTAATGCAATGCGCTTTATAAAAACAGTATTTATAAGTGTTTTCTCATCTCCAAAAACAACCTCTTTTGCTGCGGGCTGCAAATAGCTTGCAATCAGCATATAGGCCCATGCGGGTATAATGGCATCAGTGCTGCACGTTACACCAACGTAAGTGTCTTTATATTCTTCCCAGTCTTTTGTTTGCAATGCTGCCCTAAAATCTTTTTCCTTTAATATCATACCCATAAAAAGATACTCTTTCAAATCAAATATCTTTATTACTGCTTTGGGATAATATTCTTCAAGGTCAATAGTTATCAACCCACTCTCAGCCACTTTATTAATAATCACCTCCTTCATACACAAATGTTTATTATACAAAGCTACACAATCAAGCGCCCGTGTATAAATTGTAGCTTTACAAATTCCCAAAAACAAAAACCCCTTGCATACACAAGGGGCTTTTGTTAGTATCGTTAAATATTAATTAGTAAAATTTAGAACGGTAATCTTTAATATTTGCCGCCTTAATAAGTGCCTGCAGGTACGACTGCTGTTGCGCTTTAAGACTGGTTTGAGCTGCAGCGCGCTGTTGTTCGGCGCTGCCACCCTGTGGTGCAACACCAGCAATACCCGAAGCACTAATTACAAAAACACCACCATCACCAGCAATTGGTGCGCTTGCTTTGCCTTGTGCCTGTTTGTTAAATGCAGCACCAAGTACCTTAAATTCCTGCCCAAGCCTTGGAATAAACTGCGACTGAAACGCTACACTATCAGCCTTCTGAACAGGTATGTTTGCAGCCTGGCCAATAGCTTCAATTGTGCTGCCTTTTATTTTTGTATCAATCAGTATTTTAGCCTTCTTCTCGTTCCGTACTTTTGTTTCAACCAATGGCCTTGCAACATCCGCAGACGGCTGGCCCGGTTTGCTTATACCTGTAATAATTGCTATAACATACTTTTCGCCAAAGCGGAACGCCGGTGAAATATCGCCAACATCATTTTTATACACCCATTGCACAAAAGACCTGCTTTTGCCAAAGTTGCTTTGCATGCCGGGGTTGGGACTGTTAATGGTATAGTCGTTTTCTTTTATGTTACCTGCAGTAAATGGCGCTTTCTCAATTTTAGCTGCGTTGGCGTAAAAGTCTTTAAGGTTGTGTGTTATACCTGTAAATTTTTGGGCGTCATTTTGGGCATTCTCATCAGTTTGCTGGCTTACTGTAACAGGCTTGCCAAGGTATGCTATTTTGTACGCTGGCTCAGAGCCTTTTTGATCGAGTATTTCAACATAGTGATACCCATACGCTGTTTGCACAGTTTTTTTATCGCCCTTTTTACCCGTAAAAACAAAGTCATTAAAAGGCTCAACCATTTTACCGGTAGGGAAATAATCATATATGCCGCCTTTGTCTTTCGAGCCGGGGTCATCAGAATATTTTGCACAAATGGAATCGAAACCCTTTCCACCTGTTGCGTTAACCAAGGCTATCGCACTATCCAATCTTTTTAGCGCTGAAGAATCATCTCTTATGCGCTGGCTTTGCCCCTGCTGGTCCTGCTGAAGGGTTGCAACTAATATATGGCGAACCCTTACTGAGTCAGGCAGTTGTTTTATGTCAATCATCTTAGCCAGCACAAAGCTGCCGCCATCTTTATAAGGGCCGTATATTTGGCCGGGCTGCAATTTGAACAAAGAGTCTTTTACAGGCTGCTGTATTTGCGACTTGCTTAAATAGCTGTTATAAAAAGGAAGTGTTGAGCTTTTTTGTTCCAGGAACGGTTTCATGTCGGCAGCACTGGTTCCGCTAAATTCACCTTTTAAAACTGTAAGCTGCGCCTGAACACTGGCAGTATCCTGTGCGCTGGCAGAAGCGTTGAATGTTATATAGGCAACCTGCCTGGTCTCTTCTTTTTGCTCAAACTGCGCAGCGTGCCTTTTTACAAAATCATTTATATCGTCATCACTAACTTTTACAGTTGAATCGGCAATGGTTGAATACGGCACATCAACATAAGAAATGTTGGCAATTGTGCTGTTATCAGCGGCTGTTTTATCAGCCATCCATTTTGGTATATATACTGCGCCTGCTATAAGCGACTGGTATTTTTTTGACAGTTCGCCTGAAACAGCCGGGTCTAAAACTGCTTTTTGAAACATTTGCGCCTGCTGGCTGCCCGGGTTTCTTTTCAGCTGCTGGCTAACCTGTGCAACGTAATTATTGGCTGCCTGCACATCATAGGCACCTGTTTGCTGGTTAGTAAACTGCTGGCGAAACCAATCAGGCGGATTGTTACTCACTATTGCCTCGCCAAATTCTTTATTGGTATAACTTAGGCCTGCTTTATCAACCTCCTGGTTCATTATTGCAGTGTTCACCAGGTTTTGCCAAACATAGCCTTGCAACTGATTTTCATCAATTTCCTGTTGCTGGCTTTGTTTTATCAAATCTTCCTGGGCGGTAAAATCCGTGTGGTCAATAGATTCACCGTTAACTTTACCAATAACAGTATCGGGCCCCAGGCCAGATGAGCCCTTGTTATAAAATTTCTCCTGTACAATAAAAAGTATCAAGGCTAAAGCAATCGCCCCAAAAACCCACTTTTGTCTCTGCTGTATCTTCTGTATAACAGACATAATATTATATTATATATTAAGTTTTTTAAAGGATGGCAAAAATAGGGTAATATACGGTTTCAACAAATGTGGATAATATTTTAATGCCTTAATACCAAACAATTTCAACTTTTTTTAATTCTTTTAGCCGCATGTGGACATTATTGCCTGCTTTTGTGAATCACTTTTGTGAAACCTGTTTGCACAGTTGTGGTGTTAACAATTCCATAACATGTGGAAAACAGGCGTTTTTTTCACCCACGGTAGGGAAAAGTATAGAACAAAAAGTACCTGTTTACCCATTTTTAGGGTTGCAGGCTGTTTTCGGCACATTCTCCATCCCTGCAATTAACAGTTAATTACCTGTTAGTCGGCAGTTGGGTATAAAACGCTGAACAGAAATGAACAGTTGTGAATAAAGCTGCTAACAGCCCGGTTTTATTGTATCAGGCAACGTTAATAATATTGTTAGTATGTGTGGATAGCGAAAGGGTAATTAACTTTGCATGTTGTGGATAAAAAACTTATCCCGATATCCACACCCGTAATAGTAATAGTTGATTATATAAATAATATATTATTAAAGAATACTACAGTAATTATGAACATATTTGATGCCAGTAAAAAAATTAATGATTTTGGGTTTTTGGATGTTGATATAGATGTGTCGCTGGATCTATTTCATGAAATAGAGAAACTTAAAAAAGAAAAGAATGCGGTAGTTTTAGCGCATTATTACCAGGAAGCCGATATACAGGATGTCGCGGACTATCTTGGGGATAGCCTTGGCCTTGCTCAACAGGCTGCCACTACTGATGCCGATATTATTGTTTTTGCCGGGGTGCATTTTATGGCTGAAACGGCGAAGATCCTTAACCCATCAAAAAAAGTTCTGTTACCAGATCTTAAAGCTGGGTGCTCATTGGCAGATAGCGCGCCCGCAGACCTGTTTAAGGCGTTTAAGGATAAACACCCTGGCCATGTTGTGATATCGTACATTAACTGCACTGCAGAGATCAAGGCTCTGAGTGATATTATCTGTACAAGCAGTAATGCGCAAAAGATAATAGAAAGTGTACCTGCTGACCAGCCTATAATATTTGCACCCGATAAGAATCTTGGGGCATACCTGAATAAGAAGACGGGGCGCAACATGGTACTTTGGAATGGAAGCTGTATGGTTCACGAGATATTTAGTTTGGAGAAGCTGACGAGGCTTAAAATGCGCCACCCGCACGCTAAAGTGATTGCACACCCCGAATGCGAAGAGATAATTTTGAAAGAAGCTGATTTTATAGGCAGTACCACGCAATTGTTGAAATATGCAATAAAGGACGATAACACTGAATACATAGTTGCTACCGAAACAGGTATTATACATCAAATGCAAAAAGGCGCGCCAAATAAAACCTTTATACCGGCGCCGCCGGATAACAATTGCGCCTGCAACGATTGCCCGCACATGAAACTTAATACACTGGAAAAAGTGTACCTGTGTATGAAATATGAACAGCCTGAACTGGTTATGGATGAAACACTGCGTATAAAGGCTTTGAAGCCAATACAGCGAATGCTTGATATAAGCAGGGCGGCTGGGTTAATTGGGTAAGCTGAGTTTTGAGCTCATTTGTCTTTTGTAGATTAAGAACGACTGTTCAATGTAATAGCCAAGTTCAATATCGTTCATTGCAATAAGAAGGTCATATGCTGGCCGGCAAAAGGTCATAAATGGTTCAAGCGAGGGTGTTTTAAGGCCGGTTAGTTGTGTAACAAGGCGCTTGGTAAACCTGTGGTCTATGTATTTGTCCTGCTCTTCCTGCAGTAACCTGTGTTGAAAAGCAAGCATTTGCCTGGTTCGTTTAAAACGGAACATATTTATCAATTCGTCCAGGTCAAGCCCCACAGTTACACTACCGGGAACATAGGCTTGGGGCGAGGTATTGCTTAACCTTATGCCTGGTTTTCTAAAATTGAACACCTTGGCGTATGTTTCACGGTTTTCAAGTGAGTCTATGCGATAATTGCGGTTTTTTACTTTAACAGCAGGCAGCCACGCAGCGTCAACATAAAGGGCCACTTCAAAATTTTGCAGGTTGGTGATGGTATCAACAGGATACTTTTGAGTGTTCTTGGTAAGGTAGCTAAACCAAATAGAGTCTTTTGCATTTACTTCGATGGAATATTTTCCGAGGGAATCGGAAATTGTTGCTTTACCACCCGTTGTACGTATTGTAACCGCATCAAGACGTTGTTTTGTAAAGAAATCATACACCGTTCCTTGCACCTTAAGTAATTGAGCATCAGCAATTTGTGAGTAAAAAAGCGAGCACAACAAGCAGGAAATAAGTAAATATGATCTATGCACCTGTTTTTTAAAATTTAAAATGGGTTGTAATATTACTTATTCAATTGCTATTTAAAACAGTATGCATTTTATTTAACCCTATTTTTAGAATAAGGCTTATCTGCCCATGTAAACCAACAGTATTTGCACGTCACTAGGATTAACACCACTAATTCTGCCGGCCTGGCCAAGGGTACGAGGCTTAATGCGTTTGAATTTTTGAAGCGCTTCGTTGCTTAACGCAGAAATCTTATCGTAATTAAAATTATCAGGTATCAGGCGTTCGTCCATTGCTGACAGGCGTTCAGCCATTTCCTGTTCTTTCTCAATATATCTCTCGTACTTAACCTGTATTTCCGCCTGCTCAATAGTCCCCCTGTCGAAATCTCTTAAAACGTCCTTAAGTTGGGGAAGAGCATCTGAAAGAGAGAAAAGGTCAACATCAGGCCTTAGCAATAGCTTAGATGCTTTTTGTTTTTCTGTTATAGAAGCAGAGTGAATTTTTTCGAGATAAGGGTTTATTTCAGACGGGTCGAATGAAATGTTGTTAAGCTGGGTTTTTATAAGTTTTACCGCATCGTGTTTAGCAATTACTTTTTCCATTCTCTGCTGAGATGCCAGGCCGATCCTATAACTCATTTCTGTAAGGCGCAGGTCCGCGTTATCTTGTCGCAGCAGGGTGCGGTATTCTGCCCGGCTGGTAAACATGCGGTAGGGTTCTTCGGTTCCCTTGCTTATCAGGTCGTCAATTAACACGCCAATATATGCCTCGCTCCTCTTTAATATAAAAGGTGCGGAATCAGTTGTTTTCTGGTGGGCATTTATACCAGCCATAATTCCCTGGCAGGCAGCTTCCTCGTAACCGGTGGTGCCATTTACCTGGCCGGCGAAAAACAAGTTTTCCACCAATTTTGTTTCCAGGGTATGCGATAACTGGGTGGGTGGAAAATAATCATATTCAATAGCGTAACCCGGCCTGAAGATGCGTACATTTTCAAAGCCTGGCACCTGTGTAAGTGCCTTGTATTGAACATCTTCCGGCAGGGAAGTTGAAAAACCGTTTACATAGATCTCAACAGTATTAAAACCTTCAGGTTCTACAAAAAGCTGGTGCCTGTCACGGTCGGCAAAGCGGTTTATTTTATCTTCAATGCTGGGGCAGTAACGGGGGCCAATGCCTTCAATCCTGCCGGCAAACATTGGGCTTCTGTCAAATCCTGTTTTTAAAGTATCATGAACAGCCTGTGAGGTGTATGTGATAAAACAGCTCCGTTGCTGTTGAGGTGTAATTGTTTTAACATCAGAAAATGAAAAACCGGTTATCTCATCGTCGCCTTTTTGCTCATCCATTTTTGAATAATCAAGACTTCTTCCGTCT
>JABDGS010000135.1:0-743 GCA_013285915.1 Bacteroidota bacterium
CGGCGTACCCATTAATAACTATGCAATACAGCTTGGTATAGGGCTGCCATTTTAAATACAAAAGCAGCCAGCCTGTAATCAGCTGCTGCTTTTGCAATTTTTTTGTTTCCGTAAAACCGCAGGCAATATTAAGACAATGCCTCTTTAACTTTTCTGTTAACTTTACGTATATGATTTTTGCCTGTGTGGTCAGCGTGCTCTAATGAACCTTCCACATCTCCTGAGGCGTTACGGTTACGCAGGTAAATCATTACCCCGGCTGCTGCTGCGGCCACTATGCCTGCTGCGATAAGTATTTGTTATGTTGGGGCGCTGTTTGGGAATAACAGTTTTTATAACACTGAACTGGGTGCTTACCACCGACCCTGTGTTAAACGATGTACGCAAAAAGGGGTTTTCTTTAAAAGCAGCGTCAAGCAGTGGCAGGGTATCTAATGAATAAAACTCAAGATTAGGTATACGCCACTGGTAAACTACATTTCTTCGTTTCCATTCAAAACTTAGCCCTGTAACAAGGGACCTTATGCGGAAAAAATTGTTTCGTTCAGAATAGTTAGGCGTAAGGTCAATCCTGGCAGTCCCTTTCCGGTTAAAGATTGGTACCGTAAAATTTGGGAATATATACGAAATATTAAGGGATGACAGGAAAGTTTGCAAAAAGGGATAGTTTTTATCAAAAGTAAATTCAACCCCATTGCTTAGTGTAGCAGTTAGTTGTTCGGCCCTCTGCCGCAGGTTACGGT
>JABDGS010000135.1:753-7803 GCA_013285915.1 Bacteroidota bacterium
GGTTACGGTTGGTATAAGTAATATTAAATGCCGTACCTATTAAAGTGCCGGTGCTTAAAAAATCCCCGGTGTTGCGGCTTCCTTCCACAGAAAAGGTGATATTCTGCGGCCTGGCAGGTGAAAGCAAAAAGTAAAAATCAATTGAGTCATTTCTAATGTTTGTCCTGTAATCTACCTGCGCCCAGGCGGGTATTTGGTTAAAATTTGTAATTGACCTGTTAAAAACCTCTTCATCATAAAACCTGCCGGTGCGCAGGGTATTCATTTTCATCAGGGTTTTTAAAAGAAAAAGGTGCTTTTGATAATACATGGTAAAAGCCCCGCTGGTATCTCTCTTTAAGCCAACTGTATCATGTATAATGGTATCAGCAATAAGCCTTACATCTGCTTCAGGATAATAATAAATATTACCAATTTTGTATTGCCTGAAATAAGCCGAATCGGGCAACAGCTGAAAAGTTGTGTCGGTATTTTCCCGCTTCATTACAGTAATAAGCGTACTGGGGTTTTGTTTTTTATGCTCAATGGCCTGCGATATTTTTTGCGCCTGTTCAAACGGGTCGGCGGAAAAATTAAGCAGCGACTGGTCGAGCGTATCAGCTTCTGCAATAAGGTTATCCCTTGTTAATAAGAAGAAACCCTTCCTTCTGTAAAGCGCCACCAACCTGTCAAGCTCCGATGCAATAAGGTTTTTTGCAAATGGGCTTTTACCTGGAGTTATAAAGCTGCCTGCTTTGCTGGAATCAGCAAGAAATTGAAGGCGTGGCGCAGCGATCGCAAATTTTTCACTGTCAATTATGGTTTGTTTACCCGGCATAACAGTATCAACTATAGTTACCCTCCGCTGGCTGTTATGCACAGACCGCAAAACAGTGTCCTTTACCTGCGAGTAATAATACCCCTGCGATTTTAAATACCCGGTCATAAATGCGGTGGTACGTATCCTGTTTGCACTGTCGTATACCGGGGGCGTATTTAACTTATATGAATATATGGTGGGCGCATATTTAAATGAAATGCCATATTGGGTTGATCGTTGGGCATACAAGCTATCATCCCAATAGCTTACAAGGTCTGTGGCAAGCCTGTTTTTTTCATCCTTGGTTAAATTACCTTTGATGATTATTTTGTTGTTAAAAATAAATGGAGTGTCTATGGGGTAGTTTCTAACAGCAGTGCTGCTTTCAACCGAACAAGAAGAAAAGCTAAAGGCAATTAATATAATACAGATGAAATAATATAGTGGTTTGCCGCTAATTTGCATGAATATGATTAGTAAGAATGATGTCAAATATATCCAAACTTTGTTCCACAAAAAAACGAGGGACGAAGAAAGGGTTTTTATTGCCGAAGGGCCAAAGCTTGTAAACGAATTATTGACAGCCAGAATTACAATAAAAAAAATTTATGCATTGCGAGAATGGGCAGAACAACAAACAAAACCTGATAGCATAACAATAGTAGCTGAGCATGAATTGCAAAAGATAAGTGCATTGCAGACCCCAAACCAGGTATTGGCTATAGCGGCACAGCCTGATGTTATGCATGAACCAAATTTAACTGGCAACATAACCCTTGTGCTTGACGGGATACAGGACCCGGGTAATTTGGGTACGATAATACGCACTGCAGACTGGTTTGGCATTAAGCAGATAGTAGCAAGCAACGATACAGCCGACAAGTATAACCCAAAAGTAGTACAGGCAAGTATGGGCAGCCTGATACGTGTAAGTATGTGGCATAAAGACATTGGCGAATGGCTTGCACAAACGACCATTAAAATATATGGCGCAATGCTAAATGGTGATAATGTATTTACGGCTAATAAAATAAGTGAGGGGTTGCTGGTAATTGGCAATGAAAGTAAGGGCATTCGTGCGGATGTTTTGCCATTTATCCGGCATTCTTTAAGTATTCCAGGCCGTGGTGGGGCTGAATCTCTTAATGCATCCGTAGCAACGGGTATTATTTTATCGCATATTGTTTAGTCATTGCAGATTCCCCGATTGCGGATTTTTCGAAATTTTATGCAGCCTGAAGAATTCGTTACTTGTTGTAACTTACATTTCTTTTATTTTTCCAATCTGCAATCTGCAATCTGCAATCTGCAATCTGCAATCTGCAATCTGCAATCTGCAATCTGCAATAACTTGAAATTGCGTAGTTTTATCCCGTGAATGTAGCCGCCTTTATTGCTAAAAGAATAGCATTTAACAATCAAAAATCTTTTTCCCGCTTTATCATACGGCTGGCAACTGCTGCCACTGCTTTAAGTGTTGCCGCCATGATAATTACCATAAGCTTTGTTGCCGGCTTCCAGGAAACGGTGGGCAAAAAAGTATTTAGCTTTTGGGGGCATTTGCGCATACAACAATACCAGGAAGATAAAGCTATTGTTGCGGAAGAAACACCGCTTGAAGAAAATGATACCGTAGTACAGGTTGTAAAGAATATGCCTGGTGTAAAGCAGGTACAGGTTTTTGCTACAAAGAGCGCGGTACTTGAAAAAGATAAAGAAATAGAAGGGATTCTATTTAAAGGGGTTGATAAGCATTATGACTTTACTAATCTTCAGCAGTTTTTACTGGCCGGTAAATGGATAAGTTTTGATGATACACCGTACAGCAGGCAAATTGTTATTTCGGAACCTGTGGCAGCAAAGCTGCAGATAAATTTAAATGATACTATAAACATTCACCTTATTTCAACTGAAAAGGGTACAACCACAACGCGCCGGCTGCAGGTATGTGGTATTTTTAAAACCGGCATAGAAGAATTTGACAAGCAGTTTGCCATAGGCGACATACGCCTGTTACGCCGCATAAATAACTGGAAAAGTAATGAGATTGGGGGCTACGAGGTTTTTTTAGACGATTATAAAAAAATGGATACCCTTAACAACACCATACACTATGCACTGCCCGAAGCCTGGGTAAGCAGAACATTAAAAGAGGTTTACCCATACATATTTGACTGGCTGAATATACAAGACACAAACGAGGTGGTTATTTTTATTATAATGGCGGTTGTGGCTGTTATTAATCTTGTAACCTGCCTGCTTATACTGGTACTTGAACGCACGCGTATGGTAGGCATTTTAAAAGCTGTAGGCGGCAGGGATGTTACCATTCAGCAAATATTTTTATACAATTCCACATTTATTGCAGGCACGGGCATTTTAATTGGCTTTGTATTAGGTGCGGGCATTTGCCTGCTACAGCAGTACACAGGGTTTATAAAACTTAATGAGGCCGCCTATTACGTAGCGGTAGCACCTGTAAAAGTAATTTGGTGGCAGGTTGGCCTTATATGCCTGTGCACGCTGTTTGTATGCTTTCTGTCACTCATCATTCCCACGATACTTGTAAAAAGCATACGGCCTATCAAGGCGATACAGTTCAGGTAGCCGCACCCGTAAAAATAATTGTTTTTTGCCGGGCTACTGTTTTGCTTTTTTGCTGAGCATTTTACCTGCAATACCTATAACCAATATTTCAGCAATAACTATAATTAAATACAGCAGTGAATCTTTGGAATAACTGCCCGTAAGCCAAAAATATAACATGGCCGAAATGCCGCAAACAGCGCCGGTTAACGAAATGCCCCATTTAAACCACTCGTTTAACTGGTATAATGCAAATGCAAACGGCCCGGACCCTTTCGGCTTTGGGCTTATTTTAGTTAGCAGATAAATATTTTCAATAATGTCACATAGCCACGCCAAAACCTGCATCCATGCTAAAACAAGAAATACAGTTTTACCTGCATGTGTTGTTAATTTGTCCGATGTTTTTATACACAATAAAAATATGGAGCCATAAGCGGCGGGCATAAAAAGAAAATCAATGTACAACTGGCTTTTTAATGCCTTAACCGATGTATGTTGTTTTGCAGGTGGCAGGTTAAAAATGCCACTTATAAGGTTTACTATTTCTTTGGCGTTGGCTGCAAATTCAAGATCAAATATGCTGAATGCACGAACCGTCCCATCGTTAGTACAAAAGTTTGCTTCCTGCCTTTTCATAATCAATGAGGTAAGCTGCATTACACCAAATGTTATGCAAAACAATACAAGGCTATTTTCAATAATAAAAGTCATAATATTTTTGTTAACTTGTTTTAAGAAAAATAATTTACTTAGCCGTTTCTTTAGCCTCAAGCTGCTCGTGCATAATTTTTCTATGCGCTTTAAATTCTTCCCATTTAAATTTTCCCAAAAAATCAGTGGCCGCTTGCGCACCAAGTACAAACATGTCGATCTTGTCCTTATCTGTCAAAAAAAAATTCAGCCAGTTATATTTTGCTAATGGTATTGTGCCCACCCCTTTTGAAAACACCCTGTTTTTTATAAAAAAATCTTTATCATAATAAAACCTTATGGTGTTAAACATCCGCCCGATATAGCTTAACAGCGACCATTGCGCTGCATCATTGGTTTTACTTTCGGGCGTACTGTCGTCGAGGTTTATACCAAAAGAAGGAAGCCGCGGTGTTACAACGTCTTTGTTATAAAATATGTTAATAGGGAAATTGGACAAAATACCGCCATCAACAAATCTTGCTTTGGATGGTGGGTTATCTTCTCCAAATGTATCGCACCACGCCTTTTTAATTTGGTCGTCTTCGCATGGAATATCATTTATATAATAAGATTCGAAGAAAATTGGTATCGACATTGAGGCCCTAATAAAACCTGCAGGCTGTAATAGGTTTATATCAGTCCTGAACAGGTTACACATTTTTGGAAATTCTATTTTGTTTTGAGATACCAGTTCAGAGGTTATAAATGTTACATCACCCTTCAAATCGCTGGTTCCGTGAGGGTGCGGAGTACGCAAATGCAAATCAGGCGTTGCTAAGGCCTTTTTATTTAAGTCAGCAACGGTCACTACATGGTTTTCGCAAAGCCTTTTCTTAATCCAGTCGTAAAAAAAATCGCCGGGGTTAATGCCAAACCCTGACTCCTTCAAACGCTTTACAAGGGTACTGATATAAAACGCCAGCGCCGCAAGTAACATCAGGTAAAAACCGGTAAGAATAAAACTAATTTTGGTTGCTATTGTGAGTATGGGGTATGTGTGTTGCAGGCCCAGAAAAACAATATCCGCAACCACGAAAAACGCAAGCAGCCCGAAAATTATTGATACAAGGTTTTTTGCCTGCCGGCTAAAATTTTTATGAGTAATAAATGTTCTTATCAGCCATTTGGCAGCTGCATTACCATCAACAAGGTCAAAAAAATTAAGTGCACAGATGTCTTTTAATATCTCCCTGGATTTAGGGACTGTTTTATCATCGCCAATAACAGTCATCAATGCAGTATTTATGGCGCCTGCACTGGTGCCCGCAAGCCTTAAAAAGCGTATACCCATTTCCTCCAGTATATACGTGTACCCTACAAGCGCAATGCCTAAAACGCCCCCACCCTTCTGTACAAGATTTACATACTGGTTGCCGTGACCGTCCAGTACATCTGACACAATCAGTTCTTTGCCAGGTGTACCCGGAAACTGCTTCTTTAAGTCGTCCATGCATTTTTTTACCGCGGGGTGGTTCGTGAAGTCTGTTATTTCAAGGCTTTTAGGCATATTGTTTTGGTTAATGATTAGTAAACTACGCATTTAAAACAACAAATGTTATAACACTTTTCGTTTTTATTTTTGTACATTTAAAATGTCTCCCAATCTTTAAACTTCATAAATATTATGCGGTACACCGTTATTACCGGAATCGCCCTTTTTTTAGTTGTAATTTTTTTGCTTGGAAATGAAAATAAGGCCATCAAATGTGGTAACGTCAACGAAGGCTTTATGGCTTACAACTGGGGCAATAAAGACACTGCGGCACATATTCTTACTGCATGGAAAAAAGATCCTTTAAGGGTACAGGCAGTAAAACGAATTATTTACCTGGATTACTTTTTTATGATACTTTATGGTTTTTTATTTTGCTACGGTTTAAGGTACCTGGCAGGCAGGCAAACAAATGCCTGGCTGGAAAAGGCAATGTGGTTTGGATTTGCCTGCATAATATTTACAGTAGTTGTTGATTTTATACAAGACACCGCTACACTATGCAATGTTACGCGCACAAACTTTATTAACGTGCAGTTTTTAACGCGTATTAAATGGGGCACACTTGCAACAGGCGCGCTTATTTTAGCCGCGGGATTGTTGCGTATTATGTTTTAGCTTACAGGCGCACAGCAAATGTTTACTGCTACCGGCGCATGGTTTTATTTATTCAGTTAAGCTTTTTAAATAAGCAATACTTTGCGGCACCTGCGTATTTACATGGGCGCTTTCATCTTCAATAAAATAATGCTTTATGCCAATTTTTTTGGCTTCTTTTAATATATTGGGTATATCTATTTCACCTGTTCCCAATGGCACATCATTATCCTGCGATGTTCCGCCGCTAAGGTCTTTCGGCGTGCCTTTGCGCAGGTCTTTCAGGTGCATAAGCTTCCACCTGTTACCATATTTCTTCATCAAGCCAACAGGATCACCGCCACCAAACTGGATCCATAGTATATCCATCTCAAATGACACATATTTAGGGTCGGTGTTTTTAATTATATAGTCAAGCAGGGTACCATCTTCATACGGCTGAAATTCATATCCATGGGCATGGTAGCAAAAAATAATACCATGCTTCTTCATAACCTTGCCAATCATATTAAAATCTGTAACAGCTTTTTTTGCTTCATCAATAGTAAGCGCGCCTTTATGCGGTATCCATGCACACATTAAATATTTTGCGCCTAAGATTTTGGCTATTTCAGCCAGTGAGTCAGGGGATTTTACAAGCTGGTTATAGTCGCCACCTGTTGCGGGTATGCTTATGCCCCGCGCATCACACAACTTTTTAAATTCTGCTGCCGGCATTTTTCCGCCGCCGCCTTCTATTTCTGTAAAGCCCACCATTTTTATGGTATCCAAAGTTCTCTCTACGCTAATAGGAAAACTTTTGCGGTAAGTATAAGATTCAACACCCAGCGGTGCTGTGTACAAAGGTTTGCCTTTTTGGGCGATGGAAGGCGCACTGCCA
>JABDGS010000136.1 GCA_013285915.1 Bacteroidota bacterium
ATAATGTCCGTTACTTCATATTTTTCAAATATAGTTTTTACAGCCTCTGCATCAAGTATATTGGCTTTTTCAAACGTATAATTGGGCAGGCCTTCAATATCAATCAAGTTTTCAAGGTTACCCGCATATGTGAGCGCATCAACATTAATTATTTGGTACTGCGGATATTTTGTTGCAAAAAGCCTTACTACATGGGAACCGATAAAACCTGCGCCACCGGTAATGATAATGTTTTTTGACATGAGTATCTTAGTTTTAAACGGCAAGCAACGCGTGGATATTGAGCCGCTAAAATAGTGGGATAAAGCGAGAGAAAAAAATTTTAAATAATACAGTTATCCCCTTTAAGGGGTATGACTATTAATGCCGAAAAATCCATGCAATCTTTATGCGGCGGTGGCATACACATAAAAAGCAGGACATAACGGGATTGTTGATACAAGGGCAGCGGCTATTGCGGCCAAATAAAGCCAGGGTTTGCCAAAACATTCTCACGTAGCAAACAATTTACCCCTAACAACAACGGTGTTGCTTTAATTGCTACAGATGCATACGGCTGCCTTAATGCCCAAGCCATTACAATTACTTAATTATCATCCCGGCTGCAACTGTTTCATTAGTTGTTTCGTCAACCAATATTATTGAACCAGTTGAACGGTTTTTGCGGTAAGCATCAAATACTACAGGCTGGGTAGTTCTTAGCCGCACCCGCACTATATCGTTCATTTTTATTTCCTTATCATCTTCAACCCTTTGAAGGTTGTTTATATCCATTTTGTATACCACTTCCTTAATAACCGTCCTTACTTCACGCGTGCTTTGGCGCAGGTAATATTTTGCCGCAGTGTTTGCTTTTTTTGCATTAAACCAGCAGAGCATTACATCAAGGTCCTGGCTCATTTCGGGCACATTATTCTCCTTAACAATCATATCGCCGCGGCTAACATCTATATCATCCTCAAGTGTTATGGAAACAGACATTGGTGAAAATGCCTCTTCAAGACGGCCGTTAAAGGTGTCGATAGATTTGATAGCTGAAGAAAGACCAGAAGGCAGCACAGTTACCTTATCACCCGGGCGAAAAATACCACCGGCGATACGGCCTGCATAACCCCTGTAATCGTGATACTCGGTTGAATGTGGGCGAATGATGGTTTGCACGGGAAAGCGGGCATCAATGTGGTTATAATCGCTGCCTATATGTATCGTTTCAAGTGTATGTAACAACGTGGCGCCGTGATACCACTTGGTGTTTTCAGAATGGTTTACCACATTATCACCGGCAAGAGCGCTAATAGGTATATAACGAATGTCATTGATATCCAGTTTACTGGCAAATTCCGTATATGAGTCTACTATGCTGTCAAACACCTCTTCTGAGTAATCAACAAGGTCCATCTTATTAACACAAACTATGATATGCGGTATCTGCAGCAATGAAGCGATGTATGAGTGGCGGCGGGTTTGCTCAACAATGCCATTTCTTGCATCAACCAATATCAATGCAAGGTTTGCAGTTGATGCACCGGTAACCATGTTACGTGTATATTGTATGTGGCCGGGTGTATCGGCAATAATAAATTTGCGCTTTGGCGTTGCAAAATAGCGGTAGGCAACATCAATAGTAATGCCCTGTTCACGTTCGCTGCGCAGGCCATCGGTTAACAATGACAGGTCAATATGTGCCAGCCCCTTTCTTTCGCTCGACTGTTTTATTGCTGCTATCTGGTCTTCAAAAATAGATTTTGAATCATATAATAAACGTCCTATTAACGTGCTTTTGCCGTCATCCACACTGCCTGCTGTTGTAAAGCGTAATAACTCCGTTGTATGTTTCATAAAGAATAATAATTGAAATAATAAAGGGTTTGGTTGTTAGAAATAGCCAAGCTTTTTACGGTCTTCCATTGCGGTTTCCGAGCGTTTATCGTCACCGCGGTTACCCCGTTCTGTGCTGCGCACAGCGGAAACTTCATCAACAATTTTTTGTAATGTGTCGGCCTCAGATTCTATGCCACCGGTAATGGTAATATCACCAAGCGTTCTAAAACGCATAAGTTTTTTCTCGGCGACCTCACCTTCGCGTATAACCAGGAACTCAGATACGGGCATCCACGACCCATCCCTGTAAATAGCCTCGCGCTCATGCGCAAAGTACAACGGCGGTATGGCGATATTTTGCTGAAGTATGTAATTCCACACATCCATTTCAGTCCAGTTGCTAATAGGGAATACCCTGAAATGCTCACCCTGATTTTTACGCCCGTTAAAAATATTCCATAATTCAGGGCGCTGGTTTTTGGGATCCCATTGGCCAAATTCATCCCTGTGTGAAAAGAACCTTTCTTTTGCCCGCGCCTTCTCTTCATCTCTGCGGGCGCCGCCTATGGCCGCGTCAATTTTATAGTGCTCTATTGTATCAAGAAGGGTAACGGTTTGCAGCGCATTCCGGCTGGCGTTCATACCTGTTTCTTCCTGTACACGCCCTTTATCAATCGATTCCTGTACGGAACCAACTATTAGTTGAACGCCCAGTTCTTTTACCAGGTCATCGCGAAATACCATGGTTTCCGGGAAATTGTGCCCGGTATCAATGTGTATCAGGGGCAAAGGTATTTTGGCAGGCCAAAACGCCTTTTTTGCAAGATGTGTTACGACAATTGAATCTTTACCGCCTGAAAATAAGATGGCCGGCCTTTCGTATTGTGCCACAACTTCCCTGATAACAAAAATCGCTTCTGCCTCAAGCTCCTGTAAATGTGAAAGAAAATATTTCTGCATAAAATTGCTTATTAAATCTTAAGTTTAGGAAGAATGGTGGAAACCACTTGTTCGGTAGATTCTTCTATACTGTATTTATCTGTGTGAATATGTACGTCAGGATTTTGGGGTATTTCAAATGGAGATGAAATGCCAGTAAAATTACTTATCTCACCATTACGTGCTTTTTTATACAATCCTTTTACATCCCGTTGCTCACAAACCTCCAGGGGCGCGTCAACAAATATTTCGATAAACTTACCTTTCATCAGTTCGCGCAATAATTGCCTGTCTTTAATAAAAGGCGATACAAAAGCGGCCAGCACTATCAACCCTGCATCGCACATCAGTTTTGCCACCTCTCCTATCCTCCTGATATTTTCAATGCGCCCTTCTTCCGAAAAATTCAGGTCTTTGTTCAACCCCTTGCGTATATTATCGCCGTCCAGGCTATATGTATTAAAGCCGTTGTTATACAAGTACTGCTCCACCGTGTTGGCAACTGTACTTTTACCCGAACCGGAAAGGCCGGTAAACCATAAGCACGCGGAATGATAGCCGTTCTTTATTTCACGCTCGGCGCTGCTTATTTTATATTCGTGCGTTATAATATGTAGCCTTTCCTCCATATAACCCTGCGAAAATTCTTATTCAGTTATCTACAACTTTAATTTATTCAATTTAAGCCTTAAAGCGCTAAATGCGCTCAACTACAAACCATGGATTTAACAGGTTTTCTTTATTATAGACCAATTCCTTTTTGCTGCCATAATTGTATACGGCACAACCAGCAAATTTAGCCACTGCATGCCCGGCCGCCGTATCCCACTCCATAGTGGGTGCAAGCCTGGGATAAACCGACGCTTTGCCTTCGGCAACAAGGCATAACTTAATTGAGCTGCCGGCGCTAATTATGTTTATTTCCCCATGTATTTTCTTTCGTTCTTCAATAAACAATTCAGTGTCCGGGCCATTGTGCGACCGGCTTGCCACGATAGTATACACAACTTGTGTTTGATGCAATGGCAACTTTTCAGCTGTCCGTATAATGTCCTCAGCGTTGCCGGCATCATTCACTTCTATATAATAACTCCCGTTATCTGCCTCGCCAAAATAAAGCCCACCTGTTACCGGCACATAAACCACCCCTAAAACGGGCGCCCCATTTTTAATTAATGCTATATTAACTGTAAACTCGCCATTTTTTTTAATAAACTCTTTGGTGCCGTCAATGGGATCAATAAGCCAGAATGTACTCCAGGTTTTGCGTTCTTCAAAAGGTATTTCTTTACCCTCCTCACTTAAAACCGGTATGTTAGTTGGCTCAAGGATTTTTTTTATTATTTCATGCGATAATTTATCAGCCTCAGTAAGCGGTGAGTTATCGTTCTTAAATTCAATGGTGAAGTCCCGGCTATACACCTGTAATATGCCTTTGCCGGCTTGCAGAGATGCATTAATGGCTGCTTTTAATAAATCCATTAAATGGTGATAATGTTTGAATAATTATTACACTAAAAGGAAGGCGAAATTACATTTTTTAATTTAATTCTATCGAATTAACAGGAGTTAATTTAATCAATAAGTATTTTATCCTATGTTATTTAAAATCAACTATATAAATATTGGTTATTTTGCGATAGATAGTTTGGGAAGTAAGCCATGCAGGTAATCAAAATTAGTAATTTGCCAATTCCACCTGTGCTTTTTTATAATCTTCGGGTATTCCAATGTCAATAAAATAGGCGTCTTGTGCAAACCCATATATTTTCCCCTTTGAAAATTTCTTTTCAAGGTAATCTTTCTCAAAAGAAAACTTTTCCCCAAAACCTTCATTCAAAAAGGGTTGAACATCAAGCGCGTAAAAACCCCCGTTTATAAAGCCGGTTTCAAAATATTGCTTTTCTTTAAACCCCGTTACCTGCCCGGTTTTGGCAAGTTCCACAACACCGTACCTGTCAAAATTCTTCATCAGCTTCAGGCCTAATGTACAATTTGCTCTTTTTTCTTCATGAAATTGAGAGAGGGCGCTTATGTTAGCCTTAAACAACGTATCGCCATTGGTAGCAAAAATATTTTCATTATTTGCCAACGTGCATGCCAACTGTATAGCTCCCCCGGTGCCTAAGGGCTCTTTTTCAATAGAAAGGGTGTACTGCGTTTTTGAGAGTTTAGTGGCAAGAAAGTCTTCAAATACTTCACTTTTGTAGCCAAGCGCAAAAATAAATTTCTCCACTCCCTGTTGCTGAAGATAATCTATTACGTAACTGATAAATGGCACACCGTTAACAGGTGCCATGCATTTTGGTGCATCGCCCACAACACTACGCAGGCGGGTGCCCAGGCCACCAGCAAGTATAATACACTCAGTTATCATTAACCGAATATTTTTTCTTCAACAAGTTGGCAAATTATGTGGCCTATCAGTATATGGCTTTCCTGTATACGCGGTGTATCTTTTGAAGGCACATTAAATAAATAATCGCTGTGCTCTTTCATTTTACCACCGCTTTCGCCTGTAAAACCTACAGTTATCATTTTGTTTGCATGCGCCGCTTCAAATGCCTTAATAATATTTGGTGAGTTGCCGGAAGTGCTTATACCCACCAAAACATCTCCTTCAACGCCTATGCCCTCTATAAGCCTTGCATATATTACATCGTAGCTATAATCGTTACCAACAGCAGTTAAATAGGAAGTATTGCAATGCAGTGCGTCAGATGGGAGTGCTTTTCTGTCCTTATAAAAACGTCCCGAGAATTCTGCGGCCAAATGTTGGGCATCGGCAGCGCTGCCGCCATTACCACAAAACAAAACCTTTTTACCACTTTTAAATGCGGCGGTAATTACATCGACAACGGTTTCTATTCTCGCATGTACATTTTCATCTGCAAGTAACTGCTGTTTAACTGAGATAGAAGATTGTATGATGTCTTTTATTTTCTCTTTCATATATTATTTTTTCAGCGTGCAAAATTACGCAGTCCATGTTGCTAAACCATTATTTACCATCTGGTAACGCCTAACCTCGCCCCCGAATGAGTGCAGCGTATTTATAACTTTAAACCTTGTGGTTCCAGGGCAATAAAACGTCATAAAACCACCCCCGCCGGCGCCGCTTATTTTACCACCAGTAGCGCCAGATTTTTTTGCAGCTTCATACAGTTCATCAATACGGCTGTTTGAAATATTGTGAGCAATCTGGCGTTTTTGTTCAAATCCATAATCAAGTATCCGGCCTATTTCATCAAGCCTGCCTTGCAGCAAAGCCTCCTTCATCATGCGCGCCTGTTCCTTAAGCTGGTGCATGGCTTCGATGGATTTTTCATTTTTTTGTACCACATTTTTCTGCTGTTCTTTTATAATAACCGCCGACTCCCTGCTTGTTGATGTAAAATATAATACCAGGTTGTTTTCAAGCTCGTGAATATATCTCTCTCTAATGCGAAGCGGGTTAACTATTACCTTATCGCCGTAAAATTCCATGAAGTTTACACCACCAAATGTTGCCGCAAACTGGTCTTGTTTTCCGCCGGCAAGGCCGAGGTATGTTCTTTCAATCTCGCAGGCATAATGGGCAATATCATATTCGCCAAGCGGTAGCTTTAGCATTTCAGCAAAAGCACCTATAATGGCCACAACCAGGGTTGACGAAGTACCCAGGCCACTTCCTGCAGGCGCATCTACATAAGTACTCAGTTTAAAGCCGGTTTCAGAAAAGCCATAATCTTTTTGTATACAGTTGTAAACGCCTTTAAGCAGATCAAGCGTGCCGCCAAGCGGCAGCTCTTTAGCCCAATCGAAACGCTGCCCTTCCCCCCTGTCAATTGCAGCTACGATGATCTCTTTTGTGTCCAGTATTTCTATACTTGCATGTGCAAAAAGGGATATTGTTGTGTTTAATATAGCCCCGCCAAATTGGTCGCTATAAGGGCTAACGTCTGTACCTCCACCAGCTAACCCAATACGTAATGGTGCTTTACTCCTATAAATCATGCAAGCTTTATTTAGACGCTAAATTATTAATAATACTAACAGGGGTGCAAAAATCGGTTGCAACTTAATAAAACAAAAGCCAAATACATTTTATTTCAGGTTGCGATTTTACCAAAAAAGGCTTACCGCATGGTAAACCTTTTTTAGTAAATCATTACTTCGGTATAGCTATTTTAAATAAGTTTCAATCAGCCCTTTAGTTTCAACTATATTCCCTTTTGATGAAGCCCCAAATAAAACGGATTCAATTTTAGGAAACTGGCCAAGGTACTCAATTGCCTCTTTTGGTCTTAAAGCGCCGGCAGCCAAAACCTGCATGGCAATAGGTCTGAATTTTTTCTCAGTCAGGTATTTTTCATAAATAGCTTTACCACCACTCATCCTGAAGCCAAGTTTATTGATAGAACTGCAAATAACAGGATTTTCGATTCCAACAGAATTAAGTGCATCCAGCAAGGCTGGCATATTCATAGTTATATACCCAGGTTCAGCGTTGTATTTTTTGCGTATATATGCATCGTATTCTTTAAATATCTCGAAAGCTTTTATACCCAGTATCATATCAACCATTACGTTTTGAATAAATATGACGGGTGTATCAATTCCTTTAAACATTTTCATTTCGGCGTCAATCAAAAGTTCTATTATACTCATAAAATCCTTTGAAAGAAATGCCATCCCCCCTTTAAATAATGATCCAAAAAAATTGCCCGGCACGTACTCCTTTAAAGTCCCCACAATACCAAGTTCAGTTACGGCATTTGCATATTTGTGGGCGTAGGGCATACAAGGGTAAATTTTGAAGCCCTTATATTTATCGGGATTGGAGCGAATGTGATTGCAAATGTTGCCAATACGGTCGTGCGTGGTACACATAAAGGTTTGAATACCTGCTTCAATTGCCTGGTCAAGTACTTTGATTATGGCCGAGTCATCCTTAAACTTAATGGCCTGTG
>JABDGS010000137.1 GCA_013285915.1 Bacteroidota bacterium
GTTAGCTAAAAGCTTTATCCTGGTAACTTGATTTTAACCTTCTTTTTTGGGAAAAATGTGGATAAAGCGGTAACTTTTACAAAATATTATTATTAAGTACCATAGTTGTGGTAAGGAAATATTGTGAAAAATGGCAACTACGTCAAAAAAAGCTGCAACGGCATCTAAAGCAGCAACACCAAAAAAAACTGTTTCAACAAATAAACCGGCAAAGCCTGCCGGTAATGAACAGCATAGCTACGATATTCATACAGGATTGCATGAGTACTTTGGTTTTAAGCAATTTAAAGGCAGGCAGGAAGAAGCAATAAACAGTTTATTAAATGGCAACGATACATTTGTTATAATGCCTACCGGGGGGGGCAAAAGTTTGTGTTACCAGTTGCCGGCATTGCTGATGGAAGGCTGTGCAATAATTGTTAGCCCGCTTATTGCATTAATGAAAAACCAGGTTGACCTGGTGCGCGGCTATAGTGAAAAAGATGATGTGGCGCATTTTTTAAATTCATCTCTTAATAAAACACAGATAAAAGAAGTTAAGGAAGACCTTTTAAGCAGTAAAACAAAACTGTTGTATGTGGCGCCTGAAACTTTAACCAAACAGGAAAACCTGGAATTTTTTAGTGACTTAAAAGTATCGTTTTTCGCGGTAGATGAAGCGCACTGTATATCAGAATGGGGGCACGATTTCAGGCCCGAATACCGGCGCCTGCGCGAGATGATGAACCAAATAAAACCCGGCGGGGCTGTAGTGGCACTTACGGCAACTGCAACACCTAAAGTGCAAAGTGATATTGTAAAAAACCTTGGCCTTAATAATCCCAATATTTACATTTCTTCATTCAACCGCCCCAACCTGTATTACGAAATACAGCCCAAGGTTAAGAAAGACCAAACGGTAAAAAGCATGGTTCGCTTTATATCGCAAAACATGAATAAAAGCGGCATTATATATACCCTTAACAGGAAGACTACCGAAGAACTTGCTGAAATACTTGTTGCCAATAATATTAAAGCTGTTGCCTACCATGCGGGGCTTGATGCCAAGCTGCGTGCTGACAGGCAAGACCAGTTTTTGAACGAGGATGTGCAGGTGATAGTGGCAACTATAGCTTTTGGTATGGGTATTGACAAACCAGACATTAGGTTTGTTATACATTACAACATACCAAAGTCAATTGAAAATTATTACCAGGAAACCGGCCGTGCTGGCCGTGATGGACTGGAAGGTAAATGTCTTTTATACTATAGCCATAAAGATGTTGCCAAGCTTGAACACCTTATGCGCGATAAGCCATTAAGTGAACGCGAGGTTGGTGCACAGCTAATAACAGAAACAGTATCGTATGCGGAAAGTTCAGTTTGCCGCAGGGTTATATTACTGCATTATTTTGGGGAAGACACAGAAAATAAAAACTGTGGCAGTTGCGATAATTGCTTAAACCCCAAAGAAAAGATTGAGGCGAAAGATGATGCGGTTAAAGTAATTAAAGTAGTTAAAGCACTGGATGAGCGCTTTCCTATTGACTATGCCGTAAATGTTATTATTGGTAAACTTACACCGCAAATTACCATGTTCAGGCACGAAGGCATTGATGTATTTGGTATAGGTAAAGGTAAAGACGAACATTTTTGGAACAGCCTTATACGGCAGATGCTGCTTGCCAACCTGCTGAAAAAAGATATTGAAGAATATGGCTTGCTGAAGATAACCGATAACGGGCAGAAGTTTGTAAAGAAACCAACCTCATTCAAAATTGTGCTGAACAATTTGTTTGAAGATGCGAATGAGGACGACGAAGAGAGCGAAGGTGGTGGCACCGGCGCAGCGGCAGATGAGAAATTGTTTGAATTGCTGAAAGACCTTAGGCCCGCGCCAGTTACTGTTGCCACCAAAAAAATCGCTTGTGCTGTCCCCCGGGTCATATTGAATATAATAATCCACCCCTTTTATATTTACCGAGTACGGGTGTTGCTCGTGGTGTTTGCTTAAAGCGCGTATACCGCCTTCCGATAAAAATTCTGTTTCATTAAGCATGCGCCTCAATAAGGCTATCAGCCTGTCTTTTGGTATAAGCGATAGCAGTGTTTTTTCTTCCTCGGCCCTTTCTTCATTAGGCCAGTATTTGTTATTTTTTTTACGGTAGCTTTCAAACCAGCTTATCCTTTTTCTAAAATCGTCCAGTTTTTGCAGTTGGTTCTTTTCAATTATTGATACCGCAAACAGCGATGTTAAACCTACTATGCTTTGTATGCGCAGCTGCATGGGCGGCCCGCTTGCCGGCACCAGCATATCGTAGTAAAATTTATCTTCATTATTCCACAAACCAAGCTCATTTAGCGCTTCGGCAATTAAAACAAAATGCTCAAAAAATTTGGTGGCAGTGTCTTCAAACGCTTCATCCTGCATGGCAATCTCTATGGCCATATCCATTAGGTTAAGCGCGTACATGCCCATCCAGCTTGTACCATCTGCCTGCTCAAGCCCCATCTCGCTGTGCAGTTGTATGCTGCGGTTAAAAACACCAATATTATCAAGCCCCAAAAAGCCGCCCTGGAACATGTTTTTACCATTAGGGTCTTTACGGTTTATCCACCAGGTAAAATTTATTATCAGCTTTTGAAATATGCGTTTTAAAAAAGCAATATCGCCTTTGCCCGTTTTTTTCTTTTCAATATGGTATACCTGTAAAGCACTCCATGCATGCACCGGCGGGTTTACATCACTAAAATTCCATTCATACGCGGGCAGTTGCCCATCGGGCTTCATATACCACTCACGCATTACTAATATAAGCTGGTGCTTGGCAAAAGTTGGGTCAATAACTGCCATGGGTATGCAGTGAAAAGCAAGGTCCCATGCGGCATACCACGGGTATTCCCATTTATCGGGCATTAAAATAATATCCTGGTTTTTTAAATGCTGCCAATCATGGTTACGGCCCGTTAACCGGTGGTTGCTTTTATTGGCTATACCATCCCCGCCACTAATCCATCGCTCAATGTCGTAATGATAATACTGCTTGCTCCAAAGCAAACCGGCAAATGCCTGGCGTTGTATATTTTTAAGTTCGTCTGAAATATTTTCAGGCAGTGTTTCTTCGTAAAATTCATCCGCCTCATTTTTACGCTGTTTAAATATTTTATCAAACCCCGCTGAAAATGGCGAATCGGTTAATGTATCGCTAAGGCGCAGGTACAGTGTTTTTGTAGCCCCCGCAGCAATTTTATAGTTATATACCGGCGAAAATTTTGTGCCCTGTTTTTTGGTGCGCAGTGCATCGGCGTTTTTGCCATGCACAACCGCATCGTTTATTGCATCTTTTACAAATGGCGTTGCATTGGGCTTGCCAAAAAGTTTTTCGGTATTGGTTTCGTTCTCTGTAAAAAACCGGTCTGCCGTTTTTTGAAAATATAAGTAATACGCCCCAAGCCTTTCATGCGTTGCTTTAACGGTGTTATCATTTATTTCTTTAATAAGCGGTTTTTTGTCAACGCCTTTAAACTGCCAGCGGTTGTAAAACCAAAGCGTCGGCAGCACTGTAATGGGGGCGGCAGTTTTAGCACGGTTTGTTATATCTATCTTAATGCCTATATCACGCTTATTGTACTTTGCGTAAGTAATTAATACATCAAAATAACGGTCATCGTCAAATATGCCCGTGTCAAGCAGTTCGTATTCAGGCTGCAGCTTGCTGCGTTTTTGGTTCTCTTCAATTAACTGTTTGTATGGAAACGCCTGTTGCGGATATTTATATAACATCTGCATGTAGTAATGCGATGGTATATTATCAAGATAATAATAAAGCTCCTTAACATCTTCACCATGGTTGCCCTGGTAATTGCCTAAACCATATAACCGCTCCTTTAATATCTCGTCTTTACCATTCCACAATCCTATTGAAAAACAAAGGTTTTGAAAAAAATCGGTCAACCCGGCCAGGCCATCTTCGCCCCATAAGTATGCGCGGCTATGTGCATGGGTGAATGGAAAATAGTTCCAGGCATCACTGTTCTCGCTGTAATCTTCTCGTACTGTTCCCCATTGCCGTTCGGGCAAATATGGTCCCCATTGCTCAAGAGGAATTTTTTTTGATGCATTTACCTTTAACCTTTGTTGTTCTGCTGTCATAATGTAGTTCAATTAGTCTGTATACTCTCACAAACCAGCCAGCACATTTAAAAAGCCTGAAATTATACCATACCAAACAGGTACGAATATAAAATAGCATTAAAACATGCGCCCGAAAAATTTTAAGGCTATTGAATGTCCTTTATTTCCTTATCTTGTAGCCCATTTATTTATTCATCCAATCCTATAAAATATGCAAACCCACACCTGCTTTTTTCATGAAAATACCTGGCAAAATCTTAATGGAAGTGCTTTGCCTGCTGAAAGCTACCAATTAATGCTGGTTTTTGCTGATCGCTTTTTGCTGGAAGATGCAAGCCATATTGCAACACTAAAGCAGGCTTTTCCTGCAGCAACTATTGTAAGCTGCTCTACCTCCGGCGAAATTTACAACAGGCACGTTTACGAACAATCTATAGCTGCAACAGCAATACATCTTGATAAAACCAGCCTGCATTTTGCAAGCGCCAACAGTGCAGATTTCAAGGATTCACATGCTCTTGGGGCAAATGTAGCAGCGCAACTGCCACCAAATGGGCTTAAATATGTGCTAGTAATATCAAATGGGGGTAAGGTAAACGGGTCTGAGCTTGTTACGGCAATAAATGAAACCGTTGACAGCAACGTTATAGTTACAGGTGGCCTTGCCGGTGATGGCGCCCGTTTTGAAAAAACGTTGGTAGGTATAAATGAAGATATTAGTGAGGGCATGGTTGTGCTTATTGGTTTTTATGGTGAGCACCTTAAAATTGGCTATGGGCTAAACGGGGGATGGGAGGTTTTTGGCCCGGAAAGGGTTATAACAAAAAGCGACCAAAATGTTTTGTATGAAATAGATCATCAAAACGCTTTACAGCTGTATAAAAAATATTTGGGTAAATATGCTTCTGAGCTGCCCGGTTCAGCGCTGCTTTTTCCGTTAGCAATTAAAACAGCTGGTAACGATGCAAATACAGTACGTACAATACTTACCATTGATGAGGAAAAACAAACCATGACGTTTGCCGGCAATGTGCCTGAAGGTGCTGCTGTAAGGTTGATGAAGGCAAATTTTGACGAGCTTATTTATAGTGCGGGTGAGGCGGCCGTTTTAGCAAACCAGTTAATGGATGCTACCGCACCTGAGTTGGTTTTGCTTATAAGTTGTGTTGGCAGAAAACTTGTGCTTGATAAAAGGATTAGTGAAGAAGTTGAGGCTGCCGCCGATATATTTCCGCAAAGCCCGGCCATAACAGGCTTTTATTCATACGGCGAAATTTCGCCTTTTAGAAAAACAGCTTCTTGTGAGCTGCATAATCAAACGATGACGATAACTACTCTTTCTGAAATCTAATCCTATGTATCACACGCTGCTTGAAAAGCAAATAAAAAAACATTTAAACGGCACTATACCCGATAATGAAAACATTCAAAAACTGCTAAAAGCAGTTAATGAATCTTATCAAAATTTTGAGCGGGATAAAGAATTGAGTGAGCATGCATTTGCTATCAGCGAAAATGAATATTCTGATATTAATGCCAAGCTTAGAGAAGAAATTGATATAAGAAAGCGCTCTGTAACAAAATTGATAGATACCATAAGATCAATTGAACACTCCTCTGACTTTAAGGAGCTTAGTGGCCACGATCTGGAACAAATAGTTGATTACCTCAAAATTCAGATAGAAAAGCGACAAGAGGCCGAAGACGAAATGCGGGCTGCGAAAGAAATAGCGGAAAAAGCAGCAATGGCCCGGTCAGAATTCCTGTCAATGATGAGCCATGAAATACGTACCCCGCTTAATGCAGTTGTTGGCTTTACTTACCTGTTATTGCAGGGCACCTACCTGCCTGAGCAGGAAGAACAGTTACACCTTTTAAAGTTTTCAGCAGAAAACCTGCTTGCGCTTATAAATGATATTCTTGATTTTAATAAAATTGAATCTGGCAAGGTTTCTCTTGAAAAAACTTCATTTAACCTGCTTAAGCTTATAAACCAGGCAAAAAATACCAACTTTACCAAAGCACAGGATAATGGCAATAACATTCGTGTAATGTTTGATATGCAGATACCACAGGTTGTTATGGGCGATCCGCTGCGTATTGGGCAGGTAATAACCAACCTGGTATCAAACGCCGTAAAATTTACGCACAACGGTATTGTTATTATTGAGGCTATGCTTCTAAAGCAAACCGCCGATAAAGTAGAGATACAGTTTTCGGTGAAGGATAATGGCATTGGCATTGCGCCTGAAAACCAGAAAAAGATATTCGAAATATTCACACAGGCGTCCGATTCAACAACACGGCAATACGGCGGCTCAGGCCTTGGCCTTGCTATATGCAACGGGCTGCTTGAAATAATGCACAGCCATATTTCGCTGGAAAGCACTATGGGCAAGGGTTCTGTATTTAGCTTCATTCTTGAAATGCCTTACTCAAGCGAAGCAGAACAAAACGCCATCAATGGAGAAAAGGCTGCTGCCACCGACCCTGACCTTTCAGGCACCAGGGTATTGCTTGTTGAAGACAATAATGTAAACACGCTTGTGGCTACCACGTTTTTAAAACGCTGGAATACTATAGTTGACACCGCAGATAACGGTAAAATAGCATTGGACAAAGTTAAAACCAACAGCTACCATATTATATTAATGGACCTGCACATGCCCGAAATGAATGGGTATGAGGCCTGCAAGCTAATTATGGAAATAAAACCTAAGTTGCCCATTATAGCGCTAACAGCTTCAGCCATGCTGAATATACGCGATAAGGCTTTTGAAGTAGGTATGGTTGATTATGTTACCAAGCCTTTTGAACCTAATGAGCTGTATGAAAAAATACGCAAAAACCGGTTGCCGCTAAACAGCCCATTGTAGTTTCTACAGCAGTATTAAGCCAGAAGAAAAATATATTTAACCGCAAAGCCGAAAAAACACAAAGCACGCGAAGAAAGCCCTGTGCCATTACGCTAACATTGTAATGTCCTAAGTTTCCATACAGGCCTTAATAATCCAGACCTGTTTATAAACCCCCTTTAGGGGTAGGGGTCTTCTAATTGCCATACTCGCTTAAAAACTTAATCCTCATTATTTTTAACTGCTCCCAGTTATAATCGCTGCTTGCAAGTTCTTCACGGGCCACTTCAAGCGAAGATGTTTCGCAGGTTTTAAAATAATCCATTATTTCATCCTGGTCGTCATCATCCAGCATATCTGCAATGGCATAATTTAAATTAAGCTTGGTACCGCTGGCAACAATGGTTTCCATTTCTTCAAGCAGTGCATCAAGGCGCAGGTCTTTATTGCGGGCAATGGTTTCCAGCGGAATTTTTTTGTCAACGTTTTGAATAATGTAAATTTTGTTGCTGCTTTTGTTGGCAACGCTTTTCATTACAAAATCATCCGGCTTAATTATATCGTTTTCTTCAACATATTTTGCAATAAGCTCAATAAACGGCTTACCATAGCGCAGCGCCTTACCCTTGCTTACACCC
>JABDGS010000138.1 GCA_013285915.1 Bacteroidota bacterium
TGGCTACTTTGAAGCGACCTTCCAGCTAAGCGGAGCAGAGGTTACTGCCGATTTTTCCAGCAAAGGCGAATGGAAATCAAGTGAAGCAAAAACAAATTATGAAGATCTGCCTTCATCAGTAAGGGATGGGTTTAGCAAAAGCAAATACAATGACTGGACAAAAGGTTCAGTTACCGAAATTCAGCACATGGACAGGCCTGTTCAATACAGGATTTATGTCGAGAAAAGCCAGCCTTTCCAGAAAAAATTCCTGTATTTTAACGGCAACGGTGCATTAACAAAAGACGCCCTTACCTTATAACAATAAATCTATATATTGCGCCAAATTTCGGTCCGGGTATAGCTTAAGCTGTACCCGGGTCTTTTTATTTTGTTTATCTAAATGGATTATCCATGCAAAAAGCAGGCGTAATAATTGTTTTTTTTATCGGGCTAAGCCAGTTTGCTAACGCGCAGCCCGACAGGTGGCAACAACGTATTAAATACCAGGTAGCAGTTAACGTTAACGTTATTACCAACAGGTTTACCGGTACTGAAAAAATTGACTACTGGAATAACTCCCCCGATACACTTACGCGGCTTTTCTTTCATACATATTGGAACGCTTTTCAGCCAAACAGTATGATGGATGTGAGAAGCCGTGAGTTAGGTAAAATTGTTGATGGCAACGACCGGAACAACCAGCCAGTTTACGATTGGGACGGCAGGGTTAAAGACCGTATTCAGCACCTTAAGCCCGGGGAAATTGGGTGGGATAGTGTGCAGAGCATAAAAATAAATGGTACGGATGAAAAACTGGTATGGCACGAAACCATATTGGAAGTGCGACTTGACAAAGCAGTTTTGCCACATTCTAAAACCAGTCTTGATGTGGTATTTAACTGCCAGGTGCCTTTACAAGTACGCCGCAGTGGCAGGGACAATGCGGAAGGAATAAGGTACAGCATGAGCCAATGGTACCCCAAAATGGTGGAATACGACTACCAGGGCTGGAATGCTAACCCTTACATCGCCCGGGAGTTTTATGGTGTTTGGGGCGATTACGATGTTAATATTACTATTGATAAATCTTATATGGTTGCAGCGTCAGGTACGTTGCAAAATCCCAACGATATTGGTTTTGGCTACGAGGCTGATGGTATAAAAGTAAAGACAGCAACAGGCAGTACGCTGACATGGAAATTCTCCGGGCAAAATATCCATGATTTTGTTTGGGCTGCTGACCCAACCTACACCATGATAAAAAAGCAAATAACAAATGGGCCGTTAATATATGTTGTGTACAAAAAGGTAGACTCCCTGCAGGTAAAATGGCACCAGTTTGCTGATACTATGGAAGCTGCTTACCCTTTTATGGGCAAAACCTTCGGCGCTTACGCTTACAAAAATTATACATTTATACAGGGTGGCGATGGCGGAATGGAATACCCGATGGCGACATTGATCAGGAATGCCAGCATAGGTACAGGTATACATGAATGGATGCACAGTTGGTACCAGGGCATGATGGGCAGCAATGAAAGCTTATACCCATGGATGGACGAAGGCTTTGCATCGTACGCCGAGGCAAGAACAACTGCATGGCTTCATAAAGATACATTTGCATTTAATGGTGCTTATCGCGGGTACTATAACCTTGCAAAAAGCGGCAAGGAGGAACCATTAAGCACACACTCTGATCATTATAATACCAACTTTGCTTATAATGCAGCAGCTTATAGCAAAGGCGCCGTATTTATGGCGCAACTGGGCTATATTGTAGGCGACAGCGTTCTTAATAAAATTTTGCTTGAGTACTATACTGAATGGCATTTTAAACATCCCAACCCTAACGACTTTATACGTGTTGCAGAAAAAGTGAGCGGCATGGAATTGCAGTGGTATAAAGAGTACTGGATATATACCACAAAAACCATTGATTACGCTGTTGGTGATATAAACAATACCCAGGGCCAAACATTAATAACCTTAAAAAGGCTTGGTTATATGCCAATGCCCATTGATGTTTTGGTAACATATAAAGACGGCACAAAGGAATTGCACTATATTCCCATGAATTTGATGTATGGTGCAAAAGCAGCCGAAAATAACGTGACCAGGATTGTACACAGTGAATGGAAATGGACTGATCCGGAATATTATTTGCCGGTAAGTAAAGGGATTGCAGACATTAAAGAAATTGAAATTGACCCCAGCAAAAGGCTGGCAGATATTAACAGAACGAATAATAAACTAACGGTGCCAAATTGACCTGGCAAAAGTGGTGGAAATAAAATAAATTCGTACATTAAATTGGCCAACGCTTCAATATGCTCATCAGCCAGGTAAAACAAACTTATCAGCAAATACCTTTTGGTATAAAAATTTTTGCAAAAAAAGCTTTGATACTTTTTACTGCATGGATGTTGTTGTATTATTTACTGTTACAGCCAACAAGGGTACCAGATAAATGGCTAACAGCAACAACAACTGCCTGCACTGTAAATATACTTAATAGTTTTTATAAAACTGGTTTCACAAGTGCACCAATATCCCTCATGAAGGATAACGGCCGAATATTTGGCAATGAAATAATTTTTAATAACAATCCCGCCCTTTTTATTGCAGATTCGTGTAATGCATTCGATTTGTACATATTGTATATATCTTTTTTTGTTTGCCTGCCCATCACGTTCAGAAGGGCTTTTGCGTTTTCAATAGCCGGGATTTCGGGTATTTTTGTATTAAATATCATGCGATGCTACGCATTAACCTGGCTGGAGCTTAATAAGCCATCCTGGGTTAATTTTGCTCACCATTATGCATTCACACTCATAGTGTACAGTTTTATATTTACGCTATGGGTTGTTTATGCCAAAAAGTATAAACCTGCCAACGTGGAGTGACTTAAACTGGCAAGGTTGTAGTTTCCTGCTTTTTTCGTTCTGTTATTCTGTTGTATTGATTTTTTTAATTTGTATCACCCTCCTTAGGTATATATCTTTATTTTTCTTTTCTGTATCTGACATACTAATCTGCTATAATCTATTTAAGCATTTATTTATTGTTACGAAATCGCGCAGGGAGGCGGTACAAGATTTTGGGAACTGTATTGTACTGTTGCTGCCAATTAAAACCTAATCAATATTCTTTGCATATTTAGCATACTGTAAGTTAAGTAATTACAACAATTTATTTTGCCGAGTAAACCATTGTATTAAAATCTTCGTATAAATAAGGCGCTGATTTTAAGAGAATAATAGTTGAGAAAAATAACTGGTTAATATTTGGGTGCAAACTTTTAATTCTATATTTTCGCGACCGAATTTAATCCCCCCAACATTGCTTTCAGTATGAAATCCGTTTGAAAATTTAATTCAACTAACCAATACAAAATATGAAAATTGTTATTGTTGGGACGGGTTACGTGGGTCTGGTTACAGGGGCTTGTTTAGCAGAAGTAGGTACTGATGTGGTTTGTGTAGATGTAAACCATGAAAAGGTAAACAACCTTAAAAAAGGAATACTGCCCATTTACGAGCCTGGATTGGACACCATAGTAAACAGGAACACCGCCAAGAACAGACTGCAATACAGCACCAATCTTGCTGAAGTGATTGAAACAGCAGAGATTATTTTTATAGCTGTAGGTACGCCGCCGGGCGAAGATGGCAGCGCGGATTTGCAATACGTGTTAAAAGTTGCTGAAACCATAGGTGAGAATTTGAAAGACTATGCTGTTGTGGTTACAAAAAGTACCGTTCCTGTAGGAACAGCATTAAAAGTGAAAGACGCCATATTCCAGGCGCTGGAAAAAAGGAATGCCTCAATACCTTTTGACGTTGCATCAAATCCTGAGTTCCTTAAAGAGGGGGCTGCTGTTGACGATTTTTTAAAGCCTGACCGCATAGTAATAGGTGTATCGTCTGAACGGGCGCGCAATGTTTTACAGCAATTATATAACCCTTTCACACTCAATGGTCACCCTATTTTGTTTATGGATGTGCCGTCTGCCGAAATGACCAAATATGCAGCAAACGCCATGCTTGCCACAAAAATATCGTTTATGAACGATATAGCCAACTTGTGCGAGCTTGTTGGGGCAAACATAAATGAAGTTAGAAAAGGAATTGGTACCGACCCGCGCATTGGTAACCGGTTTATTTATCCTGGTATAGGGTATGGCGGTTCGTGCTTTCCAAAAGATGTTAAGGCTTTAGTGCGTACGGGTAAACAATATAACCACAAATTGCGCATTCTTGAAGCAGTGGAAGATGTTAACGAAGATCAGAAAAAAGTTTTGTTCGCTAAAATAAAAGCTCATTTTGGGGAAACCCTGTCGGGTAAAACCTTTGCCGTATGGGGACTTTCATTTAAGCCAAATACCGACGATATGAGGGAAGCCCCCTCATTGACCTTAATTGAAGCATTGCTTGAGGCAGGTGCCAAAGTACAGGCTTACGACCCCGTTGCAATGAAGGAAGCTAAACATTTTTTGGGCTATAAAGTGCTTTATGCCGAAGATACTATTTCAGCAGTTAAAGATGCAGATGCCTTATTGCTCGTTACCGAGTGGAATGAATTTCGCCTGCCAGACTGGAAGCTTATTAGAGAAAACATGAAGTCTTGTGTGTTGTTCGATGGCAGAAATATTTACAATGCGAAGGACATGGCCGATAAGGGATTTACGTATTATTGCATTGGTATAAAAACACTTTAACCTCTCAAAAACATGAAAAAAAAGGTCTTAATTACCGGCGCTGCAGGTTTTTTAGGTTCACATTTATGTGACCGCTTTATTAAAGAGGGTTATGATGTTGTGGGAATGGATAATCTTATCACCGGGGATTTACAAAACATTGAGCATCTATTCTCTCTAAAAGAGTTTGACTTCTATCATCACGACGTTACTAAATTTGTGCATATTTCCGGCCGGTTAGATTACATACTCCATTTTGCTTCACCGGCGAGCCCGATAGACTACCTGAAAATACCCATACAAACCCTTAAAGTGGGTGCTATGGGCACACATAACCTGCTCGGGTTGGCCAAAGAAAAAGGCGCACGCATGTTAATAGCCTCAACATCAGAGGTATACGGCGACCCGACAGTACATCCGCAAACTGAAGATTATTGGGGCAACGTTAACCCGGTTGGACCAAGAGGCGTGTATGATGAGGCAAAACGCTACCAGGAAGCCATTACTATGGCATACCATACCTACCACGGTTTAGAAACAAGGATAGTTAGGATTTTTAACACATACGGCCCAAGAATGAGGCTTAATGATGGGCGCGTTCTGCCTGCATTTATTGGCCAGGCGCTGCGTGGAGAAGATTTGACAATATTTGGGGATGGTAGTCAAACCCGCTCATTTTGCTATGTGGACGATTTAATTGAAGGTATTTACCGGTTACTGTTAAGTGACTATGCAGGCCCGGTAAATATTGGTAACCCATCTGAGATTACCATAAAAGAGTTTGCTGAAGAAATTATTGCTTTAACCGGGACAAAACAAAAAGTAATTTACCATCCTTTACCAAAAGATGATCCGAAACAAAGAAAACCGGATATTAGCCTTGCAAAAAAACTGTTGGGTTGGGAGGCAAAGATTGCACGAACTGAAGGGTTGGAAAGAACTTATTCTTATTTTAAAACCCTTAGTTATGATCAATTGCATAAAAAAGAGCATAAAGATTTTACTCAATACGTTAAATGATAATAGCATACATAGTCATTTATCTAAAGCTAAAGTTTACAATAACAATCTAAAAACAGACTTATTAATGAGGAAATACTATTGGAGCGTTTTTATATTAATATTGATTTCATTGCAAAGTTGCAAAACATATAAAAACGTACCCTATTTCATGGATGTGAATGACAGTGCCAGGCTCAGCGTGGCCACTGCAACCTATCACGATTTGTTAATTAATCCGGGTGATGCTATAACCGTTACGGTACAGACAATAGATGTAGAAGCTAATGCAATATTTAATCAAATGCCCACAACTGCCATTTCTCAATTAAGTGGTGCAAGTATGGGAATAGGCGGCAATACCGCCGGCATATCTGCAATATTAGGTAGTGCATCGGCTGCAGGCAACAATGCAAATATTCCCGGGTACGTAGTAAATAACAATGGGCAGATTGAATTGCCAATGCTCGGTAAAATTACAGTAGCAGGGCTTAGTACCCAGGTTGCTTCTGATACTATTCAAAACAGGCTGGCAGAATTGTATAAAATGCCGGTAGTAACGGTACGGTTTGCTAATTTGCGGGTTACAGTACTAGGTGAAGTATTAAGACCGGGGACTTTTGTTTTATCGAATGAAAAAAATACAATTTTTGATGCTTTGGCACAAGCTAATGACCTGACCATATATGGTAAAAGGGAAAATGCTTTATTAATCAGAGATTCAGCCGGCCAAAAGAATTTTATCCGCTTTAATTTAAATAGCAAAGACTTGGTTAAACAAGATTTTTTTTACTTAAAGCAGAATGATGTTATCTACATTGTGCCGGGCAAGAGTAAAGCCGCCAGTTTAGATATTGCAATGACGCGCAATATTACCATCGCAGCTTCTATACTATCTCTATTAATTGTAACTGCTACAAGGGTTAAATAAAATATTTACATGATGAATACAAATGAAGTAGATAATAATGCTCAAGGCGATAATGGTAAGGAAATTAAAAAAATTATTGGTATTTTCCTTGATTACTGGAAGCGCTTTATAGTTGCCATTATATTTTGTTTAGGTATTGCTTATGCTTATTTAAGGTATAGCACGCCTATGTATAAAATTGATGCCACTGTGTTGGTTGAAGATCAGGATAAGGGTGGCGCCAGTGATTTATTAGGTGGTGCATCATCAATGCTGCAAGATTTTGGTGGCCTTTTTGATATTAAAAGCTCGGTTGATAATGAGGCCCAGATACTTCAAACAAAAGATTTAATGGGGCAAGTGGTGAAGGACATGAAATTATACGTTTCATATTTTAATAAGGGTCTTATACATAGTATTGAATTATATAAGAATTCGCCAATTAAATTAAATCTTTCAACCCCGTTAGATTCTTTAAAATACCCTACGCAATTAGAGGTGAGTAATATTACTAATACTCATGTGCTGATCAGAGAGACTTCAGAAAAAATTAATGTTGATACTACATATACAGTAAAATGGGACACCCCTTTTCCAATTAATGCCGGGATAGTTACATTGCAAAAAACAGGTTTGCCGTTTGGGAGTAACGAAGGTTTTACTATATATCTGAACCCTGTTAATCAGGTGATAGAAGATTTGCAAAACGTATTAAACGTTGACATCCCGAATAAACAGGTAACTACTATCAATTTAGAGTTAAAATATTCGTTGCCAGGAAAAGGGCAAGACATATTAAACACAATGATAAGTGATTATATTCATGAGAATATCACCCAAAAAAATGCATTTGCCGACAGCACAATTGATTTTATTAACGGCAGGTTGTTGGTAGTGGACAAAGAATTGGCTGATATAGAAAAAGGGGTGGAGGTTTTT
>JABDGS010000139.1 GCA_013285915.1 Bacteroidota bacterium
TCTTGCAACCGCGCTTGAAAACAGTGAATGGCTGCATAAGCAAAACCAGCACGACCTGGATGGCGGCCTGCGCGAATACGAATTAGACACTTTTACCAGCGTTGATAAATTGATGCTGGCACTTGAAAAAATAAACAAGCCGGGTGAAGAATGAGGATTACGTTCCGCCATCGTTTGCATTTCACCAGCGATGACTATATTTATTCGTTGTGGTGAAAACTCCTACTCCCCCCTTTCTCATCACCCCAACAATACCTTATATTTACTGTTTAAGCATTAGCGTTTGGATACTCTTACACATATTGCCCTGGGCGCCTGTATTGGCGAGGCTTTTTTTGGTAAAAAAATTGGCAAGCGCGCTATGCTGCTGGGGGCTATTGCACAAAGTGTTCCTGATATTGATATTGTTGCCTCATTCTGGATGCACCCGCCTGCTAACCTGCTGGCACACCGCGGGTTTACACACTCCATTTTGTTTGCAGGTATAATGGCTGTGCTGCTTGGCATGGCCAGTGAAAAAATACACAGGCCGCATAATATTAAACTGTGGCGGTGGATTACATTTTTTGCTTCGCAAATACTGCTGCATATTTTTATTGATGCCTTTAATAACTACGGTGTTGGCTGGTTTGAGCCTTTTAGCCACTACCGTATATCGTTCAACGCTATTTATGTTGCCGACCCATTTTTCTCGCTTTGGCCGGCTATTGCTTTTGTTGCATTGCTGGTAATAAACCGTAACAGCCCCAGGCGTAAACAATGGTGGGTGTTTGGCGTTGCTATAAGCTTTATTTATTTGGGGTATTGCCTGTTTAATAAAGCCAATATAAACAGGCAGGTAACCAATGCTTTTGTAGCACAGGGCATTACACATACACGATATTTTACCACACCTACGCCTTTGCAAAACTGGCTTTGGTATGTTGTTGCGGGTAACGACAGTGGTTATTATGTGGGCTACAGATCTGTATTTGACAGTAAGCCGCAAATTGATTTTACGTATTTTCCCCGCAACGATTCGCTGTTACGCGGTATAGCAACGTCAGAGGATGTTGCACAGCTTATACGTTTTTCGCAACAGTTTTATACCGTTGAAAAATGGGACAGTACGCTTGTATTTAACGACCTGCGTTTTGGCCAAACAAAAGGCTGGAATAACCCGCATGAAAAATTTGCTTTTCATTATTTTTTAGAACGCCCTGCAGATAATTTAATGGTGGTGCAACGGGGGCGCTTTGCCAAATGGAACTGGCATACTATGCAACAATTGCTTGAAAGAATAAAGGGTAATTGATGAGGTGTCCCGCTAATAGTTATCAAATAAAACACAAAATTGCGCTTATTACCTTAAAATACTGATTTGATTTTCATCATTTCAATTTCAGCATTTCGTTTCCAGTATGGGTTGATTTTTGATATACATGGTACAACCCAACTGGTATCTTTTTTTATCCTATGAAGCGAATCAACTGTTTTTGCAGTAAAAGGGTTTTTTTGGTCGTTTAGAATGAATACAGAATTAGGGTCTACAAAATATCCAGTGATTGTAACGAATGGATATGGCTTGCTTTCGGTAAATTTAATAGAAAAAACTATATTTCCCCGCTTATCTTTAACCTCAAACCTATCATCAGCATATCTATAATCTAGGAAAGTATGTTTGTATAATTTCCAATGATTAAATGCCATTTCTCCGATTTCATCTTCAGTTTGAAAATCAATAAATTTTGCAGAAACATATAACCTGTCATCTTTTGCGACTAATCCTAATACCGCGTTTGTACAACCATTTGATATCGAGTACAAAATATTAATCCCTTGTAGAAGGTCAATCGTTGGGCAAATAACCGTTGTACCTCCCATTTGAAAGGATAATAAAAATGTTTTACTAAGATTCTTTATATATATACCCTTTACAGGCGGTAATTTATAGTTTTTCAAATCGTAATAAAAATTGGGAGGCTCTTTTAAAAATTGAGATTGAGATACTTTTGGTGATTTTATTTCTCCAGGTATAATGTTTTCCTCCTCAAACTTTTTCCTATCAGATTTAAAATAGCTTTCATAAATCTGAATTCCAACTGCCGCAATGGTGGCAATGATGGCAATACGCCCAATTACCTTCCATGTTTTATGAAACGGAACTGCAGACTTGTTCGTGGGGGGTTCTTCTTTAATACTTTGAGTAACAGGTTTAGCAGTTTGAGGTATATCACTACTTTTATGCGCTTTTGCTAAGTGATTACGCTTTTTTTTGTTGTATCCTTTCTTATTGGGCATTAAACTTAATGTTACTTACAACCTTTTTAATTTACAAAAATTATCATTTTTTATTGGATTTTACAATTTTTCCCCATCTCCGACACAATCACAGCGGTGAGGGCCGCACGAGGTCTAAAAAGAATTGTTTAATTCAAATGCCACCCTGCATTACCATTTACGCTGCTTGAAATAGAATGTAAATAAGAAAAACAACAGTCGTACAATGTTGTACGAGCACCAGCGTGCCAGCCGCTTTAAAATATTTGTAGCATGGCTAAGTTGTTGTTTTGTTATAGCCAAACAATCGTTCGCAATAATTTCTTCCAGTATCTTTTCGGTTTGTACGGCAAAATGTGCATCGTTAACATCCATGTTAAGTTCAACACTGGCATAGGCGCTTATGTTGTTAAGGTTGTACGAGCCTATGGTAACCCATTTATTGTCGCATACAGCAAGTTTACCATGCAGAATATTTGGCTGGTATTCATATATCTCCACTTTGTTACGCAGCAGCCAATCATACATAAAGCGTTCGGCATTTTTAGCAAGCCCAATATCTGATGCGCCGGCCATAATAACCCTTATACGCACACCACGCCTTACAGCACGCAAAATGCTTTTCTTTAAAACAATGCCCGGCATAAAATAGCTGCACAATATTGTTATTTGCGTGGCCGATGTTGCAAAAATTTCGCGGTAGGTTGCTGTAATATCGCTTTTACTGCGCACCCAATCGTTACGCCGCAGCCGCACAGGGCTATAACTATGCTGTTTAAGCGTGAATGGTATTTGTGCAGCATCACAATTTGCAGTGCGCCCCTTCTTTTTAAAAAAGCCAGACCACATTTGCACAGCAAGCAAACATACTTCACGCGCTATATCACCTTCAGCATACAAAGCAAAATCAAGCCATGCTTTTTGTTCAGGCATATCATTATACCGGTCGCCAATGTTAATACCACCGATCATGCAATGTGCCGCATCAGCAACAATTAGTTTATGGTGCATTCGCCTGCCTATATAAAAATATTTGCTTTTAAAAAATGGCTGAAAGAAGCGGAAGTTTATGCCACCATCCGTTAACTGTTTTACAAAATGCCCGGGCAGTGCGTGTGATGCATAAGCATCTGCCAGCAGAAACACCTGCACATTGCGTTTAACGGCGGCAAGCAATGCATCTGCAACCTGTTTGCCGGTATCATCGTAATCAAAAATATATACCTGCAGGTGCAGGGTATGTTTAGCATTATTAATAATACTAATTAATAGTGTAAAATACTCACTGCCGGCCCTAACCAGTTTTATTTTATTGTGCGGTGTATATGCTGATGATGGTTGTTTTAACTTATTGCGGGCCATGTGGTAAAACTAAGGAAATGGAGGGAAGAAAAAGGGATTAAACCACAGAGGACGCTTTGTTGAAGAAACACGGAGGCAAGAGAGTTTAAAGTTTTAAAGTTATTGTGGAGTAGTTTTTAACCGCAAAGTTCGCAAAGTGAATAAGCACAAAGAACGCCAAGGCCCTCTTTGTGTGCTTTGCGGTTTTGCTTTGTGTACTTTGCGGTTTTGCCTTTTAAATTCTGATGAGATAGCCACAGCGCATGGCCAGCACACAAAACCCTTTATGCGCTTCGCTATGACGGTGGATGGTTTGTTTTACCATGTACTTGTTTAACTTCATTTATTAGGTGTATGTGCCGTGGGGCTAACCATTCTCCACAATAACTTTAAACTAAAAACTTTAAACTTGAAACCCGGTTTAATCCTTCGGTATGGCCATATCCATGTGCAGCTTCCAGGTGCCGTCTTTTTGGCGGTGCCATTGTGTTACGTAATGGCCGGTATCAACGCCGGGCTTACCTTTTTCGCTGTACTCATATTTGTAGGTGCCTGTTTCAAAAGCAGTTTCGCCATCAATCCAAACGTTTAGGGTGGTTACGGTAACAATAACGCCGGGGTCGTTGCTTTGCATGGCTATCTTTTGCCTTGCTGCAATTTGCTGCCTGCCTTTTATAACCTTACCGGTTGACGATAACTGTATGCCATCATCTTCAAAAATAGCGGCCACCATATTTGCATCACCTTTACGCCAGCCCTCTGCCCATTGGGCATTGCCTTTGTCAATAGCGGCTTTTGCTTCACTTAACAGCTTGTTGTCTTTGTCATCTGCAGGGGTAGTTGCTGCAGTTTGTGCTAATGTTCTGCCTGCAACAAACGCTAATAGCAGTATAGCGGGTATGAATTTTTTCATGTGTATGAGTGTTTTGCCTAAACGCTAAAGATACCCGCAAAACAACACCCACCCCTGCTGTAAAACAGCATTTATTACCGCTTATAAAAAATAAGGAACATTACACGTTAGCGGCATAAATAAAAGCAATATGCGTTGCATCGCCACAATGCACTTTTATTAATACGCGTTTGTATTCACCGCCCTCAAAATTATCAAGGGCAGGCCAAAAAGTAGGCAACTTGTTGCTGGTAAGCAACTGGCCATAAATTGTATCGTTACCCTTAAAGCTAAATGCAGGAAAGCCACCTTTGGCACCCCAGCCATAATCAACCAGGCTGCCTATTACAAAACCTGCGCGCCAGCTTCCATCAAGCCATTCAACAACGTGATAATTTTTTTCACCGGGTTGCAATGTGCCGTAGGCAAACAGCTTTTGCTGTGCCTGCACCAGTATGTTTTGTATATAGTTTTTGTATGTATTGTAATTAACATCATCACCAGTAAGGCCATTAAAAATTACGCTTTCGTGTTGTTGTATAAAAGCATTAACACCAGCAGCCTGCAGGTTTACAAAAAACAGCGTGTTTAAATTATTTATTATGCCGTTAATTATACTTTCATCAACAGCGGTGTTACCATCGGTTGCAGCCATAATATTGTTATAGAGAATTTACTTATTTGTTTATTTGTGCTTGGTTGCTTCGCCAAATTTTTGCCAGTCTATAGGCTTCCATAACACATAATCAGCCGCTACAATTTTGCTTACAACTGCAGGGTTGTTATTTATGATACTCAATATCTCCGCTTCATCGTCAATATTAAAAATAGTCATTGCGCCAGACCCATCTGCAAAAGGCCCTGCCATAAATACTTTGCCCTGTTGTGCCAGGGTAAAAATATATTCGCTTTGTATTTTTAGTGTAAGCGGGTCAAACACCTGCCCTGGTGGAAAAAGTTTACCTGCCTTCCATCGCACTACATATTTTGGTTCTGTATATACTGATTGCATTTGTATTATGTTTATGCGTTTGCACTGGTTATTAAAAATTCTTTTATCAGCGGGTGAATATCATTTGCCACCTGCGGAACAAATAATGTTGCCATATAAAATTTATTGGAAGGCAGTTCAAACAACCTAACCTCGCCGGTATCATCTGTGCCGGCAATTACACCGCCATGTTCCTCAATAATGGCATTGTATTCAGGCCTTAAACCAAAAGTACAATAATATTGCTCAAGCGCTGTGGTACTGTTATACAAGCGGGCGGCACGGCTGCTGTGCAACAGTTTTACTTCAAGCTTTTTACCGACAATAGGGCAGGCAATTTTACTTATAACACTTATTTTTTTTGCTATGGGGTAATTGGTTATGCTTGTTACTTCGTTCTCGTGGTACTGGTCGCTAATAGCATCTTTTTCACCCACAACATTTTGTATAAACTCCAATAAAATATGCTGACAACCAGCGCAGGTGCCAAACAGCGGCAGGTTATCCCCGCGAATAAACTGCACAGCCTGCAGCACTGCTTTGTAGTTTACATAAGGGCTGCCGGGGCTGCACCAAAAGCCGTTGTACATGCCGATAATATTTTTTGCGTTAACTGCATTCGCAAATAATTGCGAGGGCAACCAATCAAACTTAACAAGCATGTTTAGTTGGGCTGATGCATTTCTTAATGTGTTATTTACAACGCGGTGCGCCTCAAACAACGGGTTAAAGTCGCCGATAATACCAATGTTAGCTGTAGCCATTGTCTTAATGGTTTTTAAATTAAAAAATGTTTAAACCTGTGGCGTGTAACCTGTATTGCAATACAAAAAAACTGCAGTATAACGGTAAAGGGCTATACTATTATGTGCATGGGCTTATGCCCTTAGTTGGATTGCAAAGATAACTTTAATATTGCTGCAGCGTATTATGTGTATATGGTGTTTTATACCGCTTATAAAGTAGTGTGCGCTGTGGTGCAGGGATGGCCGCTATTTATTGCCGGGTAACAGCCGGGACACAGAGTTTCGCAGAGTTTTTCACTGAGTTGCACAGAGTATTTTTCTGCGTTGTTGTATATTTTAACCCGCCATAGTTTGCGTTTTCACCAACTATAAATAAGATATTCGGTGCAAGTAAATTAGCTGCAACAGCTAAAAATAAAAGGCATAGAAATTGATGCCTGACCGGAATATTTATCACTAAAATAATCAAACTATGAAAGATTATTTATTCTTATTCAGGGGTGGGCTTGATTTTACAAAAGCATCCCCAGAACAACTGCAGCAAGCACTAATGAATTGGAAAAACTGGACGGAAGAACTTACAAAACAAGGAATATACGCCGGTGGCGAACGCCTTGTAAGAAATGAAGCTGCTGTTGTAAAGGGCTATGACAAACAGGTTGCTGATGGCGCCTACATTGCAAACAACGAGCAGGTTGGCGGCTATATAACCATTAAGGCTGATAGCCTGCAACAGGCAATTGAAATTTCAAAAGGCTGCCCCATTTTTAATTTTGATGGCAGTGTTGAAATAAGGGAAGTGATAAAGATGTAGAGGAAAAGTTGCTATACATGCAACAGTTTTTTCATGGTACCAACAATCGTTGGGATTGCGTCGCAATCACTTCGGCTGTTGTATTGTAATCAGCAAGCGTTACAACGCATCTTTTCATCACCATTGCTTTTAATTTCATTCACGCTGCAAGAATTGTGAAATTATTTTCCTCTTCACACTAACTGGTACTGAATTTGCCCTATACCCTGTAAATAAAATTATATGCTGGCAGAAGAAATTGCTTTAGCAGTTGCAGGGCAAACATTACAACAGGGCCTTAACAAATTATCGGGCCATAAAAGGGACATTGTGCTTAATGCTATACTGGGTGTGTTTGGCATAGCACTATGCGTTATGTCAATTAACAAATTATATAAGGCTATAACTGAAGAACACGCTGAATAGTGTGGGGTGGATTTTACACAA
>JABDGS010000140.1 GCA_013285915.1 Bacteroidota bacterium
AAGGGTATTGGGTTAGGGGAGTTGATTTAAAAGAAAATGAATATGGCAACATGAATGCCGATGAGTTTGTTATTGGCGACCTTAGAAACCCCGGAGTGGTAAAGGATGTTGTTACCGGTAACCTGGATGAGGTTTACCAGTTGGCGGCCGACATGGGGGGCGCAGGCTTTGTATTTACCGGCACTAACGATGCAGCTATAATGCACAACAGTGCCTTAATTAACCTTAATATGCTTGATGAAATAAAAAACAAAGGTATTAAGAAAGTATTTTATTCTTCATCTGCCTGCATGTACCCGGAGTACAATCAGCTTGATCCTGACAACCCAAAGTGCTCCGAAGAATCAGCATACCCCGCAGCGCCGGATAGTGAATACGGATGGGAAAAATTATTTAGTGAGCGCCTGTACCTTACATACCAGCGTAACCACGGAATAGAGGTTAGAATTGCCAGGTTTCACAACATATTTGGCCCACAGGGAACATGGTATGGCGGACGGGAAAAAGCCCCTGCTGCGGTTTGCCGAAAAGTTGCAGATGCAACAGATGGCAGCACTATTGAAATATGGGGCGATGGTAAACAAACACGTTCATTCCTGATTGTTGACGAGTGTGTTGAAGGGATAAGGAGATTAACAGACAGTGATTTCGGCGGCCCTGTTAACCTGGGTTCAGAAGAAATGATATCTATAAACAATTTTGCCAAAATGGTGATAGGCATATCGGGTAAGGAACTGTTTGTAAAAAATGTCCCCGGCCCAACGGGTGTACGCGGCAGAAATTCTGACAATGCGTTGATAAGAGAAAAATTGGGATGGGCGCCAAGTGAGCCTTTAAAAAAAGGTGTAGAAAAAACATACGGATGGATAAATGGGGAGCTTCTGGATAAGCTTTCAATAATTGGTTCCGCCCGTACAGCTTAAAAATTACCTGTTTGTTCATTACTTTTTTCATATCAATAATACAACTCTTGCCTCTTTAACGCTTCTTTTCAAAATACCTTAACTACCTGCATACATGAAAAAAAGGTTTATTTTTTGACACCGAGTTTGCATTGTGATGCATTTTTTCGGCTAACTTCTTCTTCACTATGTTCCCGAACTGCTCATTTAGTTCTCCGTCATTTTTTTATCCGTGTGCCCTGCGCTTCCTGCATAAACTTGCCCGCTCCGCCACTTCATTTGCACCGAAACCATTTGGTGAATAAAGATGCAGGCAGGTTTGCGTTCGATATTGATCATCTCTGCAATGTTCCTAATTGATTGTCAATGAACCCGGTGAAGGCATTGACAGTTAATACTGTTGGAAGGTTAGCGTATATTGAACAGGTAAAAGAAATTGAAAAAAGGTTTCGGAGAAAACGCGAACTAACGAGATTTTTATGATATTTGCCGCCATTAATCAACAAACCAGAGATTAATGTGTGCAGCACCGTGTGTTGCACTTGTTTGATAAATCATTGAAAATCAACGAAAGTAGTTGCCGTGGTCGGGTAACTACAGGTGAAGAGCAAGTGAAAGCTTACTTTTTTATCTTTGTATCGCAAACTGCCCGATAGTATAATGGTAGTACCGCAGATTCTGGTTCTGCTTGTTTGGGTTCGAATCCTAATCGGGCAACATAAAGGGAGGGTAAGAACCTTCCCGTTGATATTCAAAAATTAATTAAGCCGTTCAATCTCAACGATTTGAGCGGCTTTTTTCATGCTGGTAATACCCGTTATTTCCTGTTAATTCTGCTCAAATGTGTTGCACTTTGTGTTGCACTTTGTGTTGCACCTTTTTTGTGATATAAAAAACGCAAGAAATATGAGCAGAATGGTAGTGAAAAAAGATGGAAAATTAGCCCCCAGGAAAAGGCAACAAGCCAGGCGCCTGATGCCTACTTATTTAACTGTATGGAATTACAGGGGTAAAACCAACCAGTGCGGCTTGTACCCAATCCATATTGAATTATATGTATCGCGTACACAGCGGCGGTATTATGAAATTCAGGTCCCACAAAAAGTGACTAAAAATGAATGGTCGGGAAAGGACGACGGCTGGGTTAAAATCAGTCATCCGTTTGCTTTTGAAATTAATAACCAGATCAGGGATACCCTCAACGTCCTGAAAGAATTAAATAAGCGGTATTACACAATGAAAAAACCGCTGACCATGCCCCTTATCTTAAAAGAACTAAATAAAGACTACAACCTGGATAGTTTCAACGGTTTTTTCAGGCAGGTCATTTTAGACCCTCCTGAGACGCTTGACCCGGAAACGATGAAGCGGTACGAGGCAGCCTTGAAAAAGCTCAACAAGTTTAATCCGGCCGTAACTTTCGCGGACCTGTCCCAAAGCCTTTTCGAAGGCTTCAAAAAGTTCCTCGAACAAACAGAAGAACTGGCATCATCCACCATCAAAGGCTATTTTAATGCCTGTATCAAAGTTGTAGAATGGGCCCGTAAAGACAACCAGATTACCAAAGAGCACCAGGCAGCTATCTTCGAGGACATAACAGTCAGTGTCGTAAAATCCAAAAAGGAACAGTTAACCGTCGAGCAGATTACTGAATGGAAGAATTGGCAGTTTACGGAAAAACAATCAGCCCAGGAAAGGGACCGGGATGTATTTCTGATATTGATATATACAGGATGGTATTATAATGATTTTAAAGAAGCACTAAAAACTGACCTTAAAAAAGACCCGGATTGGGGTTATTATATTGACAAGGCCAGGTATAAAAATGATAACCAGGCAATTATCCCTTTGTGGATATTCAAAAATGCGTACCCGCTGATGTGCAAATATTTTTGCAAGGACACTAAAAGCCCTTATCTGTTCAGGAGGGATATTATACAGCAGGACCAGCCTTTTAACAGGAATTTGAAGAAAATTGCAAGCATTATGGGTTGGGTAAATATCAAAGTTTATAACAAAATGGGACGAATTATGTATTCTCAATTATTGATACGATATGGCGCTGAGCGCTCGATGGTCCCCAAATTGATGGGCCATGAAGATGAAAAGTCCGCGACTGCATACTATGACATTAACCTTGCCGATGTGATTGAAGGTGTTCGGAAAGTCAACCTGGACCGATTTGATATTTAAAATTCCAATCCCATTGTTTCAGGGCTAATTGTCGAAACTCCGGGATACCAAATTTATCCAATGGTGGGATCAGAGAAGTACCTTTCAACTTCACTGATCGGCACATAAATTTTCCGTTTCTTTTTTACGGCCTTTATTTTGTTCTCATTGACCAGTTGGTCAAACTTCCATCTTTTGATTTTGACTGCATACATAAATTCGAGGGCCGTAAGAAAACCTGAAGGGTGTTCCCTTACTTCGCGCTTGGGCTCACAATATGCCCTGACAATGTTCAATATCCTTTGTTGCGTTTCTTTAATTTCAGTCCACTCTGATACCGGGATCATTACCATCACATTTCCTTCCTGTTCTTTTTCCATACCTGTAGTTTAATATAATCTGAATAATCAATTGTTGTTAGCTGCAAGCCTGGTGTTACTCTTGCCTGAAGCCAATTTTATTTCTCGGCGGGTTAGGTGCCTGGAGCAATTCCTTCAGGTAACTGAAAATTATTTTTATATCATCCTCCGAGGCTACCATTTTCTTTTCTAAATCAGCCAGCTTTAGCAGTATGTCTTTATTAGCAAATATCAACTCACGCATTTTTGTGAATAACCTGACGATCTGGATATTCACCTGTATAGCGGTTTCACTCTTTAAGACGCTGGACAGCATGGCGACACCTTGCTCGGTAAAGGCATAAGGCAAGTATCTCGAACCGCCCCAACTTGAGGTCACAATTTGTGACCTCAAGTTTTCGTACTCCTCCGTGGTGAGTTGGAACATAAAGTCCGCGGGGAATCTTTCCATGTTCCTTTTTACGGCCTGGTTAAATACCTTCGTCTCAACATTATACAATTCTGCAAGGTCTTTATCAAGCATTACTTTTCGGTCCCGGATCAGGTAAATCTTACTGATAATTAATTCTTCACTTAATAGTGTTTGCATAGTTCAATTTTAAATGTTATGCTGAAGCTTTTTTAGCTTCAATAAGGATGTTTACTTCTGTTTCAATCATTCTTTTAATGTCATACTTCACCTGGAAATAGTTGTCCATTACCTGCTGTTGTGTTACATCTGAAACTTTTGGAATGGGTTTGAATATTGCGAGTTCCTGGTTCAATTTTTCTGTTTCATTGATGATCTCTGAATGAAACATTTTCAGCTTTATTTTTTCATGCGGGTCATCCGCTACCATGCCCACAAACTGGCCTGAAGAAAGTGCGGCAATTTTAGAGGGCGGGATAGCATTATCCAACTGCAGGGAGCGGCTTATGGAGGTGTCTGTGCGGTTTATAGACACGCTTTCGCGTTCCTGCATGATTTTGCCGAACCTTTCAGATAATAATTTCGACGTTTCTCCGGTCACCTGGCCTGATATAATATTGCCGGTAATATTGACAATCACATCCGCCTGTTCCCGGCCATAATCTTTCTTAAGCTGGCTAAAGTCCTGCATGGCAAGTGTGGTGGCTACTTTGTTGCTTCTTGCAGTGGCTATTAAAGAATCAATATGGTTGAAGTAAATAGTCGGGAATTCGTCAAAGACGAGACTGCACTTTTGCTTATCTTTTTTATTCACCAGTTTTATCAGGCGCGAGATATACAAAGAAAGGACAGCGCCATAGATGTCCTGCTTCTCCGGGTTGTTACCCACGCAGACAATCTTTGGTTCTTTGGGGTTATTTATATCCAGCTTAAAGTCATTGCCGGATAGCACCCAATAGAGCTGGGGTGATGCAAGCCTGGCCATGCCAATTTTCGCCGAGGCAACCTGCCCCTCCAATTGTTCCATCGCGTTGTTTTGGTAGGCTGTAATAAATGGGTTCACCAATACTTCGATTTCCGGTTGCGTATTGAGCACCGGCAACAAATCCTCGTAATCCGCCTGCATCAGTTCAATTGCATGTGGCAATGTGCAGTAAATGCCGTCTTGATATTTTCGGAGAAACCAGATAATAGCTGTTACAAAATTGATAGGTGACTCAACGAAAAAGTCGCCCTGCTTGCTTATCCATTCTTTATTTAATCCCAGCAGGATCGTACGTGCTGATTCTGTAGCATCTGTAATATCATGCATTGCCTGCGGGTCTAACGGATTGCAGCGATGGGACTGCGAAAGGTTATCAAAATTGATGACATAAAATGCGGGTTGAATTGTGTAACTCTTCGCGTTTTTTAATAACCAGTTGTAGGCGATTTTAGAAAGGTCATCAAACTTAAAATCATACACAAACATTGCAAAGCCTTTCTCAATATGTTGCTTCATGACATGTTGGATAACAAACCATGATTTACCTGCACCCGGGCTGCCTATTACCAAGAGCCCGCGAAATGGGTTGATAATATTAATCCAACTCCTGCGTATTTTGCCTTTGAGATTATAGGATGCCGGCAGGTTAATAGAATACTCGTTTTTGATGCACCGTTCTTCCTGCGGGAAAGTCTCATTCATCTCGTTAAAAATATCGCCCGACATTTTAACTTTAATCAGCCTGCTTAATAGGGCGCCTCCGGAAAGCGCAAGCAAATATCCCACAGCAGTAATAGTTATATAGAGTGCTGTTACCGTCACCACCGTGCTGTCAAGATAAAAAACTGCACTGCTCACAAAATACAGCGTTAAGCCGCTGCACAGCAACGCCGCAATTCGTTTCCAGTGTAATTTTTCATCTTTCCTGCCCTGGCTGCCCAACAAGGAAATAAACAACAGCCCAAGAGCAATAGCTTTCGATGTATAGATGTGCTTAAATAAACCGGTCTGGCTGATATTGAACATCAGCCGGTCGGTGATCTTTGAAGTAAGCCCCCAACTTTTGAATGCACTAAAACAATAATAATAGAGGTTCAGCAGCAGGATAAATATGCCTGCATACCGTGTCATATCCATTATCTTTCTTAAATCCGTTTCATTTTCACCAGTGGACGACATAGCGTTTCATTTTAAAGTGATCAATCGTTTATGTTCTTTTTCCTTTTCCTTTTTTTCTTTTTCATCAGCTGGAACGGGACATTTTCAAATTGCTGTTTTGGTGACATAAGTTGTTCAAGCAGGCTGGATGTTTTATTATCCTTGTGGGATAACAACTGTTTTTGCTTAGTTACGGGACCGATTTTTATAACATTTGCTGTTGCATCGTTGCCTGGCGATGGAACTGTCGTCCCGGGCTGCTTGATGCTTTGCAGGACATTTACCTGCAGGTGGCTGATACTATATGCTTTGCCTATCTCGCTGCCGTTAAAAACACTCTTGTTTTTATTGTCAACAAATGTTATCCCATACATGCGCCCCTCCGCATTTTGCCTGATAACAGTAAACACCTGCCTTTTGGCCAACAGTTCTTTCAAATGTGCGATACTTGAAGGCTCCTCTTTTAATGCATCATCGAGAATCGCTTTCAGCTTTAGTTTCAATGCGCCCCGGTTGGCCTGATTCAGTTCAAAATTCTTTTCCAGTTTTTGCAGCGTGGGCTTATTGTAAATCGAACTGGCTTTGACCGGTACACCGACAGCGACGGCATCTTCTTTTATAATCCTGTACAGCAACCCTTTCTTTTTAAACATTGCGCCATCTTCCCCGCCACGGTCTGCCATGATATTGAACTGTTTGAGTATAGCATTAAATTCAGGTAAGGATGTGTAGTTATATTTGTCCACAACTGCATTCAGTACATTTACAATGCTTCTTTTGGTTTCGGATTTGCCATATTGAACTTTTTCAATGTCAACTGGCTTTATCTCATTAACAGGATGTTTGCGCTGGTCTTCCGCTCTGATAAGGTGGTAGTCCGTTTCAATTTCCTTGCGCGCTTTTTCGGACTGATTGCGCCCAATATTGTGTGTATTGATACGGCTACCATCATCCATGATAGTTGTTGAAACAATATGCACATGTGGGTGGCCGGCATCATCATGGCGATACACCAGGTAGGGCTGTTCACCAAAGCCAATTTTTTGCATATAGGTTTCAGCAATGGCATTTAGCTGCTCGGTTGATAATTTTTCAGAAGGGTCAAAGTTTAATGACACATGCAGTGTTTTTGTAACAGCCCGGTCATTGCGTTTATTCAGGTTTTCAAACCCCGCCAGCTTTTGATAAAAGTTCATCTTACCCGCTGGCAATAAATAACCATTGGCTGCAATACATATTGCTTTGCCCTGCTGCAACTTTTTTTCGTTATAATTTAAAGCGTCCAT
>JABDGS010000141.1 GCA_013285915.1 Bacteroidota bacterium
TTAATTCAAATAGAAGAATTAAATTTTAGAAGTGTGGCCGCTATCCCCGTGCTTTCTGCATTGAACGCGGAACGCTCACTGGCGTGGCGATGAGAGTGTAGGGCAAATAATTAAAGGGCTGGATTAATTAACAATAGCGAAGGGTTGTACCCGAAAAAAACATAGCTATGAAGACAGAAGAAATACGGCAGCTTTTTGAGCGGTTTGAGTTGGCTGCTAAAGAAATTGAAAGCATTGAGTGCTGGAGCGCAAGGGAAATGCAGGTACTTTTGGGGTATAGCAAGTGGGAGAACTTTGAAAAAGTAATACAAAAGGCAAAAGAAGCTTGCATAAATGCAGGCGGGGAGATTAACAATCATTTTCCTGATGTCAGGAAAACGATACCAATGCCTAAGGGCGCAGAAAAAGAAATAATTGATGTTGCCCTTACACGGTATGCCTGTTACCTGGTAGCTCAAAACGGAGATAGCAGGAAACCGGAGATTGCTTTTGCCCAAAATTATTTTGCTGTGCAAACCCGCAGGGCTGAAATTATTGAACAACGGCTGCTGGAATATGAAAGGGTGAAAGCACGCGAAAAGCTGAGCCAGACCGAAAAACAACTTTCGGGCATTTTATACGAGCGCGGCGTTGATAGCCAGGGTTTTGCGGTTATACGCTCAAAAGGCGACCAGGCCTTGTTCCGGCTGTCAACACCGCAGTTAAAGCAAAAGATGGGCGTGCCGGATAGCAGGCCTGTTGCCGATTTTTTGCCAACCATTAGCATTAAAGCTAAAGACCTTGCAGCCGAAATGACCGGCCTTAACGTGCAAACAAAAGACTTAAAAGGGCAAAACCCAATTGAGAAAGAACATATTGACAACAGCGCTGCAGTAAGAAAAATGCTGGTGGAAAGGGGAATATACCCTGAGCAATTGCCGGCGGCAGATGATATAAAGAAAATACAACGCAAATTAGATACTGACGATAAGAATGTACTTAAAGAAGTGCGAAAGGTTAATAAGAAAAAAAATTAGTTGCAAATTTGTGAACTGCATGGTACAATAAAATGAGCATGCCCCGCTCCGTTGTTCAAGGTTCCTCCGCATCTTGAACTAATAATAAAGCCGGTGCTAAAGGTAGAGGTCGAGTAGGGCTCTACGAATTGTTTAATAAACTCCATTCCGAACAGTCGAAACGTAGCTTCGGGCAGGCTACCGCAGCCAACCAAAGCCATACAGCCCATCCCCAAAAATCATTCTTCCTTTGCGCCCTTGCGCCCGAAACTTCGGGCTTTGCGTGAAATCTATCCTTATCTGCGCGCCAGCGCTAAAGCAACCCAAAAACACAAAACAAAAAACAAAAAATAACTTCCCAAATTACCGTAGTTTTATTACCGCCATTTTATTTACAACCTTTCATATACAGCTATGAAGAAGCTTATTTTTTATTGTATCTTATTTACATCATGCATGTTCTGTACAAGAAAAAACACAACGCAGGTTGAAAAAAAATGGTGGAAAGAAGCCATTGTTTACCAAATTTACCCGCGCAGCTTTAAAGACAGCGATGGCGATGGCGTGGGCGATCTCAAAGGCATTATTTCAAAGCTTGATTATATTAAAAGCCTTGGCGTTACGGTTATATGGCTAAACCCTATATACAGCTCGCCCAACGACGATAACGGCTATGATGTTAGCGACTACCGCAACATTATGAAGGAATTTGGCACCATGGCAGATTTTGATGCCCTGCTAAAAGGCCTGCACGACCGTGGTATTAAGCTTGTGATGGACCTGGTGGTTAACCACAGCAGTGATGAGCATGAATGGTTTAAACAAAGCCGCAGCAGCCGCACAAACCCTTACCGTGATTATTACCATTGGTGGAATGCTGAAAGGGGCAAGCCGCCTTACCGTTACAGCCTGTTTGATATTAACCATGATGCATGGCGCTACGATACCGTTACCAATGCATATTACCTGCACTATTTCAGTCCCAAACAGCCTGACCTGAACTGGGAAAACCCAAAGTTGCGGCAGGAAGTGTATAGTATTATGAAGTTTTGGGCCGATAAAGGTATTGATGGCTTCAGGTTGGATGCTTTTCAGTTTGTGGCGAAGGATACCACGTTTCCGGCATTTCCAAAAGGCTTTGAAAACACGTTTTGGCTCTACTATGCTATGGGCCCGCACCTGCACGATTATTTGCAGGAAATGAATAAAGAAGTGTTTAGCAAATATGATGTAATGAGCGTGGCTGAAGGTGCAGGCAACAACTTTACAGATGCACACAACCTTGTTGACACAAACCGTAAAGAATTAAATATGGCCTATGCTTTTGAAGGTGTTGATATTGCCAAAAGCAGTGGTTATAGTTTGCTGCATTTTAAAGAAGTATTCACCCGCTGGGATAGTGCTTTTGCAAATAATGGCTGGCTATCTATCTTTCTCGCCAACCACGACCAGGCAAGGCTTGTGAGCAGGTTTGGTAATGATAACCCGCAATTCAGGGAGGTATCATCAAAAATGCTGAGCACATTTATTTTAACCATGCGTGGCACACCCTACTATTACAACGGTGATGAACTGGGCATGACGAATGCAGGCTTTACAAACATTGAAGACTACCGCGATAAGGCCAGCCTTGCCGAATACCAGCATGTAAAAAATACCGGTGGCGATGTACAAAAATTATTAAACGAAATGCAGTTTAGCTGCCGTGATAACGGCCGCACCCCGTTTCAATGGGATAGCACAGCTAACGCAGGTTTTACTACCGGAACACCCTGGATAAAAGTAAACCCAAATTATACAACCCTCAATTCAATTGCGCAGGAAACCAATAGCAACAGTTGCCTTAACTACTTCAGGCAGTTAACAAAACTGAGAAGAGATAACCCTGTTTTGGTTTATGGAAAATACACACTGCTTGATGCAGCCAACCCCAGCGTTTATACCTACACACGCGAGCTGGATGGCGTTAAGTTTCTTATAGTTTTAAATTTTAGTGCTGTAACTGCACAGGCGCACACAGCTATTGAATCATCAAATGCAACTTTGTTGTTGTGCAATTATATCAACCCACCAGCAGCCCCTTCTTTAAATAATATAACACTAAAGCCATACGAGGCGAGGGTATATAAGTTGTAATTTCTGCAAAGAGAAAATAAGTTAAAGACTTTTAAAATGCAAACGATTAAAACAATTCTATAACCTATGGAGGATTCTAACTTAAAACTCCAAAAACAATTTGATATAACGATTGAATTGCTTAGGGAAAACCAGCATCTATTTCCGGTCGCGGCAGAGTTTCTTAGTGAATATAAAAAAATAGAGGTTGATTTTAATTGCTTTGACGATTCATCATCAGGTCCATCAAAAGAACATCTGTTAAGGATTTATGAAATAAGAGGACAGACTGAAAAAGAACGGGCTGAAAACCCCCACGTTACAGGCTATGATACGTTGCTTCCCGCTTTAAGGCAAACAAATCACAAATATGTTTGCATTTCTGACTTTTGTACCTATAAGGGTTCATTAATGGCCTTCTCAGATTTTGACAGGATAGATTTAATAGGCATCTTATTTTCAAAAACAACTTTACTGGAAATAAGATTAAAAATGGAAGGATCAGAAGACTATAAAGAGCATATATTTATTGAGGGCAGGTTGCAAATTAATACACAGTAATGTTCCTGGCTATAAGCATTCCCGCTGAAAACAATAACCCGCAATAAAAATGATCCCAGTAATTATATTTTAAATGATGCTCAACATTAACAAACTTCATCATTCTTCAAATCCCTTAGTGGGATTTAGGAGTTTACTCCTTATCTCGTGTCCCGGCATTAATCAATATTTCATGGAATTTTAATATGAAAAATGCCTTGAAAAAGCCATAAAATTTATCTTCGCAACGTATTAAATTAACTTAACACTAAATTCTTAAAAAATGAAGAAACTTCGGTTTTTACTCCCTCTGTGTGCCTTGTGCCTGTTTTTTTCCTGCAAAAAAAGTTCGTCTTCCACAGGTGGCTCTGGTTCAATCACTGCAACCATTGATGGTAGTTCACAAACCTTTAATTTTAGCGCTACAGCCAGTTTGCTATCAGTTGCAGGCATGCAGGCCCTTACCATTACCGGTGTGCAAAGTTCAAGCTCCAGCACTTATGTTATAACACTTATTATAACACCTGCAAGCGGGAATGTTACAGCGGGTACTTACACTGCAACTGCCGCCAGCGATAATGTTCAGTTAACTTACATCCAGGCCAGCACAAGCCTGGCTTATCAAGATGATCCCACAAGTGGGTCATCAAATGCATCAGTTACCATTTCGTCTATCAGCAGTACTCACGTAAAGGGTACATTTAGCGGTAAGCTTATTCTTGAAAGTGGCAGCGGGGCAGCTACAAAAACTGTTACAAACGGTTCATTCGATTTAGATATAAAATAGCAAGGGGCTGAACCAATACTACATTCAAAATTTTTGTATAAAAACAGGCAGTGTTTTAAATACTGCCTGTTTTTATTTGCGCCATTCTTCAAGTCCCCTTTAGGAGATTTAGGGGCTTTACTCCACCCTTAAATTCTTTGCCGGGTTGGCAACAGCGGTTTTAAATGCAATGGCGCTAACAGTTACTGCAGTTATGATAACAGTTATAACAGGTGGCAGCAAAAACATCCACCATTGTATAGTTGTGCGGTAGGTGAAATTTTGCAGCCACGCGTGCATGGCAAGCCACGAAACAGGAACAGCTATAACAAATGCGATGATGATGCACAACATAAAATCAGTATTCAGCAAGCTCAGTATTTGCGGCATGCCTGCGCCAATAATTTTGCGTATGGCAATTTCTTTTGTGCGCTTTATAAGCATAAAACTGCTTAAGCCGAATATGCCCAGGCACACTATTATTAATGCCAGCCATGTAAACACTGTTATAATGGTTTGGCTTTTTATATCGTCGCGGTATTGCGCGTTAAAATAATCGTCAAGAAAAAATGCATCGAATGAAGATTCAGGAAAGATATTGGCAAACTGCTGTTTTGTTTGTGCCATTACAGTTGCTGCATCCGCGCCCTGTAGCTTTACACTTATAAACTGCATGCTAAGGGCGTTCCATGGGTTTAGCATAATAAAAACAATGGGCCTGTACCCTTCTTTCAGCGATAGCTGGTGAAAGTCCTGCACCACGCCAATCACCTGGAAACGTTCGTCACCCTTTCCTTCAAGGTTTATGTATTTATCAACAGCGTCATCTGCATTTTTAAAGCCAAACAACTGCATGGCATTCTCCGTTAATATTACCGCCTTTGCCGTGTCTGATGGAGAGCTTCGCGAAAAATTCCGCCCTTTTAAAATTGTTAAGCCGTATGCAGGAATAAAATCCCAATCAACACGAATCATATCGTCAAGCCGTGTTGTTTTTAAAGGATCGTTATCGCGTGTGTTGCTCATTATAAAAGGCTCGCTTCTTCCGGGCACAGTATTGCTTGCCGTAACAGCCTTTACGCCGCCAAATGTTTTTATGTTATGTATTAACACTTCAAGCCTGGCATCATAATTATCTGTTGCACCGGGTGTTTTTAGCACGAGCGTTTGCTCAATACCCACGCCAAGGTTAATACTGTGCATATAGTTTATTTGCCGGCGCACAATAACCGTTGTTACTATTAACACCATGGCGGCAAAGTATTGAAACACAATAAGTGCCAGCCTGGGCAGTTTGCCAAAGCCACCGGTAAAAGCCATTCTATTTTTTAATACCAGTGCAGTATTTACCCGTTTTAGTATAAGGTATGGTATGCCAGATGTTATAATTATGCTGCATAAAAACGTAAATGCTATTAGTTGCCATACTAATTGCCGCTGCCAAAAATGATAAAATATAGTCTCAGCGCTAAGGTTTTCAAACAAAGGAACAAATGCCAGTACAAATACAAAGAACAACAACAATGCCGCCACATTTACAAAAAGGGCCTCCACAAAAAATTGCATAAAAATGTGCCGGTTATTTGCACCCGCCATTTTACGCACGCCAATTTCACCAGCCCGTTCCATGGCTTTTGATATAAGGGTATTTATAAAATTTACCCAACCTACAATTAAAATTATACACGCTATTACTATAATAAAATTTAAGGTGGTGCGGCTGCCTTTTGTTTCCCGCTCATAAGGTTTAAATGCGTTAAGGTGTATGCTTTTTAGTAGCACTAAATAAACGCCCCATTTTTTCTCTTTTAGTGCAGGCAGGTTTTTATATTCTTCTGCCAGCGCGGGAAACTTGCGCTCCACAGCATTTGCCTCGGCCCTGCTGTCCACTTTTACATAGGTATACGCTTCGTGCATATACCACGTATCCCATTGCCATTTTGCAAGCGTGCTGTAACTAAACATTATGTCGAGGTGTATGTGCGATTGCGCCGGAAAATCCTCAAACACCCCGGTAACCATACAATGGTATTTTGTAAGAAGTGTTGAAATGTCTAAAAACTTACCGATGGGGTTTTCGTCACCAAAATATTTTTTTGCAGCAGATTGAGATAGCACTACAGAGTTTGGATTAACAAGCACTTTTTTAACATCGCCCTTTAACAACTTATAATTAAAAAAACTAAAGAAGTTTGAATCGACAGGAACCACGCGTGGCTCACGGTGAACAATGCTTTTGTATTTCACCATGCGTTCGCATTCGTAGTTGTTTACACGCACATAATCTTTTATTTCAGGAAATTCTTTCTTCATCGCAGGCCCGTAACCGAACGAGCTGGTAACCCATGAATCGGTAATTACACCTGCTTTTTCAAAATAAGCTTCTACCCTGTAAATACTATCGGCATCTTTGTTAAAAGCATCATAGTGGCCTTCAAAATCAGCATAATTAATCAAAATAATAAACGCACCCGTACCAATGGTAAGCCCCAAAACACTCACGAGCGTAAAGCCCCAATGCTTCTTTAAATTACGCCACGCTGTTTTAAGATGGTTTTTAAACATGTATGCTAAGTTGCATGGTTTAATTATTCGTTGTAATAATTTTCGGCAATTTGATATTTGCGGATGAATTGACAAATAACCAAAAGTCCGGGAGAGCAGTAAAAAGTAAAATTTATCTCAATTTAACTCTTGCCTGAAATCTTTTCTATATCATCAAGGTCTTTATGCCGGCCTGCTGCCTTCTTAGCACTTATTAAGTTTGTAACGTGTATAAAATTTATAGGCAGGCCATCTTCATAAAAAACCTGTTTCATTGCAAAAGCATCACCA
>JABDGS010000142.1 GCA_013285915.1 Bacteroidota bacterium
TAGCAATTACGTACTGGTAAAGCCTGTAACGCATCAGGGGTATCTCAGGTTCAGCATTGCGGGCTTTTAATTTTACCGTTTCAAAAAATTGTACGGCATCAAAGGTTGTGTAGCCAAATAGCCCTTGCGCAACAGCGGCGTTTTTATCATCCACTTTTTCTACATCAAAACCATTCATAAAATCCCAAAGCAATTCGGGTACATCCTGTACCTTCTTTATTTCGTTTCTTTCCGATTTGCGCCCGGGAAATTTATATTCAAGCGTGCCATAGTTTGTAATTTCCATACCGGCTATGGCATTAATGCCTATAAATGAAAAACTGTTTTCGGGTATGCGGTTATCAGCACTTTCAAGCAGAATGGTGTCCCTGAAACGGTCGCGCAAACGCAGGTAAATACCTACCGGCGTGTACACGTCGCTCAGCATTTTTTTATACTTGGTGGTTATTGCTATTTTCTTCATCGCCTGTCGTTATAAGTTTTTTGTTCTGTGTTTTAGGTTCTGAGTTTATGGTTTGTGTTAAACAAAAAAAGCCCCGACGCTTGTCGAGGCTTAATATGTTTACTAAATACATACCGGAAATGCCACTACAAGCCCCGAACGGAGTTTGCGTGCCACCACCAATGAATATTTATAACTGTTTTTATCATTACAGTGCGAATATGAAACAGAAATTTGATATCAACAAAAAAATTTTACGCGCCGTTTGTTTTCAATTTCAGAAAAAGGCGGCCCTGATTAGCAAAAATACCGTGGGGTGGGTATTGCCCCGCACGGTTGTATTTGGCACTTTTATGTAAACTTTCGTTTTATGAAATCCCTTGTACTCTTTATAACTATGGTTGTGTGCACCGTTGCGGTTAACGCACAATCTACCAACCTGCTTTTGTTTGAAAGCTTTTCAGACAATTCGCGCCAATGGGCCATCAACACTACCGGTGAGGCGGTTTATACAATTAACAGCGGCAAATATGTAATGGAAAATACTGATGATAAATTACGGTGGAGTGGATTGCATGTTAAACTGGATGATAAAAGTGATTTTGCTATTAGCTGCACAACAACACATAACAGCGGCGTTACAAATTCTGGGTACGGTCTTGTTTTCGGGCTGAAGGATAATGATAATTATTTTGTTTTTGACATTTCACCAGGCGGCTATTACAGGCTTTATTCAAAAACATACGGCACATATAATTACCTGATCAACTGGACCGCGAACAGCTATATAAACAAAAGCAACTATGTTGATAATAGCCTTAAAGTTACCCGCAGTGGCAGCCTTTGGTACTTTTACATTAATGGTAACTGGGTAAACAGCTATAGCGCGCAAGCTTTTTATGGCGATATAATAGGCTTTATTAAAGGCGGTAACCAGCGTATTGAATTTGACGACCTTGAGGTAGATGGCACCAGCAGTTACGCCAGCACCTATACAAGCACTAATAACAGCGATTCTAAAAACAGCGACAAAAGCCTGGCTGATTACACCAACGGCAGCAGTTTTACCTTTTCGGACGACTTTTCTTACGCAAGAGATGAATGGGATGATGATATTGAGGAAGACCTGCTGGGGAAACGCCCTTATACTACCATTGACGATGACGTACTTACCTTAAGAAGCTATAAGGATTCCTCAATTACCAGGGCATTAAGTGTTTACCTGGATACTAAAGCAACTTTTGATATTACCGCGAAGTTTGAGCGTGTTACCGGTTTAACGCCAAATGCAAGTTACGGAATTAGTATTGAAGACCCCAGCAACGACAAGGCGTATGCATTTTACATTTCGGCCAATGGCTATGCCGCTATTAAAGTGGTAGAAAGCGGGAACAGAACCGGTGACTGGAAAGAATGCAGCTATGTAAACCAGGCCGATGCATCAAACAAAATAGAAATAAAAAGTGACGGAAGCTATTGGAGCCTGTATGTAAATGACCGTTATGTAACACTTATTTCTTCAAAATATATTTATCACCCCACCATATTTTTAATTGCCAACGACGACCAGGAAATTGCGGTACAGCAATTTGATATGAGCGGAAAGATATTGAAATAAAACCCTGGTTACTGGTTGCAGGTTACTGGTTGCCGGCGCTTATGGAGGATTAGCTTTTAAAAACTCCATACCAAATCGCGGAAACTTGTAACCTGTATTCTGCAATTATTATTACCTCTTTCTGCCTACATTTACCGCAAATTTTTTTAATTTGACACAGGCGGGGCAAAACTTTCGCGTACAAAAGTGGATCACTACTTTATCTGTTTTACTGTTTGCCGCAAAGCTTATTGCATATTACCTTACCCATTCGCTTGCTATACTTAGCGATGCGCTTGAAAGCATCGTAAATGTAATGGCCGGTTTTATTGGCCTGTACAGCCTGTATATAGTTACAAAACCGCGTGATGAGGACCACCCTTATGGCCACGGTAAAGCCGAATTTGTTTCAGCAGCTGCTGAGGGCGGCCTTATTGTGGCCGCAGGTTTTTTAATTATATACGAAACAATATCAAACATTATTAACAAGCACCCGGTTGAAAAGCTTGATAACGGTCTTGTGCTGGTGGCGGTTACTGCAATTGTTAATTATGTGGCGGGCCTTATATGCCTGCGCACCGGTAAAAAAAACAAATCACTTGCATTGCTTGCAAGCGGCAAGCATTTACAGGTTGATACTTATTCAACACTTGCTATTATTACCGGGCTTGTTGTAATGCTTTTTACAAAACTGTACTGGCTGGATAGTGTTATAGCGTTTGTTATGAGCATTGTTATAATGTATAACGGTTATAAAATACTGCGCCAATCGCTTGCAGGCATTATGGATGAAGCCGATCTTGACCTGTTAAAAAAGCTTGTGGCCCTGCTTAATAACAACCGCAAACCAAATTGGGTAGATATACACAACCTAAGGGTAATAAAATATGGCAGCCTGATGCATATTGATTGCCATATTACACTGCCATGGTACGCAAACCTGCGCGAATCGCACCACGAGCTTGATATGCTGGGCGAACTTATTAAAAAAGAATTTGGTGATGCTTTAGAAATGTTTGTGCATACTGATGGTTGTGAGTCAACTGGTTGCCCCATTTGCATTAAAACTGATTGCCCGGTCAGGCAACATAGTTTTGAACGGCAAATTACATGGACATTGCCAAACGTAATTGCGAACCAAAGGCATGATATTAATACGTCGGCTGCTTCATCTGTGTGGACAGCGACCAAAGCACCGTTACGTTAATTATTTTTCGGGCTTATTTCATCTTACCGGTTAATTTATATCACATGCTATAACTGTAAATTCTACTACACTGCAAGAATTTCCTTCATCAGCACAGCATTTTTGCCAGCTTTGACAATGCTGCAACAATTCCGTTTATGTAAAAAATTTGGAATTTAATTCTGTTAGTACTTAATTTTACAGAATTATATTCTGCCTATGATTGAATTAGATGAAGTAGACCTTACAATACTTAGCCTTATGCAGCCAGACGCGCGTATGCAAAATGCAGCATTGGCCAAGGAATTGGGTATGGCGCCATCTGCTGTTTTAGAAAGGGTTAGAAAATTGGAAGAAAAGGGCATTATACGCTCATACTCAACCAATATTGAGCCTTCGGCCCTTGACCTAAAATTGCTGGCTTTTATATTTATTAAAAGCAGTACCGGGCCGGGAAATGAGAATGTTGGGAGGCAGCTGGTAAAAATGCCCGAGGTACTTGAACTGCATAATATTGCAGGCGAAGATTGTTATATAATTAAGGTACGCAGTACAGATACACAGGCGCTTGCGCAATTTATGCGCGTAAAGCTTGGCAAAATAGCCGGCATTATTTCAACCAAAAGCACCATTGTGCTTGAAACACTTAAGGAAGATAATTACCTGGCGGTACCAACAAAGTAATATGACGACAACAGTAACGCATAAAGAACCAGCTAAAAGTCTTGTTATTGCGGCATTCGCCGCTGTTTACATAATATGGGGTTCAACCTATGTTAGCATTGCACTGGCCATTAAAAGCGTGCCACCATTTTTAATGGCAGGCCTGCGCTTTTTTGCAGCCGGGTTTATATTATTTATATGGAATATTGCTACCGGCGACAAAGTTCCACCAGCACTATCAGTTGCAAAAAGTTTTTTAGCGGGCGTGTTAATGCTTGGTGTGGGCACAACATCGCTAATATGGTGTGAGCAATATTTGCCATCGGGGCTGGCTGCAGTAATAGTTGCAAGCATACCGCTGTTTTTTGTGATAATGGACAAAAGGCACTGGCAGCAGAATTTTTCTGATAAGTTTATCATTGCCGGTTTACTGATTGGCTTTGCCGGTATTATTTTATTATTCCAGGGCAAAGGTTCGCTAAACCTGCACAGCAAAACGCAGTTAGCAGGGTTTATTGTGTTGGTGCTGGGCAGCCTTGTTTGGGCAGGCGGCTCATTGTATTCCAAGTATGCTGTAATAAAAGGCTCAACATTAATGAAAGCCAGTATTCAAATGATGGCAGCCGGGCTGGCTGGCTTCATCGCTTCATTTATTGCCGGCGAAGAACCCGGGTTTGCCTGGAGCGGCATAACCGCAGGCAGTATTTACGCTATGCTTTACCTTATTTTTATTGGTTCGTTAATTGGGTATATAGCTTATATATGGCTGCTTAGCGTTAGGCCACCAGCGCTGGTGGGCACGTATGCTTATGTTAACCCAATAGTTGCCATATTTTTAGGGTGGCTGCTTGACAGTGAAAAAATAACCATTCAGCAAATACTCGCATTGGTTGTTATTTTAGGTGGCGTGCTGATGGTTAATTTATCAAAATACAAGAAAGGGTGAGTGAACTAAAGCTAATGATGAAAACGGATTTTACTTAATTTAAAGCGGTATGATAGCAAGAAAATGGCACGGCATAGTACCAACAGAAAAAGCTGTAGATTACCACATGTATCTTTTGCAAACCGGGCTAAAAGATTACGCTGACGTGGCCGGTAACCGCGGCGTGTTTTTATTTAAACGAACAGAAGGCCACGTAACACATTTTGATACCCTTACTTTCTGGGATAATATTGATGCAATAAAACGTTTTGCAGGTGAAGATCATACCAGGGCCCGGTATTATCCTGAGGACAAAGATTACCTGCTGGAATTTGAAGAATTTGTAACCCATTATGAAGTGATGGAGGCGGAAGCAAAGTTTTAACCCGCCTTCAAAAATTAAATTCTATTTGGGGCGCAACAACTTCATTATTTAGTAAGTCAGGTTTAAAAAAGGAATGAAACCGTCCAATATTTTATATTGCCTTTTAATAATAGCAACCATCGCCGTAATTAATGGCTGCATTAAAAGTGCATCTTCTATTGCAAATTTCAGCGCCAGTTCTTCAGTTACATCCATGCTTCAAAACAAGTGGACGTACTCTTATTTTACGTCCTGCCCGCAAAATTCAACAATGGGTGCACCTTGTTTTGAATTTAATATGGCGGATACAGCTTTGTATGGCAATGGCTCAGTTACGCTAAGCCTGGGCGCGGATAATAAACTATACTGGGTTAAAGAAGGTGTGTTTACTTCGCAGGTATTTAGCTATTTATTTTCTTCCACAAACGACACCCTCGATTATAAAATGCTCACTGATTCTTCCCTCATACTGTTAAATAAAGATGCAAAAGCTGTTGACACTGTAAAAATTAATACGCTTACAAACCACCTGCTTGTTTTAACCCTTTCATCAACCGGGGAATATGGTTATAATTTTGAGACTGATAGCCTGCACAGGTAATTCAAAGTTTCACGCTCCAAATACAGCCCGCAATTCAACTGTTTATTGTCGCCTTGTTCAACATTTAGGTGCAATAGGTTTTTAACATACTCCAATCATTTTACCCGCTGCCTAAATCTCCCTACATTCGCCTTCTCATTAACGATTAAAATAGATGATTATGCAGGCCTGGAAAGAGTACCAGCAACAACACAAGGAGCGTTTTTTAACTGAATTGCTTGACCTGCTGCGCATACCCAGCGTTAGCGCCCGCAGCGAGCACAAGAATGATATGGTTACCTGTGCTGAAGCGGTAAAACAACATTTGTTAAAAGCCGGCCTTGATAAGGCTGATATATATGAAACAGAGGGCCACCCAGTTGTGTATGGCGAGAAAATAATTGATTCCTCAAAGCCTACTGTTTTAGTATATGGTCACTACGATGTACAACCGCCCGACCCGCTTGAATTGTGGAAAAGCGGCCCTTTTGACCCGGTAATAAAAGATGGCAAAATTTACGCACGCGGCGCCTGCGATGATAAAGGCCAGTTTTTTATGCATGTAAAGGCGGTTGAAACACTGAATGAAACGGATACACTGCCTGTTAATATTAAGTTTATTATTGAGGGCGAGGAAGAAATAGGATCAAAGAACCTGGGTGGTTTTTTAAAAACGCACCAGGACCTTTTAAAGGCCGATGTTGTTTTAATAAGCGATACAGCCATGCTTAGCATGGAAAACCCAAGCATTGATGTTGGTGTGCGCGGCCTTGTGTATATAGAGGTAGAAGTAACAGGCCCCAACCGCGACCTGCACAGCGGTGTGTATGGTGGCGCAGTTGCAAACCCTGTTACTATTTTGGCCCACATGATAACAAGCCTGCACGACGAAAATAACCATATAACCATCCCTGGTTTTTATGATGAGGTTATTGAGAGTACTGCTGCAGAAAGAGAGGCAATGGCAAAAGCGCCGTACGATGAAAAAGAATACAAAGATGATTTGGGTGTTGCTGAATTATGGGGCGAAAAAGGATTTACTACCAACGAACGCACAGGCATACGCCCAACCCTTGAGCTGAATGGAATATGGGGCGGCTACACCGGCGAGGGTGCTAAAACCGTATTGCCGGCAAAAGCTTTTGCAAAAATTTCGTGCAGGCTGGTACCTAACCAAAAAAGTGATGCTATGGAAAAACTACTGATCGATCACCTGCATGCAATAGCACCAGCTTATGTTACCATAAAAACTACACCTTTTCATGGTGGAGATCCGTATTTAACACCTATGGACAGC
>JABDGS010000143.1 GCA_013285915.1 Bacteroidota bacterium
CTGGGTTACGCTGCCAGTGGCTCATAAGGATTAACTGTTTCACGGAAAAGGTGGCAACCGCGGAATAAGGTGTGAATGGTTTGACCAATGTTGTGTAATAACCAACAATGCCGGGAATTTTTTGTTGGTCAGCAATAGTACAACAATCAGCTATTGTTGTGTCACTCACTTCGACTGAAGAATATCATTAAACTACCTTTATGCAACTGCACATATCAAAAAATCTCCAGGAACTAAGCGTTAACGTTACAAACTGGCTTGTAGAACATATACAGCAAACGCTGCAAAAACAAAGCCGTTATACACTGGCGCTTAGTGGCGGCAGCACGCCAAAACTGATGAATGCACTGCTGTCATCCGATGATTACAAAAGCAAAGTTGACTGGAGCAAATTGCATATATTTTTTGGTGATGAACGTTTTGTGCCATTAAGTGATGAGCGTAACAATGCAAACATGGCATTTGAAACACTGCTTAACAAAGTGCCGGTACCAAAAGAGCAAATTCATATCATGCCTACGGAGAATATCTCTCCGGAACATGCCGCTATTGCCTACGAAAATATTTTAAGAGAATATTTTAGCGATGCTTCCCCAACTTTTGATTGCATTATTCTCGGTATGGGTGATGATGGGCACACGCTATCATTATTTCCGGGCAAAACAGAAGTGATACATGAAACGGAAAAATGGTGCACATCGCTTTGGCTGGAAGAGCAGGATATGTACCGTATTACATTAACACACCCTGTAGCCAACCGCGCCGGGTCTATCATTTTCCTTGCTGCGGGCGATAAAAAAACACACGCCCTTCATGAAGTGTTGCAGGGAATATACAATCCTGATAAATATCCATCGCAAATCATAAAACCTGTTAACGGTGAAACCCATTGGTTCGTTGATGAAGCGGCCGCAGCAGGGCTTTAAAATTATTGTAGCTTTTGAATTAAGCCTTCGTGAATATGTCTTTCAAACTTTCGCCGGTCAAAACCGGGTCGCGCTATATAATCCCTATACCCGGTTTCACTTAACTGGGCTTCCCACAAGTTTATAAAATTTTTGTTAGTCTTCCCGGTCTCTTCTACCCTTATCCGTATTTCAGGAATAGTGTCGCCTTCATAAACAAAGTTTTTTATAGCAATAAAAGGTATTACACTATATCGGTTGTACAGGTTGCTGTTAATGCTGGTTGGCAAGGCAATACTTTTTTCTATGCCGGTAAGTGTATCTTTTTGTTTATAAAAAAAACTGCCATGTAATAAATACACCTTTGCTATTTCAAAAGAGTCCTTTGCATAATCAAGATGAAGGCTGTCTAATTTTCTTAAAACATCTTCCTCGGTGAATATTGTTTTGTAATGGCCATTCATCCACATAACATTCTCGTTATACTGTAAATACCGCGGCGCTTCAGTTGCACAAAATGCGAATACAGATACACCGCCAGCCATGTACATAGCAATTTTTTTGTACCATGTAAAGGCTTCAACGGGTTTTAATTTCCATGCAAAAAACAGTACGGGCAAAGCCACATAATCGGTGTAGTCAACAACCCTGTGTATGGGCAGGTGCAAATAATTGTTGCAAAATGTAATAAATGGCGCTGATAACGGGCTTTTAAACCAAACAAACAAAAGTGTGGTGCCTGCAAATACCCATTCTTTCTTTCGCGGAAAAACGGCGGTAAAAAATATGGCGAATGCGGCAACACCTGCAATATCTGATAGCTTACCTGTTAGCCAGTTGTGTAATAACGGCTTTAAAGCAAAGTCATTAAGAAGTAAAATAACAAGGCATGCAATAAAAAAGGGGTGCAGCAGTGGTGTTTGGGTTACTTTTTTCATGTATTAAATGTAAAAAGTCATTTGCAAACTAAATGCAAAACTCTGCACCCCTTATCCTTTAAGCCGAAATAATTAGTTTATAATGATAAGATTTGACCCATTTATGTTGTTAGAAGCCGACGTAACCTTAACCACGTAGGTACCTTTTGCCAATGTACTTAAGCCGTGCAAGTTAATTTGGTTAATGCCTTTTGTTACGTGTTGTTCGGCAGTTTTTACCAAAAACCCGTTCAGTGTGTAAAGCGCTGCGGTACACACATCGTCTGTGCCGCTGTTTATCTCAACCGTTATATAGGTTGTTGCCGGGTTGGGATAAACACGAACAGCAGAAATATTGCTGAACGTTAACTTACGCACTTCAGAATAGGTAAAATGGCCATCTGCATCTACCTGTTTCAGCCTGTAATAATCATCGCCCTGCAATGGGGCCAAATCAGTATAACTATAGTGGTGTATAATATTAGTATTGCCATACCCCGATACTGTTGCGATATCAAACCAGTTTGCGCCATCACCGCTGCGTTCAACACTAAAATAGCTATTGTTTGTTTCGGTGGCTGTTTTCCATTGTAATAAAACGCTGCTGTTATTTTTGCGTGCAGTAAAGCTTACCAGTTCAACAGGCAGTGCACCCATAATTATCTTCCTTATTACGTTATTGCCTGCATCCGCAACATATATTTGATTGGACGCATTAACATACAAGCCGCGGGGATTATTTAGTTTGGCAGATTTTGCTGCCCCACCGTCACCCGAATAACCCTGCGTGCCGCTACCAGCCACAACCTGCGAATAATAACTGTCAAAACTTATTCTAACAATAGTGCTTGCTGTAGAATCTGACACATAAATATTGCCTCTTGTATCTGTTGCTATACCCGTTAGTACATGGCCATTATTAAAAATGGTAGATATTTTTTGTGTTGAAGCTGCTATTTTTCTAACCCGTTTATTGCCTTTATCAACCACAAAAACATTTCCAGCGGTATCAACTGCAACAGCATAAGGAAAATTAAACTTAGCTGATGTTGCTGCGCCGCCGTCGCCGCTATCTCCGGCAGTGCTGGTTCCTGCTATAGTTGAAATATTTTGTGTGGTCGCGTCAACCTTGCGTATACGGTTATTGCCTGCATCGGCAATGTAAATGTCTCCCTTCTTATCAATTGCAATACCGTAAGGGCTGCTTAATTCTGCCGCGGTTGCCGCTGCACCGTCCCCGCTAAAACCTGCAGTATGGTTACCGGCTACGTTATTTATATTTTTATTGCTGTAATTAATCTTACGCACAACATTATTAAACACATCTGCTATGTAAACATTGTTTGCAGCATCTGTTACAACGCTTAGCGGTGCATTCATCAATGCGCTGCTGGCCAGGCCACCGTTACCACCATAACCTTTACTGGCAAAATTGGGATCTGGGCCGGGGTTGCCCGCAAAAATGTATGAGCTGTTGGCGATATTAACCGCTCTTATATCATAGTAATAGCCATCTGCAATGTAATAATTGCCTGATGGGTCAATTGCAACACCCTGTGGGTTTATCTGCGCTTTTAAAGCATCCGGTGCACCGGTAAAACCGTCTGTGCCGTCACCCGCAATAGTTGATATAATTCCTGTAGAAGCCGTTATTTTTCTTATGCGGTTATTATAGTAATCATCAATATAAACATTCCCTTTAATATCCGTAAACAACCGCGATGGCTGGCCAACAGTTGCTGTGGTAGCAGCAACACCATCGCCAGAATAAACAGATATACCCGTGCCCGCGATTGTATTGATCACCCCTGTTTTTGCATCAATTTTTCTTACCCTGTTATTAAGCTGGTCGCACAGGTAAATATTGCCGGCTGTGTCAATTGCAATGCCTGTAAGATATTTAAATTTTGCTGCTGATGCCTGCCCGCCGTCACCCCCAAAGCCATAGCTGCCTGTGCCAGCAACGGTTGTTATTTTTTTGGTAGTTGCGTCAACTTTACGCACCACAAAATTTACTTCGTCAGCTATAAGCAAGTTGCCTTTTTTGTCAAACACAAAACTTTCCGGGTAATTTAAGGTTGCTGCTGTTGCCAGGCCGCCATCGCCCGTGTAGTTACCCGTACCATTGCCTGCAACTGCTGCAATTTTGCCTGTTGCCGCAACAATTTCACGTATAGCTGAATTGTTATTGTCAGCAAAATATACATTACCTGCTGTGTCAACAACTACACCCGCGGGGCCATTTAATTTTGCGCCTGTAGCTGCACTGCCATCACCGCTATAACCACCTACACCTGTGCCGGCAATTGTGGTAATAATATTTGTTGAAAGATTTATTTTGCGCACCCTGTTATTGCCGTAATCCCCCACATACAAATTTCCATTTTTATCAATCGCAAGCCCGGGCAGCCCGTTATAAAAATTAAGTGTAGCTGTGGTTGCCACAATTCCATCGCCATTGTACCCGGAAACACCTGTACCGGCAATAGTTGTAATAATACCTGTTGATACTGTTACCTTACGTATTTTGTTATCTTTTTGGGTTGCTATATAAAGGTTACCCTCTTTATCCTGCGCAATGCTGTATGGCGCAAACAGGCCTGCGTTTAAAGCATTGCCGCCATCGCCAAGATAGCTATGCCTGCCTATTATGGTAGTTATTTGAGCGTTTGTTTTTGCAAACAAAATAGAAAAAATAATAATGCTGGTAAGAAGTTTAATGTAAAAATGTTTCATGTATATGTGATTACGAATTAAGCCCGAAAGTTACGTTTTAAAACTACAGGTTAATTAAGTTATCAATAAATATGGCTTTAAAATCAATGCATTAGGTACCCAATAAATGTTCGAACACTTTTGCACTGCAAAAGCGAATAAATTTTTGATCTATACAAACGCAATTGTAAGCGGGCACTGCAATTTGTTGTTGGAGCTGAACCTATTTCTTTTGGCTGTTTTTAGTTGAATGATTGCCTGTATGCCAGAGGAGTAATTTTCATTTTAAACTTATAGTATTTCTATATATCCGTCCGTTCCATTAACCCTTATTCTTTGGCCGTCTTTTATCAGTTTGGTAGCATTCTCAACTCCCACAACCGCCGGTAAGCCATATTCACGTGCTATTACTGCGCCATGGGTCATTAGCCCGCCAACTTCGGTTACAAGGCCTTTTATTGAAACAAACAAAGGCGTCCAGCTGGGGTCGGTAAATTTGGTGACTAATATATCGCCATCTTCAAGGTTAGCATCCTGCATGTTTAAAATAACACGCGCCCGGCCTTCTATAATACCAGAAGAAACAGGTAAACCAACGACAGCTTCAGCCGGCAGGTTTTCCCGTTTGTACTTAGCAGTAATTATTTCACCATCAGAAGTAATGATGCGTGGCGGGGTTAGTTTTTCATATAATTTGTACTCCTCTTTTCGTTGACTGATTATTTGGTAGTCAAGTGTCTTAGTTCGTACAACTTCCCTAAGCTCTTCAAAACTGAGATAGTATATATCTTCTTTCTGCTGGATCACATTGGCTTGCACAAGTAGTTCAGCTTCTTTCAGCAACGCCTTCTTATAAACGAAATAGCGATTAATTATGCCGTATTTTGGATACTCGCGATAACCGCTTAAATTCCGGACAAGGTCTATCATTCGTTTTGTTTCTTTGGCTTTTTGTTCACCATCCGGTAATTGCTTCAAGCTATTTAATAGCTCCCGCTCTTTGTTCAAAGCATCCCGTCGCCCATGCTCAAATTTCCGGTTGCCGGCGCCATGCTCAAAGTTTTTGATATTGCTGAGAATGACAGGCACAAGTGTCGTTGGCTTTTCACTCCAACGGGGTTTGGTAATATCGATCTCGCCGGCACACCGCATTCCGTATTTGTTGAGAAAAGCATAGATAGCTTGCCGGGTGTCTTTTCCACCATTAAACTTAACCAGTTTATCAAGAAAGCTGTCGTCTTTTACATGTTGTAAATACTCAATTACTTCCGGGTAAGGACGAATCACATCTGCCACATCCATCAGTTCCAGGCCCATTTCAGAAGTAATATTATTTGGCACAGATTGAGAAAGCGTGCCTGCTGCATTTTTTTCACCTAACCAATCTATCATTTTTTCATTGATCCATAATGAAGCATTCATAGCAGTCATTATCACACCAAAGCTTTGTGGGTCAGATATGCTCTTCTTTAATTTCTGCATGTCTTCGAGGATAAAATCAAATATGCCCGCCCCGGTTTTGGTTTGAATAGCTTTTTTTAACTCTTCAAGTGATGTCTGACTGCTTTTGATCAGATTGGAAACGATTTGGGGGTCATAGTCGTTTAATGTTTGAAAACCCACAGGTGAAGCTCCTGTATTGTTGCTTCCGGTGCGCGGTACTTTATTATCCTCCGGTGCGGATTGTATAAAGTCTCCCCGCTCTATGATGGCCATAAGCGCGTCTTTCATCAACGGGTCATGCTGTCCCATCATATTTAACAGGCTTTCCCTGCTTGCTGGCGACGCCAGCTGTTTGGTAACATCAACAAACAACCTTCCGCCCGCGGTATCCATCGGCCGGGCAGCCGTTAGCAGCCATACTGATATGCCCAGTGGTTTTATGGCATCAGTCATCATTTGTTGATGGCCGACAGATAAATAGACGTGATTTTCTTGATCGGTTACAGCAGGGATTGGGAATAAAGCGGTTATTGGCCGGCTTTGAACAATATAAAATGTATCATCAGCCAAACACCATTCAATGTCCTGGGGGTAGCCAAAATGTTTTTCTATCTTTCTGCCAATGCGCTCAAGTTGCAAGATCTGCTCATCCGTCAATGCCTGCTCGTTTTGCCGCGCCGGCTCAATCTGCTGTTCTATTGTGCTGCCATCTTTAAAGGCGTAAACAGCCAGTTTTTTGGTAGATATCTTTTTATCTATAACCCTTCCGTTACAAACTTTATAATTATCAGCATTTACACGACCCGATACTAATGCCTCGCC
>JABDGS010000144.1 GCA_013285915.1 Bacteroidota bacterium
AGTTGGTTGGTTGGTATCCAATACCAGAGCCTGTTTATAAAGGCTTTTCGCTTCATCAAACCTGTTAAGCTGTTCAAGCACATAAGCTTTTAGTGAAAATACCTGGGACAGCGTTTTTTTTGAGTTGTAATCAGAAGCCTCGGCATTGGATGTTGCATTATAGATGCTTAAAGCCTTGTCTAATAAAGTAAGTGTTGCGGGATAATCATTTTTGAAAATACCTGAAATAACGGCGTTTACATAACCAGTAAGAACTGGCCCCACCGTTGTGTCAATATTTATGCCCTTGCCAACCATGTAATTATAAAAATCATTCGCGTCGTTAAATTTCCTGAAATATGCATGCAGAACCAGCATATTTGTGTAAAACAGTTTTTCTGTGGGGCCTAAGCGTATGGCTGTTTCAAAATCACTCTTTGCCTCACCGTATTTGCCAAGATTTTTGTAGGTAAGGCCGCGCTGGTTAAATCCGTTAGCGTCTGTTGGTTTTGCTTTAATGTATATATTAAAATCAGCAACCGCTAATTCAGGCTGCCACATTTGGCGGAAAGCAATACCACGCTTGTAGTAGAGGGTAGTATCAGTGGGGTTTACGTCAAAAGCGCTGGCATACATTTTTAATGCCAGGTCATACTGGCCTGAAGCAATGTAAACATTTGCCATATTGCAATAAGATGTTATAATACCCGGTTGTAATTGGTTGGCCATTTTATAATCTGCCAACGCAGAATCCATCATATTTTTTTTAAAATAATCGTTCCCCCTGCTATTGTAGGCAAAATCGGATTTTGGGTTTAATTTTAAAGCAATGTTATGGTTTGCAATTGCTTCATCGTATTTTCTTAAACTGCAGTAAACATTGCCAAGGTTTGAATAAGCAGTAGATGCGGTGGCATTGTCGGGCGCGCTTTTTTGCGCAGCATAGGTATAATCAGTTATTGCATCATTAAATTTGTTGGTTTGGTAAAAAACGTTGCCACGCAGCAGGTAAGCCCGGGCGTTTTGCGGGTTATCCTGTATGGCCAGCGTATAGTATTTGATGGCATTGGCATAATCTTTTTTTGCAAAAAAGGCATCGGCCTCGCGTTGAAAATCTTCCACTTTTGAACCCTGCTGGGTAGCAACCGCCTGCTTGTTATTTGAAGCAACAGTATTAACAGCGCTAAAACCCCACTGCGCGCTCCACCAGCCGGGCAGCCCCAGGGGGCCTAATTCCAATTTGCCGTTTTGATTATGCAGGTAAGTGCCCGTCCACGCGTTTACTATCTGGTAGTAGTCGATATCGTAGTCCGTAATCAGTTTTAATTGCCACACTGCACTTAGCCACCCCGGTTCAATGGGGCCTGTTGCCAATACCCCCTTTTCATTATTCAGGTAACCGCCGGAAAATGCATTTTTTATGCGGAATAAGTTTTTGTCAGTTGTGGGTTCAATGATCCATATTGTATTTTGCGGTGACGATGAACTTACTGTTTTGCCATTATCCATACCCAATTTTTCAGGCTTCCAGTGATTGGTTATTTCAACTGCTGTTTGTGCATTTAGCTGTACAGCTATTAAAATGGCTATTATAAAAACAGTGCATGCTTTGTTACAAACAATGCTGCGCAGTACCGGCAAAACCGATTGAGTAGTTAAGATGGAGTAGCGGTTCATAAAAACAGCTTTGGTTGCTTAAGGAAACGTGATGAATTGCTTTGTTGCTTAAAGTGCTATCATATAAATTTAAGCATAAATATTTAAACAAGGAAAGATTGTGGCTTATCAATATGTTTAGTGAATATACATACCACAGCGGTAAGGGCTTAATGTGAGGACAAAGCATACACCCTTATATGAGGTAATTAAACCAGGATTATGTAAGATGCCGGGTGATATAATGTTGCTTTAAAAGCATCATACATAACTGCTGTAAAAGGTGAAAGTGTTGGTAAAATTGCAGTTTGCACTTTGGCAAGTAATTAAAAAATTCTTTTTTTAATTAAAATACCCGCATGCCCAAACTAACACTAATTGCCATTCTGCTATTTTGTTGTTGCAGTGTACATGCCCAGAATGATTTTTTTGCTTTTAAGAAATGGAATAAGGTAATAACAATTTTTTCAAAAGACGACTATATTGCTTTTCAGCTAAAAGACCATCAATGGTATGCGGGCTATGTAAAAAAGGTGCAGCACGATTCGTTTTATTTTATGCCTGTAGCCATTATCTACAGCTTTATGCATTCTGATACGCTGCGCTATAACATAATGCGGATAGCCCTTGCAGATGTATTTTCCATGCCCAAAGAAGGCATACAGATTGATTTTATGAACGGGCGTTTTGATGTGCGGCGGTCTGGCGGGCACGTGCACTGGTATTGGGTAAAGGGTGGATGGCTATTCAGGACAGGCGGCGCAGGGTATGCAATGCTGAACATAACCAATAATCTTATACAAAAGAATGCGCCCTTTGCGGCTAAAAATATTGGGACGCCCGGCATTTGCGCAGGCTTGTTCGCGGTTGGTATGTTACTTAAAGAAACGTATAAGCCTTATTTGGTGCTCGGGCGAAAATACCATTTGCAATATGAGTAAATGGCGATGTTAAGTGCTAACGCCGTCCGCAAGAAACCGCATAGAACGCCAAAATTGAATTTGAGGATCACAATACTTATTTCCTGCCAATATTTTTATCGGCCCATTTAAGAAACCATTTAACATTGGCCTGGTCCTGGTGGCCTTGGTCGTGCTGGCGCCATGCTAATTGTCCGTCAAGCATTGGCGTGTTAACAGGGGGCATTTTTTCAGTTTTATAATCATTTGAAACGCCCAGGTCTTTTACGCCAAGCAGTTTAAACACCGGGCCGGCTGCGACAGCGGCCATATAACTGCCCTGGTGATCAAGCCATTTGGCGTCGCCTTTTTCAGGTATACCATAACTTATAAAAACCAGCCTGGGCGCACACAATGCGATCAGCTCGTGGGAATCAACTGGCAGATCACAGGCCGTTTTGCTGCCAAAACTTGATTCAGATGCTCCGTATTTTATAAAATTTCCAGCCATCCAATGGTATTCACCACTGCCTGTTAAACTTTCAACGGCTTCGCCCCAGTTATGGCGGTTTAATTTAGCGCCACCCTCGCCTGAAGAACCTATCAGCCCCATGGCAAAGCGCGGCTCAAATGCCAGCGTAACAAGCGCGGCTTTGCCGTAGCGGGATACGCCTTCAATGCCTACGTGCTTTGCATCAACCATCGGCTCACTTGCCTCCAGGTAATCAAGGCCACGCGCAGCGCCCCATGCCCATGCCCGCAGGGAGCCCCAATCATCGGGTTTTCTTGGTTGACCTTTGTTTACCAGGCCTATAATGCCGCGGGTAAGCCCGGCACCATTATCTGCCTGTATGCTTGACGGATTAATGTAAGCCAGTCCCCAGCCATCTGCTATCAGTTGCTCATGAGTGGGGGGATCGTTATTTACACCTGCCACACCTGGTTGGTCTACGGGGCCGGGTGTAACCTGGCGCCCACCAAAATTAAATGGCAACGCGCTAACCAACTGATAGGCTGGATGATCATCAAATACTTTTTGTAGTGAAGGATCTTTTTCAACAAGCATCTTTCTTAGTGCAGCGTTCAACTTGTCCACCTGGTCGGGGCTTGGCTGGCTCGGTGCGGGCACGCGCGCAGGCGCAAACATCATTAATAGTGGCACAGGCCCTTTTGCGTTGGCAGGTAACACTACTGTCATTTCAATATTTACATCAATAAGCGGATAGGCAGAATTGTCAACATGCCCTATTAACTGCTTTGCTATAACAGGTGTAAACCCAATAAACTCACGGTCAATGTATTTTACCTCCCAGGTTACGTTTGGCAGGTTTGCAGGCAGCCGACCATATACTTCGCGCTCCAAATCTTCTGCGACTTCAGGCCTGCGCAATTTCCACCAATCGTCTGCCGTGGTTACAGTTTTGCCGTTTTTAAGTACCAGCACAGGCGGCAGTTCAGGGCAGGGGTTTGCCTTTGATTCATCGTAATTGGCATGGTTGGGGTCACTTTCATTACCACTCGGGCCAGGGCGTACCGATTTAATGCCAAGCTGGTCCATCATATTTTTATGGTCCTGGTCCGCTGTAAAAGTTACTGGCTGCGGAATATTAGCCGGTGAGGGCTGTATACCCTGTGCTGCGGCCTGCAGTGCGGCGAACATGAACAGGACAGTGAGTTTATACATGGTGTAAATTTTAGACGCTAATGCAAGTATTTTTTTTGATGCCATGCCGGTTGCTGCAGGCAATGGTTTTAACTGCCAGGTAAATCGGCACGCCTAATGTAGAGATTTTTTTTAAGAATGTAACCGATTACAATAATTTAAGAATATTTTACTCCTGGGTATGTTTTATCATAATGGCCAAGAAGGTAAGTTATCAGGCTTTCCTCATAATTTGAAATTTTTATAATAAGTTATGAGTAAAAAAAGCCTGTAAGGAGTATTCTGTTGAAAAATATTTTTTTAACGGCTAACAAAACTATCTTCGCTGTATGAGAATGATGGTATCCTCCCTACCGGCAGATTTTGACAAGTACGATCTGCAGCGTTTATTCTCCCCATTTGGCTGGGTAGAGTACTCGAAGATTTATATTGACCCGATAACTATGAAAAGCAGGCGTAAGGGCCTTGTTGAAATAGCCGATGAAGGACAGGCCAAAAAAGCCATGGAAGCCTTACAGGGTAAAATGCTGGGTGCCAACCCGCTTAATATAAAGGAAGTGAAGGAAAAGAAAATGTGAGGCGGTGAAACGTACATTTCGCCACCCCACTATTTACCAGGGGACCAATAATAACCAGTATTTTAACGTGCAGGGTTACTGTTATTTACTCACCGTATTTATAACATTGCCCAATTGTGCGGCAATATCCGCCAGGCCACTATTATCAGAAAAGGCGATACGCCCGGTTTTATCAATTACCATACTAAACGGAAAGGCCTGCACACCGTATTGCCTTATCATGGCGGCCTGCCCTGCTGCAATTTGATAACCGAATTTGTGCTTTTTTAGAAAAGGCCTTACTTTTTGCACTTCATCAAAAGTAACAGCCAGGAAAACTACATCGGCATTGTTTTTATACCTGCCTGCAAGGTTGTTAAGCGCAGGCATTTCTTTTATGCAGCCGGGGCAGTTTGTAAACCAAAAATTAAGCACCACTGTTTTGCCCCTTAGTTTTTTAAGGTTAAAAACCTGGCCGTTAATAGCAGTTATAGAAAAACGCGGCGCTATTGAGCCGGTACTAACTTTATTTTCAACCTTTTTAAGCTGCAGTCTTTTTATATGCCCATCCTGCACCAGTGGCTGCATGGTATAGCCACCACCGCCCATGGCCTGCATAAATTTGATGAGATCTATTTTTGCGCCGGTTTCATCAAAGTATGCAGTATTGGCATCTGCATGCAGGGTTGTTTGTGAAGTATCTGACTGACTGAAAGCAAAAGATATTGTACATGTTACCATTAGTGTTAGGAGTATGTGCTTCATAATAGATTATTTGCGGCAAAGCTCTTTGTTTGTGTGCAGCGCCCCGTTAATGTATTGCTAAACAGGGTTAATGGAGGTTAATGAGGGCGTGGCTTAACAGGTTTATTTATAGTGCAGGTATTGCTGCAACCGCAATAAAATATAACTTTTTTACTTACCCTGGAATGCTTGCCGGGCAGCACGCAGCAGGTGCCATTTATATTAATAGGTTTAATAAGAAATTAATAACTAAGGTGCAGCCTGACGGGGTTAAAAAATATACTTTTGCGCCCTAAACCCTAATCGGTATGAAAACTTATTTACTTACATTCTTCATTTCCATTTCTTTTTTAAACGCTTTTTCACAAGTAAAATTAGACAGTGGCCTGGTTGCCTATTATCCTTTTAATGGCAGCGCGAAAGACTCAACGGGGCACGGCAATAACCCGGTATTTAACAATGCAACTTTAACCAACGATGCAAATGGTACAGCCAACAGTGCCTACCATTTTGATGGCAGCAGCAGTTATATGCAGATACCTAACAGCGCGTGGTTGAATATGACCAATAAAATGTCACTATCAGTTAATGTCAGGCCTTTAGGATTTTATACCGGTCCCTGCCGGAGCAATTCTATTATACAGAAAGGTGACAATGATCTTACTTCCGGGAATTATGCCCTTCGATTTTCAGATACATTGAATCCGTGTGGAAACCCGTCAACAACGGATGAACATTTTTATGGCGATGGTGGCGTGCACGCTTTTCCGGTGGTTCAATTAAACAAGTGGTATAATGTAGTGTGGACCTATGACGGAGCGATTGCCAGGATATATATTAACGGTGTTCTTACAAACAGCGTTGCGGCAAGCATCAGCTCTTTTACAAACAGCTACAACCTGTTTCTGGGCAAGATAAATGATACCCAGTACCCAGACTGGTTTAACGGAGATATGGACGATGTTAGAATTTACAACAGGGCGCTTAACAGCCAGGAAGTAAGTGCTATTTATTTTGGGCTCACTGCGCCCACTATTACATCGTTCTCGCCAGCTTCAGGAGGAACGAATTACACGATAATTATAAACGGGACGAATTTTACCGGTGCAACAGCTGTGAGTTTTGGCGGCGTAAATGCATCATCTTTTACGGTTAATTCTGCTACAAAAATTACTGCGAAAATAGGCGTTGGGGGGAGCAAGTGGCAGTGTAAGT
>JABDGS010000145.1 GCA_013285915.1 Bacteroidota bacterium
TATGGAAACCTGTTTTGGGTAAGGCATCACTATTCTTGTTGCAGTATCTAGGTGGGAGATATAGTATGAAAAGCCGGTTATTTTACCCAGGTTGCTATTAATTTTATTGATGAGGTTTTCGTAGAATGTTATTCCCGCGGTATCTTTTATTGACTTATAAAATGCTTGCATACGGTCCCTCATATAATCTGCATCATCGTGTGAAGAGAGGAGTAAAAAATCGTCGCCATCTTTTTTAACAAGCGGGGGGTGCATAATAGTATTGGCAATATACAATAGCCTGCCCCATATATTATTGCCACCGCCATTGCCACGTATATCAATTATTAAATTGGGCGTTATTTTTAAAATTGAATCGTAAATATCAAGCACACTGTCAAGATTCCTGCTTTCTACCAACGCCGATGGTATGGTGAGCAACAGGTTATTCTTATCAATTACCTTCATAAAAGGCAACGCCGGGTTATTAAAATTAATATACGCGGCTTCCGGGTTGGCCGGTAACATTTTTGCAAGTTTATACACCCCAAAAGAAAACAGCGTGTTTTTATATATATGCTCACCGGCAAAATGTATTTTAGCAAAGCCGTTTTTATAGTAGGTAACATTATACGCACCGTCTGGTGTTTTTTCTAATTCAAACCTTACCATGCCGGGCTGCCAGCCGGCGACATTGGTTTGTTGCGTTACTCCATAAAAAGCATTCTCTTTTACCTTAATAATGGCTATTTGCTGGCCAAGCGCATCTTTCCAAATTCCTTCAATCGCATCATGGCCCGTTTTGGTGGTTAAAGTGCTTTCATAATCTGCGGGTAACTCATAATGCTTAATAAAAGCTTTCAGGCTATCAGATTGCTGCGGTGTTGTTGCTGGAAACTCCACAACAAAAACGTGGCCGTCCTTGAAATATTCGGCAAAGCTGTTTAATACACTGTAGCAATCCGAGTACGAGTGCTTTGCCGCTTCAAGCTGTAACTGTTTTTTAAAATTATTATAAGCGGGCAATTTGCCGGCCTCTACCACTTTATGTATATAACCTGCGTAATCGGTCTCTATTTTATTCATTAATGTATCCAGCAGTTCACGGCAGGAGCATGTTTGGCTTTCAGCGTTACCACCTAATAATATCGTTATTACAACCATTAACGTTAGTAAAGGTTTTTTCATGTATGAAAGTTTTCGTACAATATTACAGACGTAGACCCGGGCAGGCTGGTCAAAATACTTGAAAGGCAAAATGAGGCGGATGAAGGCGTGATTTTTTATACAGGGAAAAGTGAGAAATGAATATAAGCTGCAAGCAACATGAAACGCAGACTTCGTTAACGCGGGCCAACGGGTGAGGCGTTAAAAAGCGCAAACAATAAGAATTGCATTGCCCAACCTGCTGAGAATTTACCCTAACCTGGCCGCCACTGCATTAAGAACGGGTATCGGCGGTAAAATAGCGCGACCAATCAAATGTTTCTAATTGATTATTTATCACTTAGTTATTATAGAAACAAAATTAGAAACTAAAGCTGTCTATGTTTGGGCTGAAATAAAGATGGCCATTAATAAGGTGAAACATGTAAAACAAAATATAGAAATGAGGTAAGTAAAAATCTGCCAATTTCCTGCATTTCCCTTACCTTTGCCGCCCCAAACCTTTTTGGGCTTGGGATTAACAATTTTAAAAACAAAAAAACAAGGGTAATGAGTAATTACGAATTGATGGTGATTTTTACCCCTGTGCTTTCTGAGGAAGACTTTAAAGCTACCCAGAAAAAGTACGCCGATTTTATTACTGAGAACGGCGGAAGTGTAACGCACAGCAACCCCTGGGGATTAAAATCACTGGCGTATCCTGTTAAGAAAAAAACCACAGGTATTTACTGGGTTTTGGAATACAGCGCGCCATCCAGCTTCAATGAGAAGTTTAAGATCCAAATGCTGCGTGACGAGCAAATTATGCGTCACATGATAACTGTACTTGATAAATATGCCGTTGAGTACAATGCAAAAAAGAGAAGTGGCGTACCTACCGGAACCGAAAAATTAGCGAGGGTTTAACACATGCCAAAACCAAATGAAATTAAATACCTTACCGCTATTAAGCAGGAAAAGCCAAAGAAGAAATTCTGCCGCTTTAAAAAGTACGGTATTAAATACGTTGACTACAAAGACGTTGAATTTTTAAAGAAGTTTATTAACGAGCAGGGTAAAATATTACCACGCCGTTTAAGCGGTAACAGCCTTAAATACCAGCGCAAAGCAAGCGATGCTATTAAAAAGGCCCGCCAAATGGCGCTGTTACCTTATGTAACGGATCTGTTGAAATAGAAAGCCGCAAGCGATAAGCTGTAAGCTGTACGCCAATACAATGGTTTTTGCTTACAGCTTGCAGCGTTAAGCTTAAAGCTAACATTAGTAACCAATCCCTAATTTCTGCTAATGCAGGATGACAGTCTTATCAAAAATTGATTGGGCAAAATGGGGGCTAAACAAATAACAAAATGCAGGTAATATTAATACAGGATGTTGACCATCTTGGCCAGGTAAGCGAACTGGTAACCGTTAAAAACGGCTATGCCCGTAACTATTTAATTCCGCACAAATTAGCAGTTGAAGCTAACGGCAGCAATCTTAAGCAAATGGAAGAAAGGCTTAAGGTAAAGGCTAAAAAAGAAGCTGCAATGCTTGCTGAAGTAAATAAAGTTATAAGTGTACTTAATGAGGGTGCACTTAAAATTGGCGCCAAAACAGGTACCAGCGGCAAAATTTTTGGCAGCGTTACAGCACTCCAAATTGCGCGTGCCATCCGCGACCAGAAAGGTTACGAAATTGACCGCAAACGCATTACAATTGTTGATGACGTTAAGGAACTTGGCACATACAAAGCATCTATTGACTTTGGTAATGGCAAAAGCACCGAAGTTGAGTTTGAAGTGGTAGCTGAATAAAAAGTTTTCTCCATTCCACGAATAAAAAATTCCCCTGGCCACGCCGGGGGAATTTTTTTGTGTTAAAGGAATTGAAAACATGAATCATCAATCGTGAAATGCGAATGCGAAGCGATGCGTGTATTACCGTACTGGCGTAATTGACTGAAACGCATTTTTTGCGGAATTTTTTGTAAATTGTGAAGTGAAAAGCGCAAAAATTAATTATCTTAATTTTGAAATTGATAAGCTAACACGGTCTATCGAAAATGCCTTTACAGGCGATAGTTTTTCAACGGATATTACCAACTTGAGCAGACCAGATTTAAGGGACATAACTAAAAGAAATGGTTGGCTTTTTGATTGGAAGGGAGAATTCAATAAAAGTGACCGGGAAGTTTACAAGCTAACCATACAAGGTAACCCAACAATAATACAAGGGTTAATAAGTTTAAGAGCAGAGACAGACCACGTATACATGCCGTTAATAGAAAGTGCGCCTTTTAACCGTGGAAGTAAAAAGATTTATTTGGGCGTTCCGGGTAATATGGTAGCATACGCCTGTAAGTTTTCTTTTCAAAAAGGGTTTGAAGGGTTTGTAGCGTTTCATTCAAAAACAAAACTTATCAGCCATTATATTAAAACCCTTGGTGCGTATCATTTCGGCGGACATTTAATGATAATTGATACTTACCCGGCGCAGGCCTTAATTAACAGATATTTTAAATAATAGTATATGGGATTAGTTAAAGAACCTTTGGATGTTGATTTTTTTGTAATGCCTAAAACCTTAAGTGAAAGAGAAAGGGAGCTAATCAGTGCCCATATAAGCGATTATAAGGCAAAAACGCAGAAACGGAAAAAAGGAAAAAAAACAACAGCAAAAAAATCTGTACCGGCAAAGTAGTTTCCTGGTATGTATTAAAAGACCTTGAGGGTTTTCAAAACCTTCAAGGTCTAATACAAACTGTTCTACCTGAAATCATCTTCACTCAAATCATCATCCTCTTCATTAAAATTCATTTTGCCAAGGTTCATCATACTGCCAATAAGGTCTTTAAATTCAATCCTGCCCTCAACTATTTTTTTACTTATGAGTGAGTATGCAGCAAGGCCATGCAGTACAAATTCCATCAGCAGGGCACTCTCCTTTTCATTGGCATGGGGAAAGTATTTTTTTATCAGGCCGTAAAGGCCGTCTACCTTATATAGTGCCTGTATTTTTTCGCCATCTTTCATGTCAACAAAAAGGTCGACATGGTTACCGGCATCAAACCAGCGGGTAATGGCTTTATAGGGAGTATCTTCTTCCTTTACATTTTGCTGTGATGGCTTGCCTGTGTTCTTGCGCTTTTTCATCGCCTCCGGGTTAGGAAAGTAGGCCAGGAACTGTGTGCGTATGGCTTTATCAAGCAGGTTTAAGGCAACCTGGTAAGGGCCTTCCTGCTCACCTTCGTAAACCAGCTCTATCTTACCGGTAATGGAAGGTATTACACCCGCCAGGTCGCTTATCCAAACCTGCGTTTGCTTTTCATTGTGAATAATAGCGCGCCGCTCTGCGCTGCTCACGGCATTCTCAAATGCGGCAATGGTAAGCCTTGCGCTAACGCCGCTTTTCTTATCAACGTATTCATTGTTGCGTGCCTCAAAAGCCACCTGCTCAATCAAGCGTTTCACAAGGTCGCTTACATTTACTTTAGCTTTTTGCTCATCCAGTATATGCGCTTCCTGCTCTGTAATGGCAAGGCTTGTTTCAATTGTTTTGGGGTAATGCGTAAGTATCTGGCTTTGTATACGGTCTTTAAGCGGCGTTACAATGCTGCCACGGTTTGTATAATCTTCAGGGTTGGCGGTAAACACAAACAGTATATCCAGCGGCATGCGAAGCTTAAAGCCCCGTATTTGAATATCGCCTTCTTCAAGTATGTTAAACAATGCCACCTGTATACGCGCCTGCAGATCGGGTATTTCGTTTATAACAAATATGCTGCGGTTGCTGCGCGGTATTATGCCATAATGTATCACCCTTTCATCCGCAAAGCTCAGGCGCAGGTTTGCAGCTTTAATGGGGTCAATATCGCCAATCAGGTCAGCCACGCTAACATCAGGTGTGGCCAGCTTTTCGCCGTAACGTTCGCTTCGGTGCACCCAGTGTAAAGGCGTTTCATCGGCATGTTCGGCAATCTGGTCTTTGGCATATTTACTCAATGGGTTCAGCGGATCATCATTTACTTCGCTGCCCGCTACTGTTGGAATATATTCATCCAGCAGGTTTACCATTTGCCTTGCCATACGTGTTTTAGCCTGCCCGCGCAGGCCAAGAAACAAAATATTATGGCGGCTTAGCAATGCCCGTTCAGTATCCGGTATTACTGAATCCTCATAACCCAAAATACCCGGGAAAGGGTTTTCTTTACTGCGTATTTTTTCAATAAGGTTTCTGCGTATCTCGTCTTTAATTGATGATGGTTTATAACCACTTTTCTTTAACTCACCTAAGGTTTTGATCTTCTCAATATTCATTCTTTGTTATTTAATTTTTTTGGTTAGCTGTTGTAATTGAGCGTTGTGGATTTTAAATTATCCACTTAGCTGATTATATACATTATTTTAGGATGGAACTTGTTTTAACAGCGCTTTTAATTCATCGTTACTTAAACTTGCCTGTTCGCTTTTGTCGTAAATAGAAAGAAAATAGACTGTTGTTTGCGAAACAACAATGTTTGTAATAATTCTTGCTCCGCCAGATTTACCTTTGCCTTTTGAAGCTATAGACAGCCTGATTTTATAACAATTGTTTCCCAAAGAAGTACCCTGAACAGGGTTCACCTTTAATGTTTCAACTAACTGTATTAGCTCATTTTTAAGCGAAGGATATTTTTTTACAAGCCTGCCGCTCCTTTTTCAAAAGCTTGAATGGTTTTAACTTTATAATTCATTTAGAAAATCTTCAGCGTTCCTTGCTTTCTTTTTGCCAGCCCTAACAAGTTTCATTTCTTCAACCGCTTCTTCTATATCTTTTATCAACTTCGCTTTTACTCCGCTTCTTTTTTTACGCATTATCCTGCCGCCCAACTGAACAATTAATTCCTTTACCAAGGCTTCTTTTTCGGGAGCTATTTGTATTATATACTCTTGCATAGACTTTATTTTATCAAACCACAAATTTACTTGCTCGTGTACTATTACTGTTATCTTCTTTATCCACGTCCAATCAATCTGCAATCCACAATCGGGGAATCTAAAATCAGTAAACCGTCTTCCTCTTCCCGCTTTCAAAGTCTTTAAATATAAAGGCACCCAGCTTATCAAGCGATGCAAAAAAGGCTTTACCGTTATTCGTTTCAGTAAACTCGGTTACAAAACGCTGCAGGTATGGGTCGCTTGCTATCATAAATGTGGTGATGGGTATTTTAAGCTTCTTGCACTGTGCTGCAAGGTTAAGGCAGCGGGTGGTGATACGCCTATCGAGCCCGAAGCTGTTTTTGTAATAACGCTTGCCTATTTTTAAACAGGTAGGCTTACCATCGGTTATCATAAAGATCTGCTTGTTAGGGTTGCGACGGCGGCGCAGCAGGTCCATCGCCAATTCAAGTCCAGCGACGGTATTGGTGTGGTAAGGGCCTACCTGTAAATAAGGCAGGTCTTTAATTTCCACCGGCCATGCATCATTGCCAAACACCACAATATCAAGCGTGTCTTTTGGGTATTTGGTGGTGATCAGTTCACTCAATGCCATCGCCACCTTTTTGGCGGGCG
>JABDGS010000146.1 GCA_013285915.1 Bacteroidota bacterium
TCACTCCACCAATAATTGTTTATCGTTCTGAAGAATGTAATTATCTCACCAAGTTCGTGTGTGTAGCTTTTTGGTAAAACAATCAGCATATCTTTTACCTGGTCGGCATTATAAATAACCGCAGCAGCCACGGTAATGGTATTACCGCCCCTAACATGTTTAAATGTTATGTTCATAGGTTTATTGTGTTTTAAAAGTTAAGGGGGTCTTTCAGCGCCAGTGTATATTCAACTTTCTTGCCACGTGGTGATCATCGTTACAGATCAGCTAAACATTTATAACTATTTAACTAAAATAAATTTTATAATTTAACAGCCCGTTTATTGAACATTTGGCATAACTGTTTTTACTAATACATTAATTAATAATTGTAAACAAATAAATGATGGGCGATGCAAGGTTGTTTATGGTATTGTTAGGATGCACTCCAAACGGAAGGCATACAGAGCAGCATGATGTTTTTTTTGGCATTGCAAGTAATATTAAAGTATTGGTACCCGAAATAATACAGTTTTGGCCCGAAGCTGAAGGCTGCATACATATTGATGCATGGCGCACTGTAACACAGGTAGATGGGTATAAAATATCAGTGATTGAAAAACAAAATAATATAGCGCCGGTATTTTCCGGTCCTAAATTATTTTTCTTAAACCTTGGCGGGTACAAGCAAAATGAGTTTGAAGAATATCATTATAAAATGCTGAGTGTTGCCGCAAACAAAGGTGTTGCGGTGCAGCAGGCAAAACAAACAGCGTTTTATAAGCACACAGGGTTTAAGGGCGCAGAATCGCATATTGATGATAAATATGGTGTTGATGTAGATGATGTATATGCTATTGAAGATATTTTGCCACCGGGTGTAAAAGAAAAATATTCGCTGCATATTACTGAAAATGCGGATGGCACGCCAGACGAAATGCAGCTTGGTTATTTTATACTATCAAAATTTTAAAGCCATCATCCAGGCTAATTGTGTAACATGCCTCCACCAGGGCGGGCAGCGTATGCCGGTATTTTTAACAAGCGATTCCATTATTGTTTCTTACGATGCAAATATTAAGGCAGCGGTTATTGATCCTGTAAGCCCATTTAATAAACGCATGCCGTTAGGTGGCCAGCTTTCCAGTACAGATACAGCCGTAATTGGCCGTTGGTTTGCGAAAGGTGGAAAAGCAACTGATTAAGTAAAAAAGTAGTTATTCAAATTGTACATTTGGTAATTGTACAATTATGAGCATAATTATAAGGGACGCAGTTGACCAGGACTATCCAACTATCATCGCCGCGCTGAAGGAGTTTGCTGTTTTTCAAAAAACATCGCCAGACAAGGTTACCAACACCGCAGAGCTGATGAAGGAGGAACAACAATACTTTAAATGTTTTGTTGCTGAAACAGAAGATGGAACATTTGCAGGTATGGCTACTTGCTTTTTTGCATATTACACCTGGAGTGGTAAATCACTTTATTTGGATGACCTTTATGTAAAAGAACCCTTCAGGAAACAGAAATTGGGCAAACGTTTGCTGGATAAGGTTTTTGAATTTGCAAAAGCAGAAAACTGCAAACGCATACACTGGCTGGTTAGCAACTGGAATACCAATGCCATTGATTTTTATGCAAGATGTGGTGCATCATTTTACAAAGAGGAGTATGTATGTTATGTTGATGAGGCGGGGATTGAGAAGTATGTTGAGTTGATCAGTTGATTAGTAAAAGCCAGTTGATTGGTTGATTTGTAGAAGCCAGTAGATTGGTAAGAAAATTTAGTTGGGAAATTATCTTTCAGCAGCCCGGTATTAACTGTTAGCCCAACACAAAATATAACCTGATATTTCGCGATTATGTAGTAATTTAATTGCTTTCAAGCAAGCACACATAATGCAACATGATACTTCTTTAAAAAAAGTTTTAAAGCCGCTACATTTATGGGCGCTTGCTGTGGGTCTTGTAATTTCAGGCGAATACTTTGGATGGAATTTAGGCTGGAAAGATGCCGGCACCATTGGCCTTCTTATCGCAACCCTTATAGTTACTGTTTTGTACATCACTTTTATATTCAGCTTTACTGAGTTAACAACCGCTATACCGCACGCCGGTGGCCCGTTCGCATATTCATACCGTGCGCTTGGCCCCATTGGTGGTTTTATTGCAGGCTATGCAACCCTTATCGAATTTTTGTTTGCTCCTCCGGCCATTGCAGTTGCATTAGGCAGTTACATGCATTTTCTTAACCCGTTATTAAACGGGGACTATATTGCTTATGCGTGCTATTTTATTTTTACAGTTATAAATCTATTGGGTATAAAGGAGTCTGCAGTGTTTAATTTAATTGTTACTATTTTGGCTGTGGCTGAACTGTGTGTTTTTATGGGGGTTACCGGCCCGCATTTTAAATGGCATAATTTTATGCAAAACCCTATGCCCGGTGGCATTCCGGGTATATTCTCTGCCATTCCTTTTGCTGTTTGGCTGTACTTAGGCATTGAAGGTGTTGCCATGGTTGCCGAAGAAGTTAAAAACCCACAACGCGATTTTAAAAAAGGTTATATCTACGGCATTATCACGCTTGTGTTTCTTGCACTTGGTGTAATGTTGTGCACTGGTGGCGTTACCAACTGGCAAACATTAAGCGCCACTGATAACCCGCTGCCCGATGCGATACGTGCGGTGCTTGGCAGCCAAAACAGGTTCACAGGGCTTTTTGCAGGTATTGGTTTGTTTGGCCTTATTGCTTCTTTTCACAGCCTTATTATAAGCTGTTCAAGGCAAACGTTTGCTTTATCACGCAGCGGCTATCTGCCATCATTTCTGTCAACAGTAAATACACGTTTTAAAACGCCGCATTGGGCTTTGGTGGCTGGCAGCATAACCGGTATTATTGCCATAGCCACCGGCACAACGGGTACAATTATAATTCTTTCGGTTATTGGTGCGCTTGTTATGTATATCATTAGTATGTTGAGCGTATTTGCCCTGCGTAAAAAAGAACCTTTACTGCAACGGCCTTTCAGGGTTCCATTATATCCTGTATTTCCTGCTGTTGCGTTATTATTATCTGTTATAAGCCTTGCAGCCATTGTTTGGTATAACCAGCAGTTAACCGCATGGTTTTTTATCGTGCTGGCTATTTTATTAATAGTGTTTGTACTTACCGGCAAGCACAAACAAAAAGCACAGGCAGATGCGCTGTTAAACAACCAGCAGGCGACGCCAACAGCGAAGGTTTAATAGAAAAACAATGCCTTACAAAAGTACCATAAAAAATATAACATACAGTTTTGCAGATTTAAAAACACTGCTTGCAAAAGCAACCCCGCTGCGCTCTGGCGACGTGCTTGCGGGCCTGGCTGCCGATACATACATTGAGCGTGTTGCAGCCCAAACAGCGCTTGCGGATGTGCCTTTAAAGATATTTTTAGAGGAACTGGTGATACCTTACGAAACCGATGAGATTACCATGCTCATAATTGACACGCACGATGCTAATGCCTTCTTACCTATAAGTCATTTTACGGTGGGCGATTTAAGGGATTGGCTTTTGTGTGATGAAGCAACCACAGGCATACTTGCATTACTTGCTGCGGGCTTAACGCCTGAGATGGTTGCGGCTGTAAGCAAACTAATGCGCAACCAGGATTTGATAACAGTTGCAAAAAAATGCAGTGTAATAACAAAGTTTCGCAACACTATTGGCTTGCCCGGCAGGCTGTCAACGCGCCTTCAGCCAAACCACCCAACAGACGACCCCAGGGGCGTTGCCGCCAGTATAATTGACGGCCTGCTGTATGGCAGCGGCGACGCTGTAATAGGCATTAACCCTGCAACAGATAACCCTTCTGCCGTGGCCACATTATTATATATGATTGATGACCTGCGCCAGAAATATGAGATACCCACACAATCTTGTGTGCTATGTCATATAACAACAACACTTGAGTTGATGCAGCGAAACATACCCGTAGACCTTGTGTTTCAATCAATAGGCGGAACAGAAAAAACAAACAGCAGCTTTGGGATAAACCTGGCATTGCTAAATGAAGCACACCTGTGCGCACTTGAGTTAAACAGGGGTACCACCGGCAATAATGTTATGTACTTTGAAACAGGCCAGGGTAACGCGCTTTCTGCAAATGCAAATGAAGGTGTTGACCAGCAAACATGTGAAGCAAGGGCTTATGCTGTTGCGCGTAAATTCAATCCCCTGCTGGTAAACACCGTTGTGGGGTTTATTGGGCCCGAGTACCTGTTTGATGGAAAACAGATTATACGTGCCGCACTGGAAGACCATTTTTGCGCAAAATTGCTTGGCTTGCCAATGGGTTGTGATATTTGCTATACCAACCACGCAGAGGCAGATCAGGATGATATGGATACACTGCTTACGCTCCTTGGCGTGGCCGGTTGCAATTTTATAATGGGCATACCAGGTGCTGATGATATAATGCTAAACTACCAGTCAACATCGTTTCACGATGCACTTTATATAAGAAAATTGCTTGGCTTAAAACCTGCGCCCGAATTTGAAGCCTGGCTTAAAAAGCAGGGCATTGCAGATGACGGCGGTAATATATTACCTGTTGCAAACAACCATACATTGCTGTTAAATAGTTTTGAATGAAGCAACCCCCTACAATATTAAAAACCAATATTGCGGAGGATGCATGGAAGCCGCTAAAAAAATTTACCAATGCACGCATTGCCATTGGCAGGGCGGGCAATGCTGTTCCGCTTGCTGAAGATCTTCAATTCAGGGCCGATCACGCGCAGGCACGTGATGCTGTTTTTGCGGAATTAAACGTGGAGCAGTTAACTGCCGGTTTGTCGCAATTTAATTTACCAATCATTTACCTGCAAAGCAGGGCCGGCAATAGGCAGGAGTATTTAAAGCGGCCCGATAAGGGACGTACACTAAATGATGAATCCATAAAAAAATTGACGGCTGAAAAAAAAATTGATATTTCTTTTATAATCGCAGATGGCTTGTCGCCCCGCGCTGTGAATTTATATACACAACCTGTTCTACAATATTTACTGAGTATGTGTAATGATGCACGGTTTTCAATAGCACCGATATGCATTGTACAGCAGGGCCGGGTAGCAATTGGCGACGAAACAGGCATGCTGCTTGGCGCATCGTTATCAGTAGTTTTTATTGGTGAAAGGCCAGGCTTAAGTTCGCCGCACAGCATGGGCTTGTACATTAGTTATAACCCTGTTATTGGCCTTACAGATGAAAGCCGCTATTGTATATCAAACATACATACCCATGGCGGGTTAAGCCCGCAGGAAGCCGCAACACAGGCCTTTACCCTTATACAAAATGCGTTTGATTTAAAATTATCAGGGGTTAATGCAAAAAAGCAACGGCAGTTGCCAAAGGAATAATTTTTAAGGTTAATTGCTATCAATTGCAGGCACCGGTAACAGCAGGCAATAAAAAAAGCCATCCTTGCGGATGGCTTTTGTATGTTAAGTTTTATGAAACTTATTTAGTAGTTCTGAACTGCGGATGCGGAGCAGGAACTGTGTTTGGACCACTGTCAGTAGTTGGCTGTAAATCAACTGTATTTGAATCACCAGTATTATCATAGCTGAAGATAATACGGCTTTCCTGAACACCTGCTTTTTCAACCAAGTACTTAATTACTGCATTTACCCTATCCCAGCTTAACTGTTGTTGCTGTTTGCTTGAAGCGTTTGCTACATAACCAACAACTTTTACATTACAGTTAGGGTTAGAAGCCAATTGGCCTGCTGCACCTGTTAAAATGCTCATTGCATCTTTGCTAAGTTTAGCGCTGCCAGCTCTAAAGGTTACGCTTGGTAAACTGCTGATACCGCAAGCAGGCTTAACTGGGGCTATTACTAAATTCTTAATAGCGTCCCTCAACTCTTTGCAGCATGCAGGTTCTGGGCAAGTACCAACGCCGTCAGCGTTAACAGGAAAACAGCTTTGTGGGGTAAGTTTTTCCTTGTCCTTGTAGTCAGGTACACCATCACCATCTGTATCTAATGTACGGCCATGAGAGTCAACAGCTGCACCTGCAGGTGTGTTTGGCTCAAGGTCAAACTGGTCAGTTACACCATCACCATCAGCATCAGGCAATACCGGTGGAGGTATTTTCATATGCTTAGGTACGTTAACTTCATTATACACATAGTTGTTGGGGTTAATCCACCACAACGGCTCTGTTCTCATACCAGATTTAGTACCAAGGTTCATGTTTATCCTGAACACACTATAGCTCCATGAATCGTTGCCGTTACCTTCCTGGTGTGCATCCAAAAAGTCGTTCCCGATGATAGGCTTAACAATTTTTTCTTCAATGCCAATATTCCATTTCTCGTTAAGCTTCCATGCCATGCCTACACCAAGGTCGTACGCATGTAAAAGGCCCCATGCATGCCTGTTGTTAACAGTAGCATCGCCATAAGTGGTAATTAAACCTGATGTTGGGAAATAGTCAGTATGAAACCCAAATCCCTGGCCTGGGTCGTTCTGCCATTTTTTAACCCTTGTAGATACCAGGCTGTAGCCAAACAAAGCATAAATGTTTGTTTTGGGGTTGCCCCTGTAATGGCTAAGTGTGTTTAAAGAAAACAAAAGATCTGCGCTGCCCATGTGCGCTTCATTTTTAGCGCCAGCATTAAAATCAC
>JABDGS010000147.1:0-1364 GCA_013285915.1 Bacteroidota bacterium
AGACAGTGCTGGTGGTACAGACCTTATGGATGGACTGCCTTTTGCCAAGACACTTATTAATAATATGTATGGATGGGCCAGGAACGCGGTTAACGAAGACTACACCAACGCCTGGGCAAAATGGTGGAGTGTAACAACTGGCTTTTCGGCTTATGATAGATTACAATCCCCCGACGTGTATATGCAATTTACACAAAATACAGGCGTGTATACGGTTACGAGAGATCTAGGCAATAATGACGGGGCTAATTCGTGGCTAATTGCTGGGATTGTTGACTATAGTGGTAATGCCCCAAATGACGCTGGTGGCAATGGCGGCATGTACATGGAGGTGCTGGATGATTTGGCCAATATAATTGCAAGAGTTTATCCAAAAAATATTTATTTAAACAACACCTATAATGAGAGCACTAACCAAATAGGCATTTTTTCAAATAATACTATTTTAACACAGGACTTAACAGCAAACATGCAGTCTTTAATGTCCCGCCCACAACCTATCAGCATTAGTGCGGCCAATGGCCTTATTACGTTTACCTACGCTAATTGCAAGACGGTAACTACGGGAGTTTTTGATGCAAAAAGTAAATGGCAAAACCCTAAAACATTGAGGTTTTATTTTTTTGGTCACGGTAACAATTATGGTCGCAATGTTGATGTAAAATATATGCGCTTTTCAAAAAGCTGCTCCGCAAGCCATTTATTGCAGTCACCGGCTGTTTCAACATCAACCGCTGTTACAACTTCTAAATTAGCAAGCATCAGCATTTATCCAAATCCGGTTCAAAACATTTTACATGTCCGTTTTAATGAAGCAACCGAAAAAAGTTCCATTGAAATTATTTCTGTCGACGGCAAAATATTAAAAGCATACGCAGTGCCCATGTTAAGCTCAAATATGCAGCTTGATGTTCAGTTTTTGCCGGCGGGTTACTATTTTTTGAGGTTTAAAAACAGCTCGTCAATGTTAACAACACCCTTTATAAAATAAATTCAATTATTTCTGTAAATGTCAAAGTCTTCGTCGATGTAACGAAGACTTTGACATTTATGGGAGCATGGAGCAGCAACGTGCGACTTTTTGACAAGGTCCTGGTCTGATTATAGTGCCAAGGGTAGTTTTACTGCATACCCACCAATAAATGCTTTTTATGTACAAAGATGAACTCTTGCAATATTGCGCTAACAAATACCTTTACTTGTGGTTGCATCATTGTGTCATAAAGCACATGGATTGCTGCGGAGTGTATAAAGGATTTCTTTAAACCTGTAAAGCAAGAGTTGAAAAAGAGTGGATTCGTAAAAACGTAGTTAATCAAACCAGGGCAAGGAAATGTTGTGGAGCACTTTTTTTTACGCCTAAT
>JABDGS010000147.1:1374-5212 GCA_013285915.1 Bacteroidota bacterium
GTTGTGGGCGGGACATTAAAGACTGCATGTTTGCTGTTAAGTCCTGTGTTAAAATAGTATTATTTGAAAAAATGCCTATTTGGTTAGGGTTGGCGAAGCATTAGTTTTTATTTTTTTAATAAAGCATTCTAAAATAAGCGCCGTTATTTCATCTTAATATACCCCGGTAATTGCGTAGTAATTTAAATCGGGCGTTTTTTCCCGCAACCAGTCCTCTTATCAAAAAAAACAGGTATAGCAATATACCTGTTTTGCTTTTTCATTTATGGCTAACCACATATTTTTTTCAATCGCATTCGAGGCAACAGTTCGTCAGTAATACTATTAAAATGGTAAAGGCCTTTGTTATATTGTGCTGTATATTAATGCTGCAAAACGGGCTTTATGCGCAGCTAAAAGCTAATTTTACATCCTCAGTGCAGTCGGGGTGTGCGCCTTTTATAGTTCAGTTTATTGATTCTTCAACAGGCGGCCCTTCGGCCTGGCATTGGAATTTAGGGGTTGGGGTGTCTGATAATCAAAACCCGCAAACAGTTTACTTTAATCCCGGAACTTATACTGTTACATTAACAATAAAAAACGGCGCTGGAACAGATTCCATTACAAAAAGCGGTTACATAAATGTTTACTCAAATCCAACAGTAAGTTTTTCAACAACAACCCCCACGGGATGCGGGCCACTGCAAATACAATTTACTGATGAAAGCAGGGCTGGATCGGGCGTGATGAGCCAGTGGACCTGGGACTTTGGTGATGGCAGCAGTTCAACTGATCAAAACCCTGCCCATATTTACACTTTGCCGGGCAGCTTTAATGTGACACTAAGTGGTGTAAACCAATACGGCTGCACTCAATTTTTTACATCACAACATGCAGTTAACGTTAATAATCCTGTAAATGCGGGTTTCACCTACTCCTATATTAATGCATGCAAAAACCCTGTTACGATAAATTTTCAAAACTTATCCACCTCAGCATCGCCGTTAAGTTTTCAATGGTCTTTTGGTGATGCTGCCGGTTCCAACCAGTTAAACCCTGCGCACACTTATAGTAATAACGGAGATTATAACATCGCCCTTATTGCAACAAATACCGAAGGCTGCACAGATACTGTTATTAAGCCTATAAAAATAGGTTTTGTTACGCCGGATTTCACTTTGCCTGCAGGGGGTTGTTCCAATAAATCATACCCATTTTCAGACTCGTCAATGCCTATTGCGAAATCAGTTACATGGGATTTTGGGGATGGGACAAAAGCGGCGGGCCTCTTCACCACACATTCGTACACAGCCCCCGGCAATTATAATGTAAAGCTTGTAGCCGACTTTGGAAACTGTACTGATAGTATTGTAAAGATTTTTACCGTGTCCCATCAGCCGGCAGCAGGATTTACAGCTACAGGCAATGTTATAACCTGTAAGTTACCTGCAACTGTAAATTTTGCAAATAATTCAACAGGAGGTATAAACTATCTTTGGAATTTTGGGGATAGTGCAGCTTCACAACTTGCCAGCCCAGCCCATATTTATACTACAGCAGGCTTTTTTAATGTATCGCTAATTGCCTTCAATACCAATGGTTGCAGTGATACTGTAACAAAGTCAGCGTATATAAAGCTTGGGCCGCCGCATATAGATAGCTTAAAAAACCTGCCATTTTCAGGCTGCACACCCCAAGATATTACCTTCGTGCCATCCATATCATCAGGCGAGCCTGTAACGGGGTATACATGGAATTTTGGCGATGGGCAAATAAGTACACTGCAAAACCCCAACCATGCTTATAAGTATGTTGGTGTTTACAATGTGTCTTTAATTGCAAACGCCGGCCCGGGCTGTGCAGATACGCTTAATTTAATACATGCAGTAACGCTTGGCAATAAACCAAAAGCAAAGTTTAGTGTTTCACCTGTTAATGCGTGTGCCATTAGTACAGATGTAGCTTTTACCGATCTGTCTTCCGGTGTTATAACCGGTTGGTTATGGAAACTTGGAACATATATTACCAGCACAGCACAAAACCCTGTATACCATTTTACACAGCTTGGCAATATAAATGTAATTTTATCAGTATCCAGCAATGGTTGCACCGATACCTCTGTTCAAAACAATGTTATATATGTTAACCCGCCCATAAGCAGCTTTATAGCAAAGCCTGATTGCAAGAATAGTTTAACCAAAAACTTTTTTAACAACACTCAATTTGGATTGTCCTCAAAATGGGATTTTGGAGATGGAACAACAAGCGATGATAGAAACCCGGTTCATGCTTTTCCGCATGCAGGCAAATACGCTGTAAAGCTTGTTTCTGTAAATGATACCTGCAGCAACCTGTTTGTTGACACAGTTGCGGTATACAATAACAACACTTCATTTAATTACAATACTGTAAGTATTTGCAAGTATGACAGCCTGCATTTTACAGCACTTAACTTTGACCCGGTATACGTTACTGCTTTTAAGTGGTATTTTGGGGACGGTACCACAAGCAATTTTAACCTGGCGCCATCTATAAGCTATCCTTACGCAACTGCCGGGCATTTTTCACCGATGCTTATTATAAAAACGATTGATGGTTGCATAGACACCATAAGCTCAGCTAAACCTGCTATAAATGTGTTTGGGCCTACGGCAATGTTCAATAACCCTGCAACAGCCTGCCTGCCCATGCCTGTTATTTTTACCGACCAGTCTGTAACTGACGGGCTCCATCCACTAAAGCAAAGAGACTGGCAGTTTGGGGATGGACTTTCTGCTACTTTTACCGACACAACAACATTACACCAGTATACCCAGGCAGGCAGTTATACTGTAACGCTTAAAGTTGCCGACTCGTATGGTTGTGTTGACAGCCTTGTAAAACCGGCGGCCTTATTTATAAGCGGCCCGGTTGCACACTTTACAGTTTCAGATTCAACACGGTGCCTGGTATCGCCTGTAATATTTATTGATTCATCTGCAGGGTTTGCTTTAAAGCATCACTGGGATTTTGGCGACGGAGCGTCAGACGATACACAAAACCCACAGCATTATTATATAAAAAAGGGAAATTATGACGTTTCTTTAAAGCTGACTGATTCATTAGGATGTACAGACAGTATTACAAAAACCAATTTCATACACATTCAAAATCCACATGCGTCATTTATTTTACAAGATACTTTTTCTACATGCCCGCCTTTTTTAATTAAACCGCACAATACATCCACCAGCTTTCAATCTACCGCATGGAATTTTGACGACAGCAGTACATCCAGCATTGTTAACCCATTGCATTATTATTCATTTCCCGGCACATTTCATCTTATGCTTATCGAAAAAGGGCATGGGGAATGTTATGATACAGCAACTAAAAATATTATTGTTTCAGGGCCTTCTGGTTTACTGGGCTATAATGGCACAAAGGGTTGTGCCCCCTTTAACGTTGGCTTTGAAGTTTTAAATGCAAAAAAGGTGCTTGCATACGTTTGGGATTTTACGGATGCAGCTTCTTCAACCACAAGTAACGCCACCATAAATTACATTTATAGTATACCCGGCAAATATATTCCCAAAGTAATTTTAGCCGATAGTTTTGGTTGTACAACAACGCTGGTTGACTCAACCAGGCCAATTATAGTGTCGGGCGCAATTGCGAAATTTGATTTTAAAAGCAGCAAATATTGCGATTCATCATTGTATAATTTCTCTGATTCATCTTACGCAAATTTTGACACCGTAAAGAAATGGCTTTGGAATTTTGGGGACGGTGTTACCTCCACAACGCCTAATCCTGCCCATTATTACAAAACGCCCGGCTACTATACAGTTTCGCTACAAGTTAAGAGCCTGGATAATTG
>JABDGS010000147.1:5222-6422 GCA_013285915.1 Bacteroidota bacterium
GTGAATGTACACGTAAACATTTCACCCATAATTAAAGCAAGCATCCCTTTTACTGCGTGTACTAACAATCTAAATAATTTTACTGCTGTGAGCACTGGCGCTCAGAATGACAGTTTGCAATGGTTTTGGAAATTTGGCGACGGGCAAACCTCGGGAATGCAAAATGCTTCACACAAATATGGCACCCCATCTACTTTTGACGTATCGATAATAGCTACTACCCCGGCAGGTTGCAGCGATACTGCCCAACAACAACTTGCCGTGTTTACCGCGCCCGTTATAAAGGCCGGGCCAGATACATCTGTGTGTGTTAGCCAGCAAGTAACCCTGTATGCCACAGGGGCAATCAATTATATATGGCAAGCGAACGCTTCTTTAAGTTGTACTAATTGTGCGTTTACATCAGCAAAGCCCGAAACCTCTGGTTACTATTATGTTACCGGTATTAACGCTGAAGGGTGCAGCGCTGCAGATTCTGTATTTGTGTTGGTACAGCAGCCCTTACGATTAAGCACGTTACATCAATATAGCGTATGTTATGGCGCTTCAGTACAATTAAAAGCATCCGGTACCTGGATGTATAACTGGCAACCTTCAACCGGCCTTAGTAATGCAAATATCAGCAACCCTGTTTCTTCACCTGCGTCTACAATTTCATACCTGTTAACGGGCACTGACAGCCTGCGTTGTTTTAGTGACACGGCAACGATTACAGTTCAAATATATCCACGCCCTTACTTTAATTTAAAAGACAGCATTGTTACGATTGACGCGGGAAAAAGCATTGTGCTAAACGCTTTAAGCGCAGATGACAATGTTACCTGGTTGTGGCAGCCCTCTACCGGGCTTTCATGCACTGGTTGCAGCAATCCTTCAGCCACACCTTTGCAGTCAACAAAATATGCTGTTACCGCTACCACCTCTAACGGATGCACAAGTACCAAATATGTAATAGTTCAAGTGCTATGCTCGGCCCAAAATCTTTACCTGCCTACTGCTTTTTCGCCAAACAGGGATGGGCGAAACGACTATTTTTATCCTATCAGCAATAATATTGTTCCTATACACTCCATGGTTGTTTTTAACAGATGGGGGGAAATTGTATTTAAAAAAGAAAGTTTTCTCTCAAACAGCATTGCCGACGGCTGGGATGGCAATTACAAGAATGCACCGGCGCCCAGTGGTACATATATATATGTG
>JABDGS010000148.1 GCA_013285915.1 Bacteroidota bacterium
CCAGCTGAGAAATTCAATATGTGTAAGTAGAAAATAGAACGTTGTGAATGTTATGGGGCCACCTGCAGTTGCTCATTGTTATCGCCGCTATGTTTCAACTCTCTTATTTTACAGCAAACCTGGGTGAAATAAGACATTTTAAAAGTTGCAAAAGCCAGCCCTGTTGCACCGTCTCTAAAACCACCTAAAAAAATAAAACTGCCCAAAAAATAAACCGGTCCTGCCAGCATATTTGTTAAAAGCCGGTACTTTAATTTTTGCTTCCATGTTAATTGCATTTTAATATTTTGTTCACCGGTCATTTTTACAAACCGGGCCGCCTCCCATGCCGCATACTCGTTATGCTTTACAATGTAGTGGGATATGCCTCGAAAGTCTTTATGATCTATTTTGCTATAAATTATTCCTACGTCATTTTTTATCAGTGGATGCTCATGCACCTCCATATCAAGGTGGCTCCAATGTTCTTCATCAATTTGTTCGTATTCACCTGCCCCAACTTTAAAAAGAGCAAGCTTACGTAAAGGATATCCTCCTTTTAGTTTTTTGCCAAGAAAATATATTGTGTAACTCAACCAATAACCTTGCTTATGATCCATAGCCAGGTTACGGCGAACCTCTGTCTTAAAATCTTGTGTCACATACTCGTCAGCATCAAGAAACAGCACCCATTTTGTTTGCGGGGTATGATTTCTTAAAAACCAGTTTCTTTTTTTAGGAAACTTTCCATTCCACTTAAAGTCAATAACTCCACATCCCCACTGCGCCGCAATTTTTTTGGTATCATCTGAACTTCCAGAGTCTATTACTACAACATTTTTTGCAAAGTCGTTGCCGATTGCAGCCAGGCAAACCGGCAAGTTTATTTCCTCATTTCGCACGGGTATAGCTATAGTAAGGTCAAGAAGCGGCATCATTAAATTGAGATTGCTGTTTAATTATTTTAAAAAATTATAACTGCCTTTAAACTATTTCGGCAATTACCTCTTTGTTCAATCGTTCCTTAATTGGTTCACATGGATGGCCTGCACATATCATCCATGCAGGCATATTTTTATTTACAACAGCCCGTGCACCTATAACGCAACCGTCATCTATTGTAACACCGGGGTGTATAAATGCTTCGGCTGCAACCCAAACATTGCTGCCTATTTTTATTGGGCTTGTAGTTAAAGGAAACCCGGGCTGGTTATAATCATGCGTTCCTGCACATAAATGTGCCCCCTGGGATATAACCGACCATTTACCTATACTTATTTTGCCCTGTGAATAAAGGGTTACGTAGTTAGCAACACCACAACCATCCGCCAGTTCCAGGTTCCACGGCGCCCAAATTTTTACCTTTGGATAAACATGCACACCCATGCCGACCTTAGCGCCAAAACAGCGAAGCAAAAAGGAACGCCATTTGTGAAATGGCTTTGGTGAAAAACGAAATAAAAAAAAATCAGTCACACCCCATATAACGCGGCTTATGCGGTTGCTAAGGGAAAAAGACGGCCCTGTGTGTGTATTTTGATTATGCATTAAGTTAAATTGATTAAACCGCTTTTTATAAGGTAAATACGTAACAAACCTTTAAAATAAAAGCGCAGATTGTATGCTTGTGTTTTTACCGGCAGCATTAAATTGCAATGGTTAAATAGATTCAGGCCATCTTGCCGCGCCTCATGTTATTTTTAACAATTTTCCGTTTGTAATTCTTTAAAATAAAATTCTTAAGCGGCGCTTCATATAAAATATAAATAACGCAGCAAAAAGTAATTAACCAAAACGTATATTTCAAAAAATCAAATACCGTTTCAAAAGCAAGTTGGGCGTTGTCATTGCCCTTAAAGTGATCGTAGAAAAGCATTACTGGTATCTGGAATATATATATACCGAAACTTATATTGCCTAAGAAGATGAACAACTTATTCGATAACATCTTTTCAAACCCGCCTTGTAACCTGCATATTGATGTGATAAACACAAAATATACAGGGGCCAATATGCCGGCAGCGATTAACGGGTTTGGTGCCGGTAACAAAAAGATCACCCCGGATATTACTCCCAAACTTGTAATGACAAGAATTACATGCAAAATATTTTTTGTAATGCCGAACGAGATATTTCTTACAAAGCAAACCCCACAGAAGTTTCCCAACAGAAAGATTGCATATTCAAATATGGGATGCCGGTAAAAAGTACCAATTACCATATTTGCACTTTTAGAATATTGCCTGTTAACAAAAAATAAGCCTATCGTTGTTGTAATAATAAGGCTGAAAATGAAAACCGTAATTACCAAGGCCGCAACCTTTTTTATGGAAGTATTGGCAAGCCAGGTAACCGTAAAAGGAAATATCATGTAAAAGAAAAATTCAATTGAGATCGTCCAGGCCGGAAAATTTATTGATCCCCCATATAGCCATCGCTGAATTCCGAAGATCTCAAATACAGACCTTTGTGGTATTGAAGGGTAAATACACTTAACAGTATAATTAAACAGCACAACTAAAAAAAAGGCAAGAAAGTAAGAAGGGTAAATTTTTGCAAACCGCTTAACCCAATAATTAGCTTTATTAAAAGATTCAGGTGCCTTTTTGCCACTGAAAAAAGATGCGTTAGAAACAACCATTACAAAGCCAGAAATAAAAAAGAAAAAATTTACCGCTTCATCTAAATTTCTAAAATGATATTGCTTTTGAAGTGGCGATGGAAAAAAATGATATATAAGTATCAAAAATGCTGCAATAAATCTCAGCAGGTATATTGGGTTCGTGCTTTGTTTAGTCATCGTAATATTTTTGAGCACTGCTGCAAACTATTTATTATTGCATTTTTGTTATATGGAAAATATTGGATGCTTAATAAATGAACCCTATTTTAATTTTTAATACTCATTGATAAGCGATTTGCCAACCTTATCGCAAATGCGCCCAGCAAAAAGGTGGGATTAGCCTGGCCAGAAACGGGGAATACAGAACTGCTGCACACGTATATGTTATCAGTACCCCACACTTTTAAATTGCCGTCAACAACACCAGTATTTGATGAGCATCCCATGCGTGTGGTACCAGATTGGTGGATACCACCCCGTGATGTTGATCGTATAACCTCTGGCAGTTCATCAGGTGTATACCAATACTCAAGTGCGCCACACCCACATTGCTGTAACCATTTATTAAGCACATCGTGTAATTTTATTACTGAATTTACATCGGCTTCAGATGGTTTATAGTCTATTACCAACGTTTCGCCATCCACTGCGAGTTCCATCTTATTTAAGGGTGAAGCGCTTTGTTCGGCGTGAAAATGCAACGCATAATAGTTTTGCGGATTAAACAGGAAGATTCCCGGAAGTTTTCGCTTCTGTATGTAGCGCCTGTAAAAAATAGATGCAGGTGTTAACAGTGATCCCGGCATGCCTCGTAATACATTCCAGATATGCTCATTTACTGCATGCTTCTGCCCTTTGGTTATTGAGTGCGCAATTGCGGGAGGGGCCAGTTTTTTACCTAATACCGGTATAAGCATAGCCAAATACATAAACGACATTGCACCATTACGATGTTTGGGATCGTGATACAACGGATTGTCAAGCCAAATAGCTGTATTTAATAGGCCCTGCTTTAGCAGAAAATCATTAGAAAATTGAAAACGGCGCCTCAGATAAACTCCTGCATTGTTCCTGATAAAACCATAATCTGTTTTCTTTGGGTCCCCACTAAAACGAACCGATGCAATTTTACCTGATAAATGTCCCTGGTAATATTTCCCCAAAGCTGAAGGAACAGTATTTAAATTTTTAAATAATCTTGTATTGCGCAACAATATTCTTGTAGCTTCATGTGCTCCTGTAGCAATTACAAAAGCCTCAGCCCTTACTTCATATAACTTTTGGCTCTTAACTTCCCTTATACATAAAATTTTGCATTTGCCGCATGCATCCGGTGATGAAAAATCGCGTCCTTCAAAGCCCTGAAGTAAAGTAAGGTTTGGGCGTTTGACAATATCTCTTTCATAACGTGGCCCGAACCGGGTTGGTATACTCCATCGCTCCACCGCTGAATCGGTCACAATACCTTCAATAAAATTCTCCGCTATTCTGTGCCCATTTAATTGAGGCAGATCGTGAAGGTTAAATTTGGCCTCACCACACTCAAAATATTTGGATGCCCGTTGCACGTATTGATTTATTTCTTTGAATAAATTCATATTCCATGGAGATGCGCCGTTGGTTTCAGTTCGGTCCATAAAATCAACCTCATCCCACATTACACACCTGCCGCCCCATGTTGCAGAGGTACCTCCCAGGCCTTTATTCGTGCATTCTTCGGGTTTATGATGATATAAAGGGTTTTTTAGCTGGATAGAACTGTCAAGTGTATTTTTACCTGCAGGCTCTTTCCCTCCGTATTCAACCAATAAAATCTTTTTGCCGGGATTTAAGCAGCTATATTCAAGTGCTAATATTATACCTGCCGGCCCACTGCCAATTACGCATACATCATAAACCGGTTGCAACGCATCTGCCAATTTAGTTTCCATCGTCACCCTTTGTATTTGGTTGTGTTTAATCGATCGCCCTTCAGCAACTTATTGCCTCAAACAATTTAACTGATACTTTGACGATGTTAAAATTTCTCTCATAGCAAAATCTTGCATTCATGCTCATTTCCAATTTTTCATCGTTTGACATATTAGCCCAGGTTTGCAACAATTCTTTTGTACCCTGTAGTGTATCCTCTTCAACTAAGCCACCACCTTCCGATTTAACTTCATTGCAAATATTTACCTGGTTTGAAATAAGCACGGGCTTGCTGCATGCTAATGCTTCCACCACAGCTATACCAAAGTTTTCCTGGTGGCTGGGTAATATAAATGCATTGCAGCCATTAAAAGCGCCCCATTTAGAATCTCCGGAGAGCATACCAGGGAAAAATATAAGATTTGAAAAGCCGTCGGCAAGCTTAACCAGTTCGCGGCCATAAGGCGTGTTTATACCCGGGCCCGCAATAACAAGTTTGGGAATTTCTGTATTTGCCTCAGCTGTTACTACAAAATTGATGTAAGCTTTTATTAACAGGTCAACTCCTTTTTTACTGTGAATACGGCTAATAAACAAGAAATAGGGTACTCCCTTTACATTTGGGCATTTCTCAAGAAATTTATCACGCATTGCTGTATTGTACAGTGGCGGTTCCTTAATTCCATAACCAATATTAAGTTCTCGTTTGGGCCTGTAGGGTCTAAACGAATGCCTTGCTAAACGCAACTCAGTCTCACAGGTAAAAAGCACACCGTCGCAATAGTTAACAAGTTTGCTCTCAATAAGCTTCCAGTAAACCCAATTTCTAATAGCCTTTAATTTCCTTCCCTGGGCACGTTGAAAATAGGGATCAAGCATGCCATGCGCCATCACAAGCACCCTTTTCGGCAGCCTCTCTTTAGGCCTTTCAGCAGATTTCTGCTTACTTAACTGCTGTAACGCTTTGCGCACAGCGTATCCATGGTATAACCAAAGCCCATTAACAATTACAACGTCAAAACGGGTTATATTCTCCAATAGCCAGGGAAGTAATTTTTTAGAATATTGCCATGCAGTTTTAACAGGGCCTAACGCATAAATAGGAAAATCATCCATACCCAAATATGCAGAGGACGGGGAATCCATACATGCAACCTCCCGCTCAATGCCCAGGTTCATTAATTCCCTGTTAGAGTTTCTTATACCCTCGCATGGGCCTCCGCTTGCGGGATCCATGCTGGGTATTACGTGAAGTAGCTTCATAAGGTTTTTGATTTGCGGCATCTTATTTAAATGAAATAAGATTAATAGTTCAGGGCATTTATAAAACTTGCAACAAGCCGCTTATTATTAAACGTGAGCTATGTAGTTTGAAGAACTTTTTTGTATACCTTTTCAATATTATCTATTGATTCCTTTATGTTGAAACGGCGTGAGTTTGCAAAGCCATTATTAATAACATCATTTTTTTTTGCGGGGGTAAGATTGAGAACAGTATTTACTACAGTGGCTGCATACGCTGCCCATTGGCCAGCTTCTGCGGCATCATACGGACGGGCCGGGATAAGAAATGCTGCATTACCGGCAACTTCTGTCATGGGCGCCTCATTTGTTGTAATAACCGGGCAGCCCGAAGCCATTGCCTCCACTATTGGCCATCCAAAACCTTCGGCTAACGAGGGAAATAAAAAAATAGAAGCGCCCATGTAGGCAAGATGTATTATTTCATCATCAACGGCTGTAAGCACCTGGATATCTTTTTTAAATGGCGACTGTTCGATACGGTTAACCAAATCAGCAGCGGGTTTCTGACCTATCATTACCAATTGCGTTGCATCAGGGTTTTTAAGGCGCCATGCATCATAAATATCAACAACACCCTTCCGGTTTTTATACC
>JABDGS010000149.1 GCA_013285915.1 Bacteroidota bacterium
AATAAGGGGTGAAGCGCTTGACCATATATTGTTTCACGGGCCACCGGGGTTGGGCAAAACCACTTTGTCAAGGATCGTGGCCAATGAGCTTGGTGTAAATATAAAAGAAACATCGGGGCCGGTTATTGAGAAGCCGGGCGACCTTGCGGGATTGCTTACTAACCTTAATACAAATGATGTTTTATTTATTGACGAGATACACCGCTTAAGTACTGTAGTAGAGGAATACCTGTATGCTGCAATGGAAGATTTTAAGATTGATATTATGATTGACAGCGGCCCTAACGCGAGAAGTATACAGATAAACCTTAACCCATTTACACTGGTAGGCGCCACAACACGAAGCGGGTTATTAACAGCACCGTTGTTATCAAGGTTCGGCATAAAATCGCGGTTGGAATATTACACGGCAGAAGTGTTGCAAGGAATAATTGAACGAAGCGCAGGTATTTTGCAAACAAATATTTCTGCCCAGGCAGCTGGAGAGATTGCACGCCGCAGCCGGGGCACACCGCGTGTAGCCAACGGCCTGCTGCGCCGGGTGAGGGATTTTGCACAGGTACTTAACGACGGCGTTATTGATATAGGCATTACCCAACATGCCCTGCGCGCATTAAATGTAGATGAGCATGGGCTTGATGAGATGGATAACCGTATATTAACTACGATTATTGAGAAATTTAAAGGCGGCCCCGTAGGCTTAACAACCATTGCAACCGCTGTTGGTGAAGAAGCCGGTACCATTGAAGAGGTATACGAGCCTTTTTTAATACAGGAAGGTTTTTTGCAGCGTACACCGCGCGGCAGAGAAGCTACTCATAAAGCATATGAACATTTGAATATTGCGATGAGAAGAGGCAGCCAGGCTGATTTATTTGGCAGTTAGGGTTGACGGAAACAAAAAAGGCTTCGCAAGTGCGAAGCCTATAATAATTAATAAGTTTATCCTATGGTGCAACCAGCCTGAAACCGTTGCCGTGTATATTCACAATTTCAATGTTCTCGTCGTCTTTCAAATACTTGCGCAGTTTGGCAATGTACACATCCATACTGCGGCCGTTAAAATAGGTATCGCTGCCCCAAATTTTCTTTAATGCCCTTTCACGTGGCAGCAAATCATTTTTATGCTCGGCAAGCATTTTCAGCAACTCATTTTCTTTAGGCGAAAGCGTTTGCATTTTGCCATTATGGCCTAACTCGCGCAGCTTTGGGTTAAAATGGTACATACCCAGATCAAACTCAAGGTTTTCTGATTCCCTGTTCAATTCTTCATTACGCTTAAGTATGGCTTTTATCTTAAGCAATAATACTTCGCTGTCAAATGGCTTGGTTATATAGTCATCAGCGCCAAGTTTATAGCCCTGTATAATATCTTCCTTCATGGTTTTTGCACTCAAAAAGAAAAGTGGTACTTCAGGGTCAATATCCCTTATTTCTTCTGCCAGTGTAAATCCATCCATGTTAGGCATCATTACATCCAGCAGGCATATATCAAATTTTTCCCGCTGAAAAGCTGCCAGGCCCAGGCGGCCATCTCTTTCAAGTGTAACATCGTAATCGTTAAGCTCAAGGTAATTCTTCAACACCATCACAAGGATCGTATCATCATCGCATAATAAAACTTTGTATTTTTTTACGTCCATAGTATTAGGATTTTTTTAGATTTTTAACATTATTATCAAACATTTACCGTGCCAATACGACCAGCAGTATTTTTGTTAAAGGTATTGCATGTTACATTCAACACATCATTATTGGGCAAAATTGTTTAACAGTTACGTCTATTTTTGCATTTTAAAAACAAAATATGTTGTTAACGCAGGATAATAAGTTGAAAAAATTGGTAATTATAGGTGACCGTGTGCTGATAAAACCTACCCAGCCCAACGATAAAACCTCAAGCGGGTTATACCTGCCGCCGGGTGTACAGGAAAAAGAGAAGGTGCAGCAAGGCTACGTGATAAAAACCGGCCCCGGTTACGCTATACCAATGCCTGTTGACGATGAGCCATGGAAAACGGATGACGAAAAAATAAAGTACATGCCGTTGCAGGCCAGGGAAGGCGACCTGGCAATATTTTTATTAAATGGCGCTACCGAGGTTATGTACGAAGGGGATAAATACTTTATTGTGCCTCAAGGGGCTATTTTGATGCTGGAGAGAGATGAGGAACTGTAGCTATTGCAGATTTTAGATTGGCGATTGCGGATTGTATTGGAAAGGGGTTTTGTTTTTCAACACTTAAAGAAATAATTCGCTTTCATTAAACCCGAAATCGCCAATCTGCAATCGTCAATCGTTTGGCATGATAATTTCCGTACTATTTTTCTTAATGTAATGGTATGGCAATTAATATTGTTGAAGAAGTGCAGAAGAAAATGGGCTACGAGCCCCTGCAAAAAATTGACCCCAACACACAGGAGCCACTTACAACAGAGGTTTTTACAAGCCCGGCTTCGGCTATTGCCCAGGCCGCTATTCCCGCAATATTAGCAGCCATTTATGAAAAATCGAAGACGGTGGAAGACGTTGATGATATAATGAGAGTACGAAATTCCACAGATTATCTACCCACTTTATATGGTGACAATGCGCCGCGGGCTGTACAGTCCGTTGCAACCTACAGTAAAGTATCGGTGTCTGAAGCTAAACAGGCTATGCAGCAAATAGCTATTGCAGCTTTGCAGGTTATACATACAGAGGTGAAAGATACCAACCATGAAGCCGTTACCGTATTTATGAAAGGCCAGAGGGACAATATTTTGCACTACCTGCCGGCATCGTTACAAATGGGCAAGCTGCTTGACGATAATACCATTGACGACCGTACTAATAAAATGGAAGGGCCGGTATCTGGCCTGATGCACACTATAGAAAAAATATTCTCTGACGTTAAATAATAAACCTTACCTATGAAAGCACTCGGCATTATTTTGATCATCGCAGGTATATTGATGATGATATTTACACAGGTTGATTTTACTACAACGAAAAAGGTAGTAGATGCAGGCCCGATACAAATAGATAAAAAGGAAAATCACAGTATTGGCTGGCCGGTTTATGCTGGGGGCGTTGCCGTTATAGGTGGCATTGCGTGCCTGTTTGCAGGACGAAAAAATGTATAGCTTAGTTTCCTAAGGAAATCTTACCCACGCTGTCAATGTTTATCCTGCGTTCGCTTTGCAGGTATTCAATAACCTTCCAGCATTTATCTTGGGGAAAATCTGTTAGCTCTGCCAGCAATAATTGTATGGTTATTTTTTGTTGAGTAATACCAGCCATTATTCTCTCTTCAATTTCTTTAAATTCATCTTTTTTGGTGCCTTTATTCTTTTGCTGAAGGCAGTTATCGCAAATGCCACAATCTTTTGCAGATGCGTCACCAAAATAGGTTGCTATATATTTGCTCCTGCACCCTGTTAAGTGCATAAACTTAAGCATAGCCTCAACCCTTAATTCAAATTCAGCTTTGCGTTGCTGGTAAGTTGCATTATCAATGTATAAGAACTCAGCGGGCGCGCGGTTAAGGATAAAATTTATTTGCGGCGTTTCTTTATGGGGCAGGTAATCAATAATGCCCAGCGATTTTAGCTGTTGCAGATCATCCCTTACTTTTTCGAGATTCCTGCGCGTAAGTTTTGCAATAAGTTTTTCATTTATGCTAACGCGGTTATCGTAAATGCCTTCATAAGTACGCAAAAGGCATTTCATAACAGGTTCCAGCGCCGGGTGGCTTAGCTCAAAATCGTTCAACACCATTTTTGGTGCTGTGAAATTTGCCTGTGCGGGTAAAAAAATGCTTTCATTAAACGCAAGATGGCCTTCCTGCTCAAGCACCTTTAGACTATTTATAACAAGATGGATATCCAACTGAAAATTGCGCGCGAATTCTCCTAAATCAAAATCATAATAATTGCCTTCACCTATGCCTACGGGTATTTGTAAAAAATCAGCCAACGCCTGGTAAACTTTACGGATGTTATAGATTGACGGAAACCGCACGTCCGGCTGTGCCTGCAGCCAGGCGGCATCTTCACTATGATATAATAAAACAGCATAAGCTTTTTTGCCATCCCGGCCTGCCCTGCCTGCTTCCTGGTAATAATTCTCCAGGCAGTCGGGTACATCATAATGTATAACTGTTCTTACATCAGGTTTGTCAATACCCAAGCCAAATGCGTTGGTGCAAACAATAACACGGGTACTATTTTTTATCCAAGCTTCCTGTTTGCTTACCCGTTGTTCCTGTGTAAGCCCTGCATGATAAAAATCTGCCGTAATATTTTGCAGGGCCAATAGTTCAGAAACCTGTTTTGTTGTTTTGCGGTTTCTGCAATATACTATACTGCTGCCCTGTACATTGTTTAAAATTTCTGCAAGCTTATTTATTTTGCTGTCTGTTTTAAAAACGCTGAATGATAGGTTAGCACGTTCAAATGACTGACGGATAACATTGAAGTTTTCAAAGTTCAGCTTGTCGATAATATCCGCCTCCACCGCAGCCGTTGCTGAGGCGGTGACAGCCAATATGGGCACATTTGGCAGGATGTTGCGCAAACTTGTTATGCGCAGGTACGACGGCCTGAAATCGTATCCCCATTGTGAAATGCAGTGTGCTTCATCAACGGCGATAATATTTACTGACATGTCGGTAACAAAGGCGGTAAATACTTCAGTTTGTAACCGTTCAGGCGAAACGTATAAAAATTTATAGTTCCCGTTTACAGTATCCTGTAGTATTGTGTTTATCTCGTAGTAAGTAAGACCGCTATGTATTGCCGCTGCGGGTATGCCGCGCTTCTGCAGGTTATCCACCTGGTCTTTCATCAATGCAATAAGCGGGCTTATTACAAGGCAAATTCCATCGAGCAATAATGCAGGCACCTGGTAGCATATTGATTTGCCGCCGCCTGTTGGCATAATGGCAAGCGTATCTTTCCCATGCAGAACGGATTGGATAATTTCCGCCTGCTGCGGGCGGAAACTTTCGTATTGCCAGTATTGCTGAAGAATGGAAAGCGGGGATGGCATACTACAAATATCCGTTTATAGCGCATGCTGCTTAAAAAAATTTCAAAGGGGCACCGGGTAAGTTTCTTTGAACCATTTAATATCTTTTATTGGTATGGGGCTGGTTGGAAACTGAAGCAACACTTTTTCCTGTGTAACTATTACAAAACTTTCTTCCAATTTAACCTTACTGAATTTATGGCCAAGACCACGTCGCTAAAACCCATTGCCAGCGCCGCAAAGCCAGGGCTTAAAAAGCCAAGTGCTGCAATTGGTATAGCTACCACATTGTAGGCAAATGCCCAAAAAAGATTTTGCTTAATAGTAGCATAAGTATGCTTGCCAAGCCCAAGAGACAGAGGCAGGTGCTGCAGCCCAAAATTCATCAATACTACCTGCGCGCTTTGCATGGCAATGTGCGACGCATCGCTTAATGATATGCCCACTGTTGCTTTGGCAAGGGCAGGTGCATCGTTAATGCCATCACCCACCATAGCAGTTGGTTCAAGACTGTTTAATTCTGCTATCTTTTGCAATTTTTGTTCGGGTGTTTGTTCGGCAATAACAACATCAATTCCCAACTGTTTGGCAACTGCTTCGCATTTCTCCTTCCTGTCGCCGCTTAATAAAATTGTTTTTATGTCTTTATTTTGCAAGAGGCTTATTACCTGTTTTGCCTCAGCGCGAATTTCATCAGCAACATCAATCCAGCCTACAAGCGTATCATTCTTAACTATATAAACGTTATGTGTTGCTTCATTTGTAAGCGCCGAAGCAACCCTGTAACTGCCCGCGTAACAAGTGTCGCCCTGCTTGCTTGTGGCTTTAATGCCAACGCCTTTTATCTCCTCGATCTTAGCCCACATTAAAGCGTCTTTTGTTTTCCATTCTTTAATAATGCTTTTTGCAATAGGATGATTGGAGTAGCGTTCCAGCGAATACGCAAGACGCTTAAAATCGTCAATCGTGAATCGTGAATCGTGATTGTTGAGTTGGGCACCATCGCTTAAATCTGCAATCTGAAATCTGAAATCCGCAATTTTAAATTGCCCTGTGGTTAACGTTCCGGTTTTATCAAATACCACCTGCTTTATACTTCTAAAAACTTCCAGGCTCCTGGCATTTTTAAACAGTATACCATTTCTTGCGGCTCTTCCTAAACCAACAGCAATAGCGGCCGGTGTTGCAAGCCCCATAGCGCAGGGACACGATATAACCAAAACAGCTATACTGCGTAAAAGGCTTTCACCAATTGTTTGATTTGCCGCAAAATAATTTATAAGAAATGTAACTACTGCAATACCTACTTTTGCTATTATAAATGAATATA
>JABDGS010000150.1 GCA_013285915.1 Bacteroidota bacterium
ATGATGTCAATTGATGGAGAAATGGGCCTGGGTATGCGTATGACAGATAGTGTGATGAAGTTTCCGGATAATATTACTTTAGGTGCATTGCATGACGCCGGACTTGCATATAAAATTGGCCAGGCAATAGGATTACAGTGTAAAAGGCAGGGCATACAGGTTGACTATGCACCCGTGGTAGACATTAACAACAACCCCAATAACCCGGTTATCGGTTTTCGCTCTTTTGGGGAAGATAAATACAAGGTTGCGTTGTTAGGTACCCAGGTAATGAAGGGTATACAAAGCCAGGGCGTTATGGCAACAGCCAAGCACTTTCCCGGGCATGGCGACGTTGCTGTTGATTCGCACCTTGACCTGCCCGTGATCAATAAACCGATGAGCGTTATTGATACCCTTGAGCTTTATCCTTTCAAGCAACTTTTTAAAGAGGGTGTGGGCGCGGTAATGATTGCCCATTTAAGTATTCCAGCTATTGATACAACAACACATTTACCAACCTCTCTGTCGGAAAAAAATGTTACAGAACTACTGCGCAACAGGCTTGGGTTTAAGGGCATATCGTTTACCGATGCGCTGGAAATGCAGGGTGTGGCAAAATATTACCCCGGCAGCGGCGGCGCATTGCAAAGCCTTGTTGCAGGTAACGACATGCTGTGCCTGCCCGGCGATGTGGATGGAAGTATTGCCGGCATTAATACAGCCATTAAAAAGGGTGCTCTAAATAAGGATGACATAAATGCAAGGGTAAAAAAAGTACTGCTGGCAAAATATCATCTTGGCTTAAACCATTTGAAGCCTGTCAACAAAGACAACCTTGTAAGTGATTTGAATGCAGGAGTACCTGCTTTGAGAAAAGAGGTGGCTGAAGGTGCACTTACATTACTACGTATGCAACAGCCACGATTGCTGCCTTTACAAAAAAAAGCCTCGGTGGCTTATGTAGCTTTGGGGGTAACAACAGCAAATAATCTTGCTGGTTTATTACAGGGCGCCTACCATGCGGATACCTACCTGTTTAGTTATAAAGATGATGCTGGCAAGGCGGACAGCATTTATCATGCTTTGCTGGGCAAATATGATGCTGTGATTATAGGCTTACACAGGTTAAATAAATACCCCGCAGGCAATTACGGTATCAGCAATGAGGCGATAGCATTGGCTAAAAGAATACAGCAATCTATGCCAACTATTACCCTGGTATTTGGCAATCCCTACGCAGCTAAGTTTGTTGATGGCTCGCCAAATCTTGCAGTGTGCTATGAGGATGATGCAATTTTTCAGCAGGCTGCATTTGACTGGCTGCAAGGCAGGTTTTATGCAAAGGGCAACCTGCCGGTAACAGTGAGTGATGATTTTCACTATGGCTTTGGCATGGCAGATTCATCCGTATTACCAATTGTTACGCCCGAAACACAGGGCATGAGCAGTACTGTACTAAATAAAATTGACAGTATTGCCAATGATGCTATAAGGCAGCATGCTACGCCGGGCTGCGTGGTGTTGGTGGCTAAAAATGGCAAAGTGGTGTTTGACCGTGCGTATGGCTATATGAGCTACGATAGCACCGAACCGGTTACTACAACAAGCATGTACGACCTGGCTTCTGTAACAAAAACATCGGCTACTACCGTGTCGTTGATGAAGCTTTACGAAGAGGGAAAGCTTGACCTGCATAAAACCCTTGGCGATTATTTGCCGTGGGTTAGAGGAACTGACAAGGCAAATCTTACTATTGAAAAGATCATTCTTCACCAGGCAGGTTTAAATGCTTTTATTCCTTTTTACCGTGAAACTATTGACACAGCAACCGGTATACCCAAACCGAGGTTTTATCAAGGCACACCCGACTCAATATACAGTGTGCGTGTTGCAGAAAATATGTATATGCGCCACGACTGGATAGATACAATGTATAAACGCATACTTACAAGCAAACTTGGCCCGCAGGACAAATATGTGTACAGTGATAACGATTTTATTTTTATGGGTAAAGTTGTGCAGCAGTTAACAGGCCTGCCACTTGATGAATATGCCAAACAAACTTTTTACGAGCCTTTGAATATGGCCAGCACAACGTTTAAACCAAGAGAACATGAGCCTTTAAACAGGATCGCTCCCACTGAAAAGGAAAAGTATTTTCGCCTGCAGCAAATAAGGGGCGATGTGCATGACCCCGGAAGCGCTATGTTTGGCGGGGTAGCAGGCCATGCAGGTTTGTTTAGTGATGCTTACGACCTTGCCAAGCTTTACCAGATGCTGCTGAACGGTGGCGAAATGGATGGAGTGCGTTATTTGAAAAAAGAAACAATAGACTATTTTACTGCTTACCACAGCGATATAAGCAGGCGCGGGCTTGGGTTTGACAAACCGGAAAAAGATAATGCCACACGTAAACCAGCAGATGCGTACCCCGCCAAACCGGTATCGCCGCTTACATTTGGGCACACCGGGTTTACTGGTATATGTGTATGGGCAGACCCTGCTTATAACCTGCTGTATATCTTTCTGTCAAACAGGGTTAACCCGGATGGTGGGGAGAATTTAAAACTTAGCCATATGAACGTACGCAGTAATATACAGGAAATTATTTACGCCAGTTTCGCGCATTAATCAACCGTTTTAACGTGCTTTTTTTAATTGTGTGCAGGTTAAATAATATATTCGTTCAATAAAACTGATAATAACTTCAGGCAACCCGATTAACATACCTGTTAAACAAATTCAACATGAAAAAAATGACACGCTTTATTTTATTGCTAACAATAACAGCATTCCTGTTCACATCGTGTAATAAGCCAGCCAACACATTGGCAAAGTATATACCTAAAGACGCAAATATTGTTTTTGAGCTTAACACTAAGAGCATGCTTGATAAATTGAGCAGTGCAAACATTAGTTTTGACTCCCTCGCGCGTGTTTTGTCAGATGAGGGTGATTCTTCACAAACTAATATTAGTCTTGAAGAATTGAGAAATTCGGGCATAGATACAGCAGAAGCAGCCTTTGGTTTTGTGAAAAATAGCTCTTCCATCATGGCAGGTCAATCAACGTCTGGTGGTATGGTTGCAGCACTTAAAAATGCTGCTGCTTTTGAGGCGCTTTTAAAAAAGAAGAAACCTGCCGGCGAAATAAAAAAAGCCGACAATTATTCTTACCTGGCATTAGGTGATGATTTTATAGCGGGCTGGACGGATAATGTTGTAATTATTGCGCAAAAACATGGCGGCAGTTCTGCCCCCGGTACTTATGCAACCGGCGAAGGCACGCTAACCCAGCAAATGTTAACTGCGCTATTTGCCCAAAAAGAATCGGAATCAATACTTTCAGTAGACGGCTTTAAAGATGTATTGAAACAAAATGCTGACCTGGCATTTTACACAAGCTCCTCAAACATGCAGTCGATAACTGCATTAGGCATTAGTAAATTAGGCGACCTTACTGATGGTTCCTATACAACCGGCACTGTAACTTTTGAGAATGGTAAAATAACTGCATCATTCAACGCGCACCTGGGCAATGCCATGGCAGACCTGGTAAAAAAATACCCGATGCACGCCATTGATGTTAGCATGCTTGATAAATATCCTGGTCAAATACAGGGCTTTGTGATAGGTTCTTTAAATCCTAAATTATTCCCGGCCGTTTTCCAGTACGTAGGTTTTGATGGTGTTGCAAATACCATGCTGCAACAGCAATTGGGATTAAACTTAACTATCAGCGACATTTTCCAGGCTATAAAAGGAGACTTCGCCATAGCTGTTTCCGACATTGGTTTTACCAAAAAAACGGTGACAGAAATGGGTGGTTATAAGTTGCCGCAGCCGGTAACAACCAATGTTCCATCATACAAAGTGATTGCAAATTTTGCCATAGATAAAGACGGTTATAATAAGGTAACTGGCGTACTTGCCCAAAAAGGGGTGCTCACCCAGCAAAATGGCCAGTATCAATCTTCCATGCTTAATTCGCTAGGCTTAAGTATGAGCGCTACAGACAATAACCTTTACATTTCAACCTCTGCTGATTTAATAAAACAATACGAGTCGGCTAGTGGCAATGCAAGCAATTTGCCTGCAGATATACACGATAAATTAAAAGGCAAAGTATTTGCCATGTATGCTGATATACAAACGCTTTCAGGAAAAATGCAGTCGGGAGAAAAAGACAGCACCGCGCCAACTTTTAAAGATGTTATAGTTACTGCCGATAATTTGAACGACAAAACCTCAACCGGCAATGCCGAAATACGTTTGCTGAACAATAACGAAAACAGCCTGGTAACACTTTTAAGGTATTCAATTAAACAGGCACAGATACGTAAAATGAGGAAAATGGACATGAGTGCCCCGCACATGTAACACGCCTGTTAATTATACAGATCATCCAATATAATAGATAAAGAGGGTTGCAATGCAGCCCTTTTTATCTGTATACCCTCGCGGTTTTGTAAAGCCCGGGGCGTTATCAATCCATAAAAAACAAGGCTACTTCTTGAAGCTATTTCATTTTACTGTAATTTCACGGCTCGAAATTTTCAAACAGAGCAATTAAAATTATATGGCTGAAGTGATATTAATGCCACGCCTGAGTGATACCATGACTGAAGGTGTTATTGCAGAATGGCATAAAAAAGTAGGCGACCCGGTTAAGAAAGGTGATCTGTTAGCTGAAATAGAGACAGATAAGGCAACAATGGAACTGGAGAGTTACCAGGACGGTACTATTCTGCACCTTGGGGCCGGCAAAGGTGACAAACTACAGGTTAATGATTTACTTGCCATTGTAGGTAAGGCAGGCGAGGATGTTAGCGCGTTGGTAGCCCGGCACAACGGTGGTGGCGCAACACCTGCTGCTGAAAAGCCTGCGGAGCAAAAACCTGTCGAACAAAAAACCGCTGAGCAACCTGCACCTGCCGCAGCACAGCCGGCACCAGCACAGGCTGCACCTGCTATTGATGTAAGCAAGATGGAAGAGGTAGTGCTTATGCCCCGTTTAAGTGATACAATGACCGAAGGCGTTATTGCCGGCTGGAATAAAAATATTGGCGATGATGTTAAGAAGGGCGAGGTATTAGCTGAAATTGAAACCGATAAAGCCACCATGGAACTTGAAAGCTATAAGGATGGTAAGCTTTTATACCAGGGCGCCAAGGTTGGGGAGAAAATACAGGTTAACGACCTGTTATGTATTATTGGCAAAGAAGGCTTTGATGTTAACAGCGTAGTTAATGCCTTAAAGGGTGGTGGCTCTGCCGCACCTGCTGCTACTGCAGAGCAAAAGGCAGCCGCAGCCCCGGCTGCTGATACTAAGCAGCCAGCACCACAAGCTGAACAGCAGGTTGTTAACGAAGGCAGGATATTGGCATCTCCATTAGCTAAAAAAATAGCACAGGATAAAGGTGTTGATCTTAAATATGTAAAAGGCACGGGCGACAATGGCAGGATCATCAAATCTGACGTTGATGGTTATGTACCCGCTGCGCAACCACAACCTGCACAGCAGCAGGCCGCGCCGGTTGCAAAACCCGCAACACAACCGCAAGCACCGGCCGGTGTGGTAAGCTTTGATGAAGTACCTGTTTCGCAGATGCGTAAAACCATTGCGAAACGCCTGAGTGAAAGCCTGTTTACCGCGCCGCATTTTTATTTAACGATGGCTATTGACATGGATGCCTGCGTAGCTGCCCGTGCCAAACTGAATGAAGTAAGCAAAGTAAAAATAAGCTTTAACGACCTGGTGCTTAAGGCAACAGCTTCAGCATTAAAGCAGCATCCAAAAGTTAACAGCAGTTGGTTAGGCGAAAAGATTCGCATTAACCATCATGTAAATATTGGAGTTGCGGTAGCAGTTGAAGAAGGTTTATTAGTGCCAGTTGTGCGTTTTGCAGACACAAAATCGCTAAGCCAGATTGCTGTTGAAGTGAAAGAATTTGCGCAAAAAGCAAAAGATAAAAAATTGCAACCTGCCGATTGGGAAGGAAGCACATTTACCATATCAAACCTTGGTATGTTTGGCATTGACCAATTTACGGCAATAATAAACCCGCCAGATGCATGTATTTTGGCCGTTGGTGGCATATCGCAAGTGCCTGTGGTGAAGAATGGGCAAATAGTGCCGGGCAATGTAATGAAAGTAACACTAAGCTGCGACCACCGCGTAGTAGACGGTGCAACCGGCTCAGCATTTTTGCAAACGCTTAAAAGTTTGCTTGAAGAACCACTGAGGATATTAATTTAAGACGGAAAGCCATTGAGCATAAAATATAAAGTCCCGAAAATATTTCGGGA